>JANMCU010000131.1:0-13153 GCA_031361415.1 Chloroflexota bacterium | reverse complement strand
GCAGAGCAGGGCGAGCAGGATGCCCGCGATCGAGACGAGGAAGGGCACCAGCGACGGCATCACGAGAGGCAAACCAGGCGCGCCGAGGCTCGCAAGCGTCACGACCATCGCGATCAAGACGCCGGCCGCCAGCGCGGACTTCCCGGCCGGCATCCGGTCACGGGCGACGGGCCTGCCGGTCGCCGTCGGCGTCGCCGGGATCCTCACGGACCCGTCCCGAGCCAGCCCTCGCGGACCGCCAGCATCGCGAGCTCCGTCCGGCTCAGAACGCCGTACCGGCCGAACAGCCGGCGGAGATGGCTCTCGACCGTCTTGATGCTGATCCCGAGCCCGACCGCGATCTCGTCGTTCGAGGCGCCCCGGGCGAGGAGGCGGATCGCGCCCATCTCGCGGGGGCTCGGCCGGCGCGGCGCATCGCGCAGGGCTCGCAGGGTGACCGCCGGGAAGCGCGTCTCGCCGCGGGCGACGGCGAGGATCGCCTCGACGATTGCCTCGACCGGGCTGGCCTTGGAGACATAGCCGGCCGCACCGCCGTCGAACGCGGCACGCAGGAAGCTCGGCTGGTCGAAGCCGCTCAGGACGAGGACCCGCGGGCCGGCCGGGCGAGTCTGCGCGGTGATGGCGGCGAGCACATCGAGGCCGCCCGGCTCCCCGTCCAGCCACAGGTCGCAGACGAGGACGTCGGGCGAGGTCCGTTCGACGAGCTCGAGGCCGGCGATCGCGGTGGTCGCCGAGCCGACGAGCTCGAGGTCGTCGCGGTCCCGGATCGCGGCCTCGATCGCAGCGTGGATCGCGGGGTGGTCGTCGACGATGGCGAGGCGGATCACTGAACGAGCCTAGCGCGGGCTTGCCGAGGTTCCAACTCGATGATCACCCTCAACGCGCAGGCGCCGAGAGAGCCGCGCCCGGCGGACGAGCCGGTCGACGCAGGCGTCAGACCTCGCGAATGCGACGCAGGAAGTCCTCGTCGAGCTCGAGGTCGGCCTCGGTCTCCGGCTCGCCGGCCGACTCGGCCGGCACGGCGTCTCGATCGTCCGACTCGGTCTCCGGCATGCCCGTCGCGGCCCCGGCGAGGATCTCGATGAACCGGATCGTGCCGTACGGGAAGGAGAACACCGAATTCTGGTGGTCGATGAAGATCGGCTTCTTGCCGTCGAGCATCCGGACGTTCGTGCACACCAGGCTCACGTCGGCGGCCGTGGGCATGTCGTAGAGGTCGGCGACCAGCGGCTGCTCGTTGGCGATGTGGATGACGACGTTGCGGATCACCGATCGATCGTCGGATGCCGGGGCGTCGCCGTCTCCGGCCCGATGGTCCCGGTTTGCGCGGGACGGCTGGGTCGGATGCCTGGCGGTGCGAGCCCCGCGCCGGTCGATCGCACGTTGCGCGTCGTCCCGCGACGGCGCTTCTAGAGCGGGTGGTAGAGGTCGACGACCAGGCGGACCCGTCCACCCGACACCCAGACGCCGATCCCGACCCGGTCATAGGCGGCGTTCATCAGGTTCACGTAGTGGCCACCGAGGTACGGCTTCTCGCTCTGGAAGAAGAGATGCGATCCGAGGACGGCCGAGAACGGGTTGCCCGATTGGCAGCCGAGGTTCTCACCCCAGATGTAGCTCGTGTAGCCGGCCGCCCGCAACCGGTCGCCGGGCGTGCCGCCGATGAAGTGGTCGCACTGGCCGCCGACGGCGAGGCGCTTCGCGTACGGTCGCGACACCTTCGTCGAGATTCCTGCGTCGAGCCGGAGCGGCGCGACATTCCGGCCGCCGGGGCTGCTGCACGAACCCGTCGAGGTCACCCAGCCGCCGGTCCGGGTGCAGTTCATCAGGCGCAGGTAGTACGTCTCGACCGCGCCCCACGACCCGCCGCCGACTGCGCCGCCGCCGGTCGAGCCGCTGCCGGTCGTGCCGCGGCCCGTCGATCCGCCGGTCCGGCCCGCGGTCGGCGGCTTGGCCGGTGGGGGAGCCGGCACGGTCGTCAAGGCGAACGTGCCAGCCGACCGAAGGGCCACGCCTTGGGCGGACGTGGCGCTCGCCGCGATCGTGAACACGACGTGCGATCCGGCGGGCAGCGCCGCGGTCGGCGTGAAGACGAGGACGGTGCTCGACTCGGCGAAGGCGTAGGTGCCCGCGACCGGCTTGCCGTTGGCGGTGACGGCCAGCGCGGCCTGGGTCGAGGGATGGTTCATCGGCTCGCTGAACCGGACCGACAGCGTCGCGTGGCGGTCGACATGAGTCGTTCCATCGGCCGGTCGGACGCGCACGATGCGCGGCGCGGCGGAGGTCGTCAGCGATGCGGGAGCGACCGTCGCGACGTCCGCGCCGTCGGCGTCGACGAGCGGCCCGAGGGACAGCCGATAGGTCGCGCCGCCGGCCAGGGCCGCCGCAGGCGTGAAGGTGAATCCCCGCGCGCTGGTCGCGACGATCTCCGACCCATCGTCATCGGCAACGAGCTCGCCGGTCACCGCCGGGCTGATCCGGAGTGCGGCCTGGACCGCTGCGACCGCCACCGCGCGATCGAAGGTGATCCGGAACGCGGTCGCGATGGAGATCGCGTCACCGGCTTGGCGTGTTGCGGCGATCCGGCCGCTGGTCTCGGGCCGGGTCACGAACGCCGCCTGGACGGTCCCGGACATCGGCCGGCCGCCGGCCGCGAGGGTGCCGGGGTCGACGGTGATCGTGTGGTAGGCGCCCGCCGCCCAATGGCCCGCCGGGCGAACGGTCAGGACGGTGTCGGTCGCGTCCCAGCTGAGCTGGACCGCCGTCGCCGGCGAGACGGTCAGCGACGCGGCGACGCTCTGCCGGTCCATCGGCTCACTGAACGTGATATCGATGGCGGCGTGGAGGTCGGTCCCGCCCTGGATCGAGCGGAATGCGCTCGCCGGCAGGGCGGTGATCGGAGGCGCGGGCTGGGACGCCGTCGTCGCGACCGGCCGGGCCAGGCCGAGCGCCGCAACGAGGACGACGACTCCGACGCTGGCCACGAGTCCGAGCCGGGCCGCGACCGAGCGGCGCGCAAGAATCGGCACGTACAGCATGGCCAGGACGGGGACGGCCAGAGCCGCGGCTGCGAACTTTCGCAATACGACAGTCTCCAGAAGCGGTTCGCTGGGGGACGAAACACCGTTCGGTGCTGTCGGCCACGCTCAGTGCACACGCGGCCAGAGGCCACCCTAACACGGGCCGGGTCGGGCGGGCAACCTCGTGGCCGGCCCCGCGTCGAGCTCCCGAAGGGTCGCGCTCGCGAGCTGGCCGGCGGCGCGATATCGGCCGTATGTCGTCGTCGCGAAGCCGTGCAGCTCGAGGACCGTGAGCGCGCCGAGCACCGTCGCGGGCTCGAAGCCGGTCGCCGCCACGAGCTCGTCGAGGCTGCCGCGACCGGCAACCAGCGCGGCTCCGATGTCACGCGCCGTCGGCCCGAGCTCGACCAGGACGGCCCTGAGGCTCGGTCGCGCGGGTCGGCTCGACGCACCGGCGCGTCCGTCACGCGAACGATCCGCGTCCGGGCCTTCGACCTCGCCCTCCTCGAGCAGGCCGAGATCGGTCACCAGCTCCGGGAGGGTCGCGACGATGCGTGCCTCGCCGGGGTACTCGCGCAGCCAGTGGAGGCAGCCGGCCGAGCGCGGCTCGTCGATCGGCCCCGGCACGAGGAACAGGTCGCGACCCTGCTCGAGAGCCCATCTGGCGGTGATCAGGGCGCCGCTTCGAAGGCCCGCCTCGACGACGATCGTCGCATCGGCGAGACCGCTGATGACCCGGTTCCGCTGCGGGAACGTGTGGACCGACGGGCGCTGGTCGGGCCACAGCTCGGACACGACGGCGCCGCCGGCCGAGACGATCTCGGCGGCCAGACGCTCATGCGCCCGGGGGAAGAGCCGGCCATGGCCCGAGCCGAGCACCGCAACTGTCGGTCGCCGGTCGGCGACCACCGCGGCGTGGGCCGAGCCGTCGATGCCCACGGCCAGACCCGATACGACCACTGCGCCCGCGCGTGTCAGCGCGGCCGCGATCCGGGCAGCGACGAGCCGTCCTGTCTCGGTTGGCCGGCGCGTGCCGACGATCGCGACCGCGTGCCGCCCGTTGAGCGCCGCCGAATCGCCGCGGACGAGGATGACGGGCGGCGGCAGCTCGATCGCCCGGAGCCGGGCCGGATACCCGGGATCGTCGAGGGTCACGATCTCGAGCTGGCTGGCTCGCAGGAGCGCGAGCCGGTCGTCCAGCTCCGCGGCGGCCGTCACGATCCCCTCCCCGACCGGTACGCCGAACGGAGGACGGCCGTCGCCCTCAGCAGCGATCCGGGCAAATCGCGCTGCCGCTCCCCTGCGTCCTGCCCCTGCGAGGATCGCGCGGGCGCTTCCATGAGCCGCCAGGAGAGCGCCGAAGCCTGCCGGGCCGAGGCCGTGGACGGACAGAAGGATCGCCCAACTCTCGCGTTCGTCCGGGGGCGCCGGACCGTCGCCCGACGGCGCGTTGGCCTGGGCGGCGTCGACGCCGCCGCGCGCACCGGCCGCCTCGCTCATCGGTCAGCTCGCCTCTCGGGCATCGAGCCGTGATGCGGGCGAGCGGAAGCGGGCCGCCTCGTCGAGGTGCTCGGGCTCGACCCGGGCGGACCCGTCAAGGTCGGCGATCGTCCGCGCAACCCGGAGCACCCGGATGGTGCCGCGGCCCGACAGGGACTCGAGATCGGCCAGCGCCACGGCCCGAGCGATGGCGGCCGCCGACAGGTCGCAGGCCGCCCGCAGACCGCGGCCCGACAGCCGCCCGTTCAGCCGGCCGGCCCGCGCCTCCTGGACGTCACGGGCAGCTGCGATCCGCACTGCGACTGCCGCCGACGGCTCGGGATCGCGCCCTTCGATCAGGGCCTGGGGCGCCACCCGGGTCATCGTCACCCACAGATCGATCCGGTCGCGAAGCGGGCCGCTGACCCGGCCCGCGTACCGTTCCGGGGCGCCGATCGGACAGCGACACCGTCCGGACGGGTCGCCGGCAAAGCCGCACGGACACGGATTCATTGCCGCCACCAGCAGGAACCGGGCCGGGAACCGAGTGGCACGCCCCACGCGGGCCACCGACACGAAGCCGTCCTCAAGCGGCTGGCGGAGGGCCTCGAGAACGTCGCGCCCGAACTCAGGCAGCTCGTCGAGGAACAGGACGCCGTGATCGGCAAGCGTCACCTCACCGGGCGACATCCGCGGCCCGCCGCCGACCATTGCCGCATAGGACAGCGTGTGATGCGGAGCTCGAACCGGCGCGCGGCGGCGGAGCTCGCGGATCGGGCCCTCGCCGGCGACCGACGCGACGATCGTCGCCGCGACCGCCTCGGCATCATCGAGTGGCGGGAGGAGGCTCGGGATCGTCCGGGCAAGCAGGGTCTTGCCTGATCCCGGCGGGCCGACGAAGAGCAGGCCATGACCGCCGGCGAGGGCGATCTCGAGCGCGCGACGCGCCTCGAGCTGGCCGCGCACCTCGCCCAGGTCCGGCACAGGATCCGGCGCCGGATCGGGTGTCGGGTCCATGGCCGAGCCACCGGTCGAGCTCGCGCCCGAGCGAGCCGGCGCAGCGGACCGGTGCGGCGCGTCCGCCGCGAGCTCTGCCAGCTCGACACGACGGGGCGCGAGCCGGCGGGAGCGCCGCCGACTGTGCCGGACAGCGTCGACCGCATCCCGCAAGGTCGGGACGCCGATCACCTCGATCCCATCGACGAGTGCCGCCTCGTCGACGGCGTCGACCGGCACGATGACCCGGCGGACGCCGCGCCGGGCCAGCGCCGCCGTCATCGGCAGGATCCCCGGCACGGATGCGACGTCGCCGCCGAGCGACAGCTCGCCGATCAGTGCGACCCGACCGGCCGGCGCGACCACCTGCTCGGAGCCCAGCAGGATTCCCATGGCGATCGCCAGGTCGAGCGACGCGCCTGCCTTGCGCAGGTCGGCCGGCGCGAGGTTGACCGTGATCCGGCGCGGCGGATGGCTGAACCCGGCATTCCGGATCGCGCCGCGAACGCGTTCGCGTGCTTCCTGGAGGGCCGCGTCGGCGAGTCCGACGATCGTGAACCCCGGCAGGCCCGGCGCGACATCGACCTCGACCCGGATGATCCGGCCGTCGAGGCCGACGAGGGTGGACGACAGGAGGGTGGCCAGCACGGCCCGACCCTACCGGGCGCCGGTCACCGCCCGATCACCCCGCTCTGCACGACCGCTCAACGACGAGCGGGCAATTCGAAGCGTCAGCCCCGCAGGAGCGCCGGCGCCGCGACTGCGATCGGCGCCTTGTCGACGACCCGGGCGAAGTCGAGAAGCGACCGCCCAAGGAGCGAATCGGCCTTGGTGAACATGAACGGCGCCCCGGAGTTGAGCGCGCTGATCGCCCCGCGGTACTCGTTGACGATCTGGTGGTCGATCGTCCGCTTCAGGGCACCCTCGGCGTTCTTCACGCTGATGCCGGTGAACGCGTTCGAGCGGTTCAGGACGAGCTGGACCTTCTTCGACTCGTAGCCGAGATGGCCGATCGTCTCGAGCACCAGCCGGACGTTCTTCAGGCACGACAGGTCGGCGGTCATCACGACGAACATCGTGTCGGCCGCCTCGAGAATGCCGAGGTTGATGTCGTCGAGGCGCTTGTCGATGTCGATCAGGACGTAGTCGTACAGCCCGCGAAGCTGCTCGACGATGATCGGCATGTGATCCTGGGTCACGAGCTCGGCCGTCTCGGGCGACGGTGGCGCGAGCAGCAGGTCGACGCCCGAATCATGCTTGACCATCACCTGCCGGACGAGGTCCTGGTCGATGGTCGGGGCGGTCACGATGTCGACGATCGACTTCTTGTCGAGCCCGAGGTCGAGGAAGACGCGGTGATCGCCGAACTGGAGATTGCCGTCGACGAGGGCGACCTTGCGGCCGAGCTCGCGATGGAGCGCGATCGCCGCGTTGATCGCGATCGTCGTCGTGCCGACCCCGCCCTTGGCCCCGTAGAACGCCAGCACGCGTCCGAGCGGCGGCCGCCCGACGAGCGTCTCGTGCGGCGCGAACCGGGCGAGGAGGCTCTTGATCCGGGCCATCAGCTCGGCCGGGTGGAACGGCTTGATCAGGTAGTCGTCGGCACCCGCGCGCAGGCCCCGCACCTTCTGCTCGACCTCACGCTCGGCGGTGAGCATGATGATCGGGACGTGGCCCGTCGTGCCCTCTTCGGTCCGGATCTTCGTCGCGACCTGGTACCCGTCGAGCTTGGGCAGCATCACGTCGAGCAGGATCAGGTCCGGCGATTCGGCGCCCCACAGGCGGAATCCTTCGGCGCCGTCGGCCGCGATGACGACCTCGTAGCCTTCCTGCTTCAGCGTGTACTGGAGCAGGCGCTGGACATTCGGGTCGTCATCGACGACGAGGATCTTGGCCGCCATCAGTCTCCTTCCAGTCCCCCGGAGTCGGAATTCGCTGTCGGCTCCCCCGACCCGTGGATTATATGCACCACCTCCCGGGCGCCGGAGAATGCCGAACGGAGGAAAGCGGACACCCGTTCGTCCCATTGCGCCGGGCCGGCCCGCCGTGCCTGGCCGTGCTCCGCGCCGGGCACCTCCCAATGCTGAGCCGAAGGCCCCGCGAGCGCCGCCAGCCGCCGTCCGTCAGCCGGCCGGACCGTCCGATCCGCGCCTCCCTGGACGAGGAGCAACGGGACAGGCTCGACGAGGCCGACGATCCGACCCGGCTCGGTCGCTCGCAGGTCGCCGCCGACCCGCCGGCCGGCGATCGTGAACATCCGTCCGGCCAACGCCCGACGGAGCACGCCGCCGATCGGCAGCCCCATCCGGTTGGCGATCGGGATCCGGAGGTCGGGCGCGACCGACTCGGCAACGGCACAGACGATCCGCGGCCGCGGCGCCTCGACGGCGGCGGCGGGTGCCGTTGGGTCGAGGTCGGCCTGGACCAGGCTGCCGTCGCCGAGGACGACGATCGCCGCGATCGCGACGACACCGCCCATCGATGAGCCGACGAGCGCGACCCGCCGGATCCCTCGCTCGCCGAGCCAGGCGAGGGCGCCCGCGACGTCCTCGATCTCGTGCAGACCGAAGGTCGTCGGTGCGTCGTCCGAGCCACCGTGACCGCGAAAGTCGAGGCCGAGGACGCCGGCGGTTCGCCGGAGGGTCGGACCGAGCTCCACCAGGTCGGGCGCGACGGAACCCGTCCAGCCGTGGAGGAGCAGGATCGCCTCGTACGGATCCGGCCGCCATGGGGTGTCCGCGCCGGGCGAATCCACGCTCACTGTCGCCGCAGCGGACGTCCCAGCGCCCGCGTCGGCCGTGGCAGACCAGGGGTCGGCTGGCAGCCAGCGCGCGGTGAGCTTCAGGCCATCGCGCGATCGGAGCCGGATGACCTCACCACCGAGCGCATCGACGGCCGACTTGAGACCGGCCTCCTCCGGCCCGACCCGGGGCGCGGCGAGGAGCCTCGTCGCGGCCCGGCCGATCACGTGGCTGCCGAGCCGCCCTCGCTCGCCGATCCGCCCGCCGCCACCGACGCCGTCGACGGCCCGGCCGCCATGCCCCGCCCGACATAGCCGACAATCGGCTCGAGCAGCTTCGTGAACTCGGTCGGGATCACGAACTTCGTCGACGGGCTGGCGCCGAGGGCCTTGAGCGCCTCGAGGTACTGCAGGGCCATCGTCTTCTCGTCGATCCCGGCCGCCGCGCCGTAGATCCGGGTCAATGCCTGGCTGAACCCCTCGGCGCGCAGGATCGCCGCCTGCCGCTCGCCCTCGGCCTTGAGGATCTCGGACTGCTTCTGGCCCTCGGCGACGTTGATCGCGGCCTGGCGATTGCCCTCCGACTCGGTCACGACTGCGCGCCGCGTCCGCTCGGCCGTGAGCTGGCGGTTCATCGCATCCTGGACGTCGCGCGGCGGGATGATCTCGCGGATCTCGACGGTCGTGACCTTGCCGCCCCAGCGCTCGGTCTGCTCATCGAGCTTGACCCGGAGGAGCTCGTTGATCTGGTCGCGCTTGGACAGGACTTCGTCGAGCGAGATGTCGCCGATGACCGCCCGGAGCGTGGTCGTCGCCACGCCCTGCAGGGCGCCGGCGAAATTCTCGACGTTGACCACGCTCTTGAGCGGCTCGACGATCCGCCAGTAGATCAGGAAGTCGACGTTGATCGGGGCGTTGTCCTTGGTGATCGTCGTCTGGCTCGGGACCTCGATGAATCGCTCGCGGACATCGACCTTGACCGGCCGATCCAGGACGGGGACGAGGAAGCGGAGACCCGGATCGCGGACCATGCCCTCGTTGGTCCTGCCGAGCCGGAACACGATCATCTTCTCGTACTGCTGCACCACCCGGACCGACAGGTAGAGCAGGACGAGCAGGACGACGCCGATGAAGACGACGACTGCGAGGGCGACGACAGGGCCTTCCACGAGGGACTCCTTCAGGTGTGGATGTTCAGCGTAGTCCGGACGCCTCCGGCTCGACGACGACGGTCAGCCCGTCGGTCCGGACGACGTGGACCGCGGTGCCCCGGGGCAGGGGTCGGTCGTCCGACGTCCGGGCGGACCATTCCTCGCCGAGGGCGTAGATCGAGCCCAGCGGCTCGAGCGGACGGCGGACCTCGCCGAGCGTGCCCGCGACGAGCGACGCGGGCTGGCGATCCCTGGGCGCGACCATCCGTCGGGTCCGGATCGCCGTGGTCGTGATCAGCAGCCCGAACGCGGCCGCCGTCACGACCGCGACCCCGAGCAGCGGCAGGGCCACCCGGACGGCGGGCCCGAACTGGTCGGACTGGCTGTACAAAGCGAACCCGCCGACGACGAACGCGATCGCGCCGCCGATCGTCAGCAGGCCGTGACTCGGGATTGCCGGCTCGAGCGCGAACAGGACGAGTCCGACGGTGACGAGGAGCAGGCCGGTCAGGTCGGTCGGCAGGTTGACGAACCCGATCCCGGCCAGGGCCAGCAGGACGACACCGAAGATCCCGGTCAGCAGGTTCGGGTTCTGGAGCTCGAACAGGAGGGCAAGCGCTCCGACCGTGAACAGCAGGAAGGCAATGTTCGGGTCGACGAGCAGGCGCAGGAAGCCACCGAGCGGATTGCTCGTCGCCTCCTCGATCGGGGCGCCGGCCAGCTGGAGGACCGTGTCCTTGCCCGCGACCTGGACCGTCCGACCATTCGCCGCGCCAATGACCTCATCGATCGTCGACGCGATCCCGTCGACCGCCCCGAGCGAGACCGCCTCCTCGGCCGACGACGAGCGCGCGGTCGCCACGGTCGCCGCCGCCCAGTCGACCGGCCGATGGCGGACCTGGGCGATCGAGGTGATCCACGCGATCGCGTCATTCTTGACCTTGACCCCGAGCGTGCCCGGAATGTCATTGCCCGACCCGTCGATCGGCGAGGCGGCCCCGATCCGTGTTCCGGGCGCCATCCAGGACAGATTCGCGGCGAGCGTGATGAACGTTCCGGCGCTCGCGGCGAAGCCCCCGGCGGGCGCCACCCAGACGATCGTCGGCACCTTGGCCGAGAGCAGGGCGGTCACGATCGTCTGCGTCGAATCGAGGCTGCCGCCGGGTGTGTCGAGCCGGATGACCACGGCGGCAGCAGCCGATGCGACCGCCGAATCGAGGCCGCTGACGATCGCGTCGGACATGACGTTGTCGACCTCGCCGGTCGCCGGCACCACGACGACGGCGCCCGCGCTCGACGCCCGGATCGGGACGGCGCCCAGGACAAGCCCAGCCATCGCAAGGAGAGCCGCCGCGACGATGCGGCGGTGATCGGGACGGTGGTTCACCGACGACCTCCTGCGGTCATCGTAGCGCGGGCTGTGCCTCGAGCCATTCGAACGCGATCCGGCTCCACGTCTCGAGCCGGTCGCTGACCGCGGTCACCTCGACGGATGTCGCGAAGGCCCCACTCAGCTTGTCCGTCTCGCGGACCGCGACGGAGCGGCCGGACGCGTCGCCCTCGTAGACGAGCCCGAGATGGACCTCGCCGACCGGGGTCGAGTCGTCATTGAGCAGCCCGATGAAGCGGAACGTCGGGATGAAGTCGACGATCAGCTCCTCGTGCCACTCGCGACGCAGCGCCGCGCCGAGGTCGCCGTCCAGTCCGCCGTCGGCCGGGTTCACGTGGCCCCCGACGCCGATCGAGTACCGATCGTGGAGGCGGGCGTCGCCGCCGGCCTTCGTCCGGCGCATCAGGTACCAGGCGCTGCCATCGCGCAGGACCGGATACGGAATCACCTGCTTCCAGTCGGGATCGGCCTCCATCTCGGAACGCGGCCGGAATGTGCCCTCGCGCCGGATCAGGTGGCCGAGATCGGCTTCGCTCGCCGGCCGGATTCCGAGCCACGTGCTGCCGCCGCCGAGCTCGGCGATCACGGCCGCGGTCGGGACGACGAGGACGAGCTCTTCGCTCATCGACCCTCGTCCGTGAGGATCGCCCGGGCTGCTGCCAGATGGCCGCCAGCAAGGGCATCGACATCGCTTGCCGTCAAGTCGGCCTGCCAGCGATCGAGTATCTCCCGCAGGGCGGCGAGTTGCCGAGACACCTCTTCACCGTTCGTGGCGAAGATCCCGCTCCCCATCCTGACATCGCCCCGGGCGAGTCGCGTCATGCCGGCCCAGCCACCCGCGGCCAATGCCTGGGCCGTCGGCCAGTCGGGTGACCGGGCGGCCGTCTCCACGAGTGCCGCTGACACGAGAAGTGGCAGGTGGCTGATCAAGGCAACTGCCCGATCGTGCTCGTCCGGATCCATCGGGACCGGTTGTGCGCCACACGCGGTCACCATGGTCGCCACGCGCGCCAGCGCAGCATCGTCGGCTGGGTCGGCGGGGACGACGACCCACGGTCGTCCAACGAACAGGGCCGGATCGGAGGATCGGTACCCCGACGATTCCCGGCCTGCCATCGGATGGCCTCCGACGAACCGCAGGCCGCGCTCGCGGGCTCGCGTCACGATCATGGCCTTGGTGCTCGCCACGTCGGTCACGACCGCGTCAGCGGTGAGACCGCCCGGACCGCCACGAGCCTCGTCCGATCGTTCGCCCGCGAGGCGATCGATGAGCTCGAGGCACGCAAGCGGCGGCGCGGCAAGAACCACCAGATCGGCACCCGCGATCGCCTCCTGGAACGTGGCCGCCAGCTCGATGCCATCCGATCCGGCGATCCGCGGCTCGGAGCTGGTCGGCGTCCAGGCGCGAACGGAATGACCTGCCGCAACGAGGGCGCGCGCGATCGAACCGCCGATCTGGCCCAGTCCGAGGAATGCGTGCTGCACCCATCGAGTATGTCAGGACGACCGCCGACGCTGGTATCCTCGACGGGACGGGCCGCTGATCCGGACCGCCGCTGGAGGGAAACGTGAGCTCGGAGACCAAGCGGATCCGCGTGCTCTTCGTCGAGGATCATCTGCTCCTCGCCGAGGCCCTGTCGGCGCTCGTCGCTCGCGAACCCGACATAGAGGTCGTCGGCATCGCCGGCACGGTGGCCGATGCCAAGGCGATGTCGCGCGAACGCCTCGATGTCGTGCTCATGGACTATCACCTCCCCGATGGGACCGGCGCCGAGGCCACCCGTGCGATCAAGGCTCGCTGGCCGGCCGCCCGGATCGTGATGGTCACCGCCTTGACCGACGACGAGACCGTCCTCGAGTCGATCCAGTCCGGTGCCGACGGCTACCTGACGAAGGACCGCGCCGCCGACGACGTCGTCCAGGCCGTCCGGGCGGCACATGCCGGCGAGACGTTGCTGCCCCGTTCGGTGATCGTCGAGATCGCCCGGCGCGTTGCCGCGGCCCGCGAGCGGGGCGACGAGCGGCGGATCGTCGAGCCGCTGACGCCGCGCGAGCTCGAGGTCCTGCGGGCCCTCACCGAGGGGCTCTCGACGCCGGAAATCTGCGAGCAGATGTTCATCGTGCCGAACACGCTCCGCACCCACGTCCAGAACATCATGGGCAAGCTGCGGGTCCACTCGAAGCTCGAGGCGGTCGCTTTCGCCCTCCGCTACCGACTCGTCGAACCACCCCGTCCCGAGGACGCGATCCCGACCTGAGCTGGCTCAGGATCCGGCGGGCTTCCGCCGGCGGCCGGCGCGACGCTCATCCTCCCGGCGCTCCGCTGCGGTCGGCGGGCCGGGGTCGTCGGCGGGGTTCTGGCGCCGGATGTACCCGC
>JANMCU010000121.1:0-6386 GCA_031361415.1 Chloroflexota bacterium | reverse complement strand
CGCCCGCCGGCGAGGCATTGGCGATGTTGCCCCCGAGCGTCCCGCGGTTCTGGATCTGCGCCGCACCGATCGTCGCGGCGGCCTCGACGAGGGCCGGAAGGTGCTCGCGGCAGGCGTCCGATCGACGAATCTGGGTATAGGTCGTGGCCGCGCCGATGACCACGGCACCGCCGTCGACCGCGACACCCCGAAGCTCGGCGACCCGCGACAGGTCGACCATCCGCCCGGGCGGGTCGCCGATCTCGCCGGTGATCCGGACCATGACGTCGGTTCCGCCGGCGATCGGGGTCACCGGCGTCGCGGCCGTCGATCCGGCCAGGATGGCGTACGCGTCGGCCAGCGAGCCGGGCGTCTCGATCGGCGGTTCGACGGGCACGGGTCAGCCGTCCGCGCGGCCGGTCCGGCCACGGCGCCGACGGCGGGCAGCAAATGCGACGAGCCCGGCGACGATCGCAAGCCCGACCGCGACGTTGCGCGGGCTGAACGCGGTGCTGTAGTCGGCGCTGGATGGGTGGGCATCGATCGCGGCCTCCGCGGCGGCCTCGGCCTCTGCGGCCTCGGCCTCGGGCCGGGCCAGGGCTTCGCTGTCGGCATCGGCCGCGCTCGGCAACGGTTCGGGCTCCATGGTCGCGGGTTCCTCGGTGTCGGCCTGATCGTCGGTCATCGGTGGCCTCCGGCTGCGATCGCGATGGCGTCGACGATCTTCGTGTAGCCCGTGCAGCGGCACAGATTACCCGCGATCGCCATCCGGATCGCAGCCTCGTCCGGGCCGCCCCCGGCGTCGAGATAGGCCCGCGCCGCCATCAGCATCCCGGGCGTGCAGATGCCGCACTGGGCGCCGCCGGCCTCGAGGAACGCCTGCTGGAGCGGGTCGAGGATCGCGCCGTCCGGCGACGGGACGGCCAGGCCCTCGACCGTCGCGACCCGGGTTCCGTCCACCTGGCACACGGGCACGAGGCACGCGTCGACCGGCGCCCCGTCGACGAGGACGGTGCAGGCGCCGCATTCACCCTCGCCGCAGCCTTCCTTCGTGCCGGTCAGCCCGAGCTCCTCGCGCAGGACATCGAGCAGCCGGCGCATTCCGGGCGCCTCGACCTCGACCGGGTTGCCGTTGACGGTAAACGCCCATGCGGTCATCGGCGGGCCGACCGCGTCGCGGCGGTCATCATCGGGGCTCCCCGGGGTCACGCGGGCCGCGCATCGGCTGCGGGTCGGTCGGTGTGTCGGGCCGCGGGTCCGGTCCGGCCACGATCGGGTCGGAGACGGCTGCATCGACGGCCATCGACGGGGGCGCGGCCGGGGCGGGCCGTGACGTCAACCCGAGCGATCCGAGGATCCGCTCCGGCGATGCCGGCAGCTCGTGGACCCACACGCCGACGGCGTCGTGGATCGCGGCCACGACCGCCGGCGCCCCGACGTCCATCGGCAGCTCGCCGACCCCCTTGGCGCCGTGCGGTGCGCCGCTGAACGGGGCCTCGACGAGGATCGTGTGGATCCGCGGCGCGTCGAGGGCGGTCGGGATGATGTACGTCGCGAGGCGGTCGTTGAGGTAGCGCCCGTCGTGGAGCTTGATCTCCTCGATCGTCGCGTAGCCGACCGCCTGGAGGGTGCCGCCCTCGACCTGCCCCTCGGCCAGGACGGGATGGATGACCGACCCGATGTCGTCGGCGGCGACGACGTCGCGGACCGTGACCTCGCCGCTGTCGAGATCGACGTCGACGGTGGCGACGCAGGCGGCCCAGCCGAACGCCGGATAGGCATCGCCGCGGTAGGTGTCGTCGTCGAAGTGAACGTGCGGATAGGGCTCGAACTGCTGGTCGATTCGGGTGGGTCCGAAGGTGGCCACGTCGCGCAGGCGCACGTCGGCGAAGGACGCGCCGGAGGAGCGGGCCTCGACCGTCGTCCGGAGCCGCCGGGCGGCCTGGATCAGGAGCCCGCCGACGACCATCGCCGTCCGGCTCGCGACGGTCGGGCCTGAGTCCGGGACGAGGGCCGTGTCCTGGGGCGCCATGTCGACATCCTCGATCGGGATGCCGAGCTCCGCGGCGACGAGCTGCGGGACGATCGTCTTCGTCCCCTGCCCCATCTCGGTCGAGCCGGTCAGGATCCGGACCCGGCCGTCGCCCGCGAGCTCGACGGAGGCGACACTCGCGAGCTTGACCTCGCCCGAGCCCGTGAACCCGGCGCCATGCCAGGCGAGGGCAACCCCGATCCCGGATGCCGTGCGCTCGCGACCGGTCCGGAGCGCGGATCCGGGCACGTGACCGGAGCCGGCTCGGCGGGCGCGCGCCCTGGACGTGCGGGCCCGGACGCCCTCGAACTCTGCTGCCTCCGTGGCGCGCTCGAGGACCTCCTCGGCGGCGACGCTCTCGCGGAGGATCTGGCCGGTCGGCGTCTCGTCGCCGATCCGGTACAGGTTGCGCCGGCGAATGTCGAGCGGGCTCAGCCCGAGCGCCTCGGCGAGGCGCCCCATCTGGACCTCCGCCGCGAACTCGACCTGGGGCGCGCCGAAGCCGCGGAAGGCGCCGTTCGGGGGTGTGTTCGTGCGGCTGGCCCGGGCCCGGATGCGGACGTTCGGACAGCGGTACGGACCGCCAGCATGGATCGCGCCTCGGCTGAGGACGACCGGGGTCAGCGTGCAATACGCCCCGCCGTCCATGACCACCTCGATGTCCTGGGCGACAATCGTCCCGTCGACCTTGACGCCCGTCCGGTGGGTGACGATCGCCGGGTGGCGCTTGGTCGTCGCCGCGAGGTCCTCATGACGGTCGTAGATCATCCGGACCGGCTTGCCCGCCTTCAGGGCGAGAAGCGCGGCGTGGATGGCAAGGATCGAGGGGTATTCCTCCTTGCCACCGAACCCGCCGCCGGTCTCGGCCTGGACGACCTGCGCCTGCTCCGCGGTCAGCTGGAGTGCACGTTTCAGGGCCTTGTGGATGTAGTACGGGCACTGGAGCGAGCCGTGGACGGCGACCCCGCCGTCCTCGCGCGGGACCGCGATCATGGCGTTGTTCTCGATGTACAGCTGCTCCTGGTGGCCGACCCGGTATTCGCCCTCGAGCACGAGGTCCGCCGCCGCGAAGCCGCCGTCGAGGTCACCGGAGGCGATCTCGAAATGGGCGAAGACATGCTCGCTCGCGAGCGGGTCGAAGACCGGGGCGAGTGCGGTCGTCCGGATGCCGACGGCGTGGCGGGCGCGGCGGAGGGTCTCACGATCGGCGGCGGCGAGCAGGACGAGCGGCTCGGCATGGTGCTGGATCTCGCCGCCGACCGGGACGAGGATCGGCTGGTCGTCGCTGATCAGGCTGACGATGTTGTCGCCCGGAATGTCCCGAGCGGTGACGACGGCGATCTTCGACCAGTCGAGAGCGGGATCGAGGTCGAAGCCGTCGAACCGGGCGTGAGCGTCGGTCGAGCGGATCGTGGCGCCGTACCAGGCACCCGGGAAGACCAGGTCGTCGGTGTATTTCGCCTCGCCGGTGAGCTTGGATGGCCCGTCCCTGCGGAGCGGCGATGCCGGCGTGGCGCGGCCGGGAACGACGGCAGCACGACCGACGATGAGCGCGTCGGGTGCGCTTCGCTGCGGGCTGACCGGGGTGGTGGTCCGGCTGGGCGAGGTCCGGATCGTCATCGCGGCGTGGCGTCCCTCCTTGGACCGCGAGGGTACCACCGGGCAGGTCGAGACCGGCGAGTCCATGCTCGCGGTTGATGGTCAGGCGCTGCCACGTCGAAGGCCACGACCGGGCCGCGCCCCGGTCGGGCGGCCACCATCGATGACGAGCCGGCCGGCCACGATGACCGTCTCGATGCCCACAGGATCGGCTGTCGGGTCGTCGATCGTCGCGTCGCTCCGGACGGTTGCCGGGTCGAAGATCACGAGGTCGGCCACGGCACCGTCGCGGATCGTGCCGCGGTCGCGCAGCCCGAGCCGAGCGGCCGGCATCGACGTCATCCGCGCGACGGCGTCCTCCAGACCGAGGAGCGCCTCGTCGCGGACGAACTGGCCGAGGATCCGCGGGTAGCTGCCGTAGGTCCGCGGGCTCGGCTTCGCGCCGACGAAGACGCTGTCGGTGCCGATCATCGCTCCCGGGTGGCGGAGGAACCGGCGCGTGCCGGCGAGGTTCGGGCCGGGCGTGACCTCGTTCGGCCGGAGATCCTCCTCGAGGAGCAGATCGCACAGCGCGTCGACCGGATCCTTGCCGCTGTCGTCGATCAGCTCGCCGAGCGTTCGTCCCTCCCAGCGCAGGTTGGCCGGCCGGCGGAGGTAACCGATCCGGATGTCGCGGATGCCGCCGCTCCCTGCGAACAGCTGGCCGCGGGCCGCAAGATCGTCGCGGATGGCCGTGCGAACGGCCGCATCGGCTAAACGCTCCTTGGTCCTGGCGGGCCCGCCGGCGAGGATCCAGATCGGGATGAGGATCAGGAGTCGGGTGCTCGCCCACTCCGACGGGTAGAGATCGAAGCTGACGTCCTGGCCGGCCGCGGTCGCCGCGTCGACAAGCTCGAGCATCTGGTCGGGCGTGCCCGGGAACGTCAGCCGATGGTAGAAGTGGGTGATGTGGGCGGGCGCCTCTCCCCGCCGACCGATCTCGATCGCCTCCCGAAAGGGGTCGAGGAAGCGGTCCCCGAGGCTGTACCGGACGTGCGTGTGGTAGATCCCTCCGAGCCGGGCGGCCTCATTGGCGAGGCCGGCGAGCTCGGCGGTCGTCGCGTATGCGCCGGGCGGATAGTCGAGCCCGCTGCTGACCCCGAACGCGCCCTCCTCCATCGCCTCGCGCAGACGCGCCCGCTGGTCGGCAATCGCCGAGGGCGTCGCGGGCGTGTCGTCCCAGCCCAGGGCGGCGATCCGGAGCGGCGTGTTGCCGACGAGCTGGGCGACGTTCACCGCGGTCCCACTGTCGTAGCGGGCGAGGACGTCCTCAACGGTCCGCCAATCGATCGTCGTCGGGCGCCCGCGCGTGCTCGAGCCGCGGGCGCCGTCCTCGTCACGCGGGTCGCCGTCGAGACCCGCGTTCATGTGGACCATCGCGTCGAGGGCGGCCTGGCTGGTAAAAGGCACATAGCTCAGGCCGTCGACGCCGACGAGCTCGGTCGTGACTCCCTGGCGGGCCTTGGCGCCGTGATCGGGGTCGGCGAGGATCATCAGCGCGGAGTGGGAATGCAGGTCGATGAAGCCGGGCGCGACGACCCGGCCACGGCCGTCGATCCGGCGCGCCGCCGGCGGTGCCTCCTCGCCACGCGCAAGGATGCGGATCTTCTCGCCGGTGATTGCCAGGTCACCGATCCGCGCCGGCGCTCCTGTCCCGTCGACGATCGAGCCGCCGCTGATCAGGAGGTCGACGTGGTCGCTCATCCTCTTGCCGTCCAGCCGCGCGCCCTGCGTCCGACGCGGCAAACAACGTTCGGGGAGGCGCCCGGTCGTCGCCTGATGCGTCGGGCGCGCCAAATGGCGGAGGAGCCGCCGAAGCGGACCGGTTGATTGCCTGGATTCGGCGCATGTTCGTCGCTTGCCGCGTCCGGCGCGTGAACGTCGAATGAAGGGCAGATCAATCGCCAGCGAACCGGTGTCCGCCAGACTCTGCTGTCATGGGAACCAAGTCGGGCGTCGCGGACCGAGCCCGCCGCCGGATCGCGGATGACGAGCGTCGTGTTCGGGCCGACATTGCGGCGGCGCGCCGAAATGCGGGGCTGAGCCAGGATGCAGTCGGGGCTGCATGCGGCATCTCCGGATCGGCTGAGGGCCGCATCGAGGGCGGCATCACCAGAACGGTGGACCTGAGGGTGCTTGCCTCGATGTCCGCCGCCGTTGGCCTGGATCTCCGCCTGCGCGCGTACCCCGCAGGCGATGCGATCCGGGACGCAGGCCAGATTCCGCTGCTCGGGCGGCTGCGGGTCCGGCTGCATCCGAGCCTGGGCTGGGCGAGCGAAGTGCCGTTGTTGATCGATGGCGGCCATCGCGCCTGGGACGCGGTCATCCGTGGTGCGGACTGGCGCCTGCCGGTCGACGGGGAGACCGTGCTCGACGACATCCAGGCCACCGAGCGGCGGCTCACCCTGAAGCAACGGGACGGCGGGGCCGATCACGTGATCCTCCTCGTCGCTGACACCCGCCGCAACCGGCGGGCGCTGGCCGCGGCCCCCGGCGCGTTCGCCGAGCTCCCGCTCAGGACGCGCGAGATCCTCGCCGCGCTCGGCGATGGACGCGACCCAGGCGGCAGCGGGATCGTCAGCCTGTGAGCGGCGGTCGCGTCTCGGACCAGGACTGGAGCTCGAGGATGTTGCCCTCGGGATCGGTCAGGTAGGTCCAGGTCACGAACCGGCCATCGGCCGTCTCGAGCGTGACGATGTCGCCGATCACACCGCCCCCGGCGGCAAGGACGCCCGCC
>JANMCU010000112.1:0-11439 GCA_031361415.1 Chloroflexota bacterium | reverse complement strand
CCACGGTCAGGACCGGCGGGCGCAGCTCTACGTCCTGCGCGACCGGGTCGGCAAGGCCGCCACCCTGCGCGAGCGGCGGACCGCCCGCTAGCGACAGCGCTCGTCCGACACCGTCGACCCCGGCCTGCGCCGGGGTCGCTCGATTCTCCGGCGGGCGGCGGGCAGGACTGGTGAGTCGCTGGTGACTCGAATTCCGGTTCTGCGCGCTTGGTCGGTTGCCGAAACCGACGATTCTCGTGGCGTGCCGTTCACGTCGCCGCCGAGA
Organism: Chloroflexota bacterium; assembly: GCA_031361415.1. GTDB lineage: Bacteria > Chloroflexota > Limnocylindria > Limnocylindrales > CSP1-4 > CF-46. The sequence goes on along the minus strand of JANMCU010000112.1, from coordinate 11,174 downwards.
TTCATTCAGGACGGACTCAACGTGACCCTCTCGAGCGGCCGAGCATCGTCGGCATCCGGATGTCGGACCGGCTACCCTGACCTCCGATGGCCGTCATCGTCCCGACCCTCCGTCATGAACGTCGCCTCTGGAACGACGGGCTGACCCGGGTCGCGGGGGTCGACGAGGTCGGCGTCGCCCCGACCAGCGGCGCCGTCGTCGCGGCCGCGGTGATCATGCGACCGGGCTGCCATCGGATCCCGGGCGTGCGCGACTCCAAGACCCTGTCGATGGCCCAGCGCGAGCGCCTCGCCCCGATCATCCGCTCGCGCGCCGTCGCTGTCGGGGTCGGCGCGGCATCGGTCCGCGAGATCGACCAGCTGAACATCTACCACGCCACCCACCTCGCGATGCGCCGGGCAATCGCCCGGCTTGGCGGCCACGAGCACGTGATGGTCGACGGCAACCGGATCGCCGGTTTCGAGGCGCTCGTCGGGCCGTACACGAACATCGTCGACGGCGACGCCAAGGTCTATTCGATCGCGTGTGCCTCGGTCGTCGCCAAGGTGGTTCGCGACAGGATGATGAGCCGCCTCGCCGTCCGCTATCCCGGCTACGGCTGGGAGCACAACCAGGGCTACGCGACGCTCGACCACCGAATGGCGATCCGGGCGATGGGGCTCACGCCGTTCCATCGCCGTTCGTTCCTCGCCCTCCAGCGAACGCTCGCCGGCGACCAGCTCGACTTCGACCTGCTCGGCGATCCGGGCGCAGCGCCGGCGATCCACGAGCTTCTCGACCGCGAATCGGTTCCGGTCATGGCGGACGACGCGATGCTCGACCCCGACGATCTCGCGGCGATCGACGGGCAGCGGCTCGTCGTGCTCCTCGGCTGATGCGGGGTCAGCGGCCCAGGTAGCGGCGGATGCCGCCGACGAGGCCCGCGGCATACCGATCCCGACCGGTCGTCGACGTCATCAGGCTCGCGTCGACGCTGTTCTTCATGTTGCCGAGCTCGACCATGACCACCGGGACGTTCGACATGTTGAGGGTCCCCAGGTCAGTCCGGCTGATGATCCCGTTGGTGGCGTAGTAGTTGGCGACGTGCAGGCCCGCGGCGACGAGACCGGCCCGGACCGACGTGGCCAGGACGGCAGATCGCGCCCGGATGTCGTCGGTGTAGCCCACCACGAGGCCCGGCTTCATCACGAAGAAGCCGTGGTCGGACGTGGGTGCGCCGTCACCGTGGATGCTGATCGTCAGTTGGGCATGGACCTTCGCCCCGAACCGGCCGCGGACGTCGATGCACGGGCCGTATCCAGTGTCGGTCGTCCGGGTGAGGTAGACGGTCGCACCAAGGGACTCCAGGCGGGCCTTCACGCGGAGGGCGACGGCGAAGGTGAACCGGTGCTCCGGGAACCCGCTCCGGGTCGTCGTCCCGACCGTGTCGCATGCCTTCCAGCGATTGCCGATCCAGACGAGGCGGTTGATCGCGGCGATGTGGCTCGCGTTGCCGCCGTCGTGGCCCGGGTCGACGGCGATCACGATGCCGGACAGAGGCAGCGCCGCCGTCGCGACTGCCGAACCGAGCGATGTCGATCCGACGATCGCGACGGTCACCGCGATCAACGCCACGTGGCGAAGGCGCCGGATGAGGTGCATCGTGTCTCCCGGGTTTCGAGGCCAGCACTCCGGTGTGGAGCCGGCGCCTGCCCGTCCCATTGACCCACGAACCGCGCGCGACCGCAATGGCGCGTTTGTCCCTGGTAAGTGCCGGGTGACCGGCCCGCGGTAGTGTGCGATCGGTGCGAACTGACGCGCAGGCCACCGGCGATGACGCGGAGTCCGCGGTCGCGGCCGACCTGGCGGGCAGGGGCTGGGCAATCCTTGTCCGGAACATCCGGGTCGGGCGCGGCGAGCTGGACATCGTCGCCATCGACCCGGGACCGCCGGTCGAGCTGGTCATCGTCGAGGTTCGCTGGCGTCGATCGCGGGCGTTCGGGCTCGCTGAGGAGAGCCTCGACCATCGAAAGCGCGCCCATCTCCGAGTCGCGATCGGGCGGCTGATCGAGGACGGGCTCCCGGGTGGAACCCCGCTGCCCGGCCTGCCCATCCGGGTCGACCTGGTGGTGGTCGAGCCCGTTGCCGGCGGACCTCCTCTGATCCGCCACCATCGCGCCATCTCCCTGTGATCGGTTCGCTCCGATCCTCCGAGTCGCGTCGTGACTCGCAATCGGACGCACGGAGCGTGACCGGTTCGGGAATGCGACCCGACCGAGCGTGCGGAGCGCCAGATTGAGTCGTGACGCGCATCGGGCGCCGAGCGGCCGAACGGCGGCGCGGGTGAACGGCCCCGACCGGCCCGGACCGGACCCCGTGCTACACTCCGCGCGGCCCCGGGACCGCCGGGACCGTGCTCACCACCCGCGCCGCCGGCATCTGCCGGACGGTGACGGAGATCACACGCGGACCGTTCCGACCGGGACGGTGCCGGACCAGGCGAGGCGACGCGGCGCGCGAGCGCGGCACCGATCGACCAGGACCGGAAACCCGGCGACGAGGTCCGCGGCGGAACAAGACCGACAGGAGGCCTCTCCCCGTGCCGAACGTTTCCATGCGACAGCTGCTCGAAGCTGGCGTCCACTTCGGACATCAGACCCGGCGCTGGAACCCGAAGATGAAGCCGTTCATCTTCGCCGAGCGCAACGGCATCCACATCATCGACCTCGCCCAGACCGTCAAGCACCTCGAGTCGTCGCTCGCCTTCGTGCGGGAGACCGTCGCCCATGGCGAGTACGTCCTGTTCGTCGGGACGAAGAAGCAGGCCCAGGAGCCGATCGCCCAGGAGGCGGCTCGGGCCGGCCAGCCGTTCGTCAACAAGCGCTGGCTCGGCGGCATGCTCACGAACTTCACCACGATCAAGAAGCGGATCTCGCTGCTCGAGCAGCTCGAGGCTCGCCAGCAGGCCGGTGACTTCGATCGGATGACGAAGAAGGAAGCCGCCAAGCTGACCGACGAGATGAACAAGCTGACCCTCACGGTCGGCGGCATGCGCAAGATGAAGCGCGTCCCGGGCGCCGTCTTCATCATCGACCCGCATCGCGAACGGATCGCCGTCACCGAGGCGAACAAGCTCGAGGTCCCGGTCGTCGCGACCGGCGACACGAATGTCGACCCGGACGAGATCGACCACATCATCCCGGCCAATGACGACGCGATCCGGGCGATCCGGCTGCTCTGCACGCTGATCGCCGACGCCTGCATCGAGGGCCAGCAGGAGCGAGCGGCCCGAGCCAGCGAGCCCGAGCCCGAGGTCCAGATGGCGGCCGAGCCCGAATACGACGAAACAGCATCGGATGAGCTGGTTGCCGCCCTCGCCGGCGGCGCGGCCCTGTCGTTCGAGCCCGACGCCGACGAGGACGAGCTCCTTCCCGGCGCCCGCCCGATCGCGCCTGTCGCGGAGGCCGCCCCGGCCGCCGAGGCCAGCCCGGAGGAGATCGCCGCCGAGCTTGCCCGAGAGGCCGCCGAGAAGGAAGAGCCGGCAACCGCCGGCTGATCCGCGGGGGCGGGACCAGCGAGCCGGTCGGGCTCGCGGGCAACCGCCCTCACCCGGTCGGGTGACGTCATCGCCGCCCGAACCATCACCACCATCGACCGCGGGCCACGGCCCGCCGGCACCACGAACCAGGAGCGAACACACCACATGGCAGAGATCAGCGCGGCCGCGGTCAAGGACCTCCGCGAGCGGACCGGGGCCGGCTTCATGGACTGCAAGAACGCCCTCGTGGCGGCCGACGGCGACGTCGAGAAGGCCATCGTCTGGTTGCGCGAGAAGGGCCTCGCCGCCGCTGCGAAGCGCGCCGACCGGGACGCCCGCGAGGGCCTCGTATCGAGCTATCTCCACACCGGCGGCCGGCTCGGCGTCCTCATCGAGGTCAATTGCGAGACCGATTTCGTTGCCCGGACCGACGAGTTCCAGAAGCTCGTCCGCGACCTCGCGATCCAGGTCGCCGGGATGACGCCCGCCTACGTCGATGCGGATGCCATCCCGAGCGACGTCATCGCCGCCAAGCGGGCCGAGCTGCTCGCCGACCCCGCCACCCAGAAGAAGCCCGAGAGCATCCAGCCGCAGATTGTCGACGGCCAGCTCAACAAGTGGTTCTCGCAGGTCTGCCTGCTTGACCAGCCGTTCCGCGACGAGGAGCGCACCGTGCGTGACCTCGTCACCGAGAAGATCGCGACGATCGGCGAGAACATCCGCGTCCGCCGGTTCGTCCGCTACGCCCTCGGGGAGGAGCTGTGAGCGAGGCCGCGGGAGCGACGACGGCCGCGACTCCACCCGTCCGCGACGGCGTCCGCTACAAGCGGATTCTGCTCAAGCTGTCGGGGGAGGCGCTGCTCGGCAGTCGTTCGTACGGCGTCGACCCCGCGTTCTGCGCCTTCATCGCTCGCCAGGTCGCCGAGGTCCATCAGCTCGGCGTCCAGGTCGGGATCGTGGTCGGCGGCGGGAACATCTTCCGGGGCCTCGCGGCCGCAGCGAGCGGGATGGACCGCGCGACCGGCGACTACATCGGGATGCTCGCGACGGTCATGAACGGCCTCGCCCTCCAGGATGCGCTCGAACGGGCGGGTGTCCCGACCCGGGTGATGAGCGCGATCGCGATGAACGAGGTCGCCGAGCCGTACATCCGGCGTCGGGCGGTTCGCCACCTCGAGAAGGGCCGGGTCGCCCTGTTCGTGGCCGGCACCGGCAACCCGTACTTCACGACCGACACCGCCGCGGCCCTGCGTGCCGTCGAGATCGGGGCCGAGGTCCTGCTCAAGGCGACGAAGGTAGATGGCGTGTACGACGCCGATCCGCAGACCCATCCGGACGCACGGCGCTACGCTGAGCTCGAGTACGCGGACCTGCTCCGCGACCAGCTCAAGGTCATCGACGCGGCGGCGGTCTCGCTGTGCATGGAGAACGATCTGCCGATCGTCGTGTTCGATCTCAACCAGCCCGACAACATCACCCGGGTGGCCGCCGGCGAACCGGTCGGCACCCGGATCTCCGGCGCCGCGGGCGCCCGCGGAGGTATTCGATGAGCAGCGAGACGATCTCGTCCGCCGATCACAAGATGAGCCGCGCCGTCGAGGCGATGGAGCGCGACTTCCAGGCGTTCCGGACCGGGCGGGCATCCACCGCGCTCGTCGAGCGCCTGACCGTCGATTATTACGGCACGCAGACCCCACTCAACCAGCTGGCCGGGATCAGCGTCCCGGAGGCCCACCAGATCGTCATCCAGCCGTGGGACCGGGGCGTCCTCGGGGCGATCGAGAAGGCGATCCAGAAGAGCGACATCGGCCTGATGCCGAACGTCGATGGAACGGTCGTCCGGCTCAACATCCCGCCGCTGACCGAGGACCGTCGCAAGGACCTCGTCAAGAGCGTCCACCGGCGGATGGAAGAAGCCAGGGTCGAGATCCGCGGCCTGCGCCGCGAGGCCGCCGACGAGCTCAAGAAGGAAGAGCGCGACGGGACCGTCGGCACCGACGAGTCGCATCGTCAGCTCGATCAGCTCCAGAAGACGACCGATCGCTGGATCACCGAGGTCGATCGGGTCGGGGCCTCGAAGGAGCAGGAGGTCATGGAGGTCTAGGTGGCTGGTCCGCCCCTCGCTCGCCCAACCGACGCGCCGCCCACGGCGCAGCGGACCGACGCCGAGGCCGTTGCCCGCCAGACCCCCGTCTCGGCTCCGGACGCCGACCGGCTGCTGCCCGACAGCGAGCTGCCGCGCCACGTCGCGATCATCATGGACGGCAATCGACGCTGGGCCCGCGCGCGCGGCCTCGCCGAGCTCGACGGCCACGCGGCCGGAGTCGAGGCGATTCGGACCCTTCTCCGCCACGCCGTTCGACGGGGCGTCCCGGTCGTGACCGTCTACGCGTTCAGCCGCGAGAACTGGGCCCGTTCCGATGACGAGGTGCGCGGCCTGTTCGCCCTCCTCGAACACGCGATTCGAAGCGAGACGGCCGAGCTCAAGTCACAGGGCGTCCGGATCCGGCTCCTCGGCCGCCTCGACGAGCTGCCCGACGACACCCGGCGTTCGATCGACGAGGCGCTCGCCGAGACGGCCGACGGCACCCGCCTGCTGCTCAACGTCGCCTTCAACTACGCCGGCCGAACCGAGCTCGTCGACGCCGTCCGCCGGATCGTCGCCAGCGGCCGAGCCGCGGAGTCGATCGACGAGACTGCGATCGCCGACGCCCTGTACACGGCCGGCCTGCCGGATCCGGACCTCGTGATCCGGACGGGCGGCGAACAGCGCCTGTCGAACTTCCTGATCTGGCAGGCGGCGTACGCAGAGCTGTACACGACCGAGGTCCTGTGGCCCGACTTCGGGGCGGATGCGTTCGACGCGGCTCTCCTCGAGTTCGCCAGCCGGACCCGCCGGTTCGGACGCTGAACGGCACGTCGCCGCCCCGGGCGGGTGCGCTCGGCCAGCGGGCCGCGAGCGCGGCCGTCCTCATTCCGCCGCTCGTCATCGCCCTGCTCCTGGGCGGCCCGTGGATCGTGGCGGTCGTCGTCGGCGCGACGGTGCTGGCCGCCCGCGAGGTATTCGCGCTCCTGACCGGCGCGGGCTACCCGTCGCTGGCCTGGCTCGGAATCGTGTTCGCGGCGGCGCTCGTCCTCGATGCCGCGGTCGTGCCGGCGATCGACGGGAGCGGCCTCATCCTCGTCGCCACGGGGACGATCCTGGCCGCGATCGGAGCCTTCATTCGGATCGATCCGCGCGACGGGCTGCCGACCTGGTTCGCGACGGTCTTCGGCGCGTTCTATGCCTCGCTTCTCGGGTTTGTCCTCCGGCTCGGCCACGAGGCGCCGGCCTTGCCCGCGTCGGCGCCCCTCGCAGGCATTGGTGCGGACCGCGGCTGGATCGTCCTGCTCGTCCTGGCCGTCTGGTCGTTCGACACCGGGGCGTATTTCATCGGCAAGCGCTTCGGGCGGCGCAAGTTCCTGACCCACATCTCGCCCTCGAAGACGTACGCCGGCCTGATCGGCGGGATCGTTGGCGCGACGATCGTCAGCGCCGCCGTCCTGGGCGCGCTCGGTCAGCCGCCCGCCTCCGCGTTGCTCGTCGGCCCGCTCGTGTCCCTCGCTGCGCAGGCCGGCGACCTCGCCGAATCGATGCTGAAGCGGGCGGCCGGGACGAAGGACTCGGGGACGCTGATCCCGGGTCACGGCGGCGTGCTCGATCGGGTCGACTCATTCCTGTTCGCCGCTCCCGTGCTGGCTCTGTATGTCCTCGCCGCGTTCCGCTGAGCCCGGGGCGCGACGGCGGGTCGCCGTCCTCGGCTCGACGGGCTCGATCGGGACGCAGACCCTCGACGTCCTCGCGACCCACCCGGACCTGTTCGACGTCGTGGCCCTGGCCGCCGGCGAGAACACGACGCTGCTCGACGAGCAGGCGCGGCGGTTCCGCGGGGCGGTCACAGCCCTCGGGGCGAGCGGCGAGGACCTGGCGGCGATCGCGACCCGCGATGACATCGACCTCGTCGTCGTTGCCACCGGTGGGATCGTCAGCCTCCGGCCGGTGCTCGCCGCGCTCGAGGCCGGCAAGGTCGTCGCAACGGCCAACAAGGAGACGCTCGTCGCCGGCGGCCACCTCGTGATGGCGGTCGCCCGGACGCGGGCCGCGGAGCGCGCCACGGTCGATCCGCGAGATCCCTACGCAAGCCCGCTGGCCTGGCTCCGCCCGATCGACTCGGAGCACTCGGCGATCTGGCAGTGCCTTGTCGGCGAGTCGATGGGCCAGGTCGAATCGCTGATCCTGACGGCGTCCGGCGGGCCGTTCCTCGACGGCCCGGCGGACCTCTCGTCCGTGACCCGCGAGCAGGCCCTCCGTCACCCGACGTGGTCGATGGGCGCGAAGATCACGATCGACTCGGCGACCCTCGCCAACAAGGGCCTGGAGGTCGTCGAGGCACGCTGGCTGTACGATGTCGCCGATGACTCGATCGAGGTCGTCATCCATCCGCAGAGCGTCGTCCACTCAGCGGTCCGCTTCGTGGACGGTTCCCTGAAGGCCCAGCTGGGCTCCCCGGACATGCGCACCCCGATCCAGTACGCCCTGACCTACCCCGACCGCCGCCCATCGCCGTCTGCCGCGGTCGACCTGGTCGCGGTCGGCCGGCTCGACTTCCGCGCTCCGGACGTGGGCCGCTTCCCGGCGCTCGCGATCGCCCGCGCCGCAGGCCGGATCGGCCAGCGCGCGACGACCGCGCTGATCGCGGCCGACGATGTCGCGGTCGGCCGGTTCCTGGACGGGAGCCTCGGCTTCGGCGGCATCCCGGCCTTGCTGGCCGCATCGGTCGATCGGTTCGGGAGCGGCGCCGATCAGGCCCCCGACATCGACGCCCTGATCGAACTCGACGCCGAGGTCCGGGCGTTCGCCGCTACCTGGCACTCGGCGGGCTCCTGGTGACGGGTCCGCTCGGGGTCGTCGCCACGGTCGTCCTGTTCATCGTCGTTCTCGGCGGCCTGGTCCTGATCCACGAGCTCGGCCATTTCGTGATGGCCCGCCTCGCCGGGATCCAGGTCCTCGAGTTCGGCGTCGGCTTCCCGCCGCGGGCGAAGGTCCTGCGCTCGAGCGGCGAGACGCTCTACACCCTCAACTGGCTGCCGATCGGCGGCTTCGTCAAGCTCGAGGGGGAGGACGGCGACGAAAACAATGATCCGCGCTCCTTCGCCCGGGCGCGGCTGCCGGTCAAGGTCATCATCCTCGTCGCCGGGGTGGTGATGAACCTGCTGCTGTCGCTGGTCATCTTCACCTCGATCGCGTGGCTCGCGGCGCCGGTCGTCGGGGTCACGATCCCGGTCGTCGAGCCGGGCTCACCGGCCGAGGCGGCGGGCCTCAAGGCGAACGACGCGATCGTGTCGGTCAACGGGATCCGCCACGACATCTTCTCGCTCGCGACCGGCGACGTGATCGAGGACCTCCGGGATCGTGTCGGCCAGACCGTCAGGCTCCAGGTCATCCATCCCGGCGGCCAGCGCGTCGACATCCCGGTCACCCTTCGGACCGCCGACCAGATGAAGGATCCGGACGGCGCGGGGCCGCTCAAGGCGAAGGGCGCGCTCGGGATCTCGGTCCTCGATCCCAAGGTCGGCTGGCCGTCCTTCTTCCCCGGGGATTACCTCCAGCGCGACCTGCCGACCGCAATCGGCGTCGGCACCCACGAGACGACGCGCTGGTTCGGGGTCATCCTGGGCGGCCTCGGCGATCTCGGTCACCAGATCGTGACCAACCCGACTGCCGCCCCGCCGGTGTCCGGTCCGATCGGGATCGCGACCCAGATCTCGGACATCTTCTTCGGAGCCGGGATCGTCATGACCCTGTACGTGGCCGGGATCCTGTCGGCCAACCTCGCCCTCGTCAACATCCTGCCGTTCCCGCCGCTCGACGGCGGGCGGGTCCTGATGCTCGTCCTCAAGCGGATCTTCGGGGCCCGGATCAGCCTCCGGGCGGAGCAGATGACGTACTTCGTCGGGTTCGTCTTTCTGTTCGCGTTCCTGATCTGGGTGAGCGGGTTCGACATCGTTCGGATCCTGTCTGGCGGGTCGTAACGCGATGACCACGGCCACCGACGCCCTGCGGCCGCGCCGCCGGCCGACCGTCAGCGTCGACGTCGGCGGCGTCCTCGTCGGCTCCGCCCACCCGATCGTCGTCCAGTCGATGACGAACACCGACACGGCCGATCCCGACGCCACCGCGATCCAGGTCGCGCGCCTGGCCCACGCCGGCTCGCAGCTGGTGCGGATCACCGTCAACACCGAGGAGGCGGCGGCGGCCGTCCCGGAGATGATGCGCAAGCTCCGCGACAACCTCGGGGTCGACGTTCCGGTCATCGGCGACTTCCACTACAACGGCCACAAGCTCCTGGTCGAGTACCCCGCGATGGCCCGCGCCCTGGCCAAATACCGGATCAACCCCGGCAACGTCGGAGCGAAGCGCCACGACGAGCACTTCGCGACGATCGTCCGGGTCGCGATCGACAACGGCAAGCCGGTCCGGATCGGGGTCAACTGGGGCTCGCTCGACCCGCAGCTGCTGACCGACCTGATGACCGCCAATGCCGCGTCCGCGGCGCCGCGCGACGCCCGCGACGTGATGATCGAGGCAATGATCGAGTCGGCGATGCGGTCCGCGGAGCTGGCCGAGGAGACCGGCCTGCGCCACGACCAGATCATCATCAGCGCGAAGGTCAGCCAGGTCCGCGACCTCGTCGATGTCTACCGGATCCTGGCGGCGCGCTCCGACTACCCGCTCCACCTCGGGCTGACCGAGGCGGGTCTGGGCTCGAAGGGGATCATCGCCTCGACCGCGGGGCTCGCGATCCTGCTCAACGAGGGGATCGGCGACACGATCCGGGTCTCGCTCACGCCGGCCCCCGGCGGCGACCGGACCGAGGAGGTCGAGATCGCCCAGCAGGTCCTCCAGTCGATGGGTCTCCGCTCGTTCCTGCCCCAGGTCAGCGCCTGTCCCGGTTGCGGCCGGACGACCTCGACGTTCTTCCAGGAGATGGCCCAGCAGATCCAGCAGCACCTCAAGGATCGGATGCCGGCCTGGCAGGAGACCCATCCCGGCGTCGCCGACATGCGGGTCGCCGTCATGGGCTGCGTCGTCAACGGACCCGGCGAGAGCAAGCACGCCGACATCGGGATCTCGCTCCCGGGCACGTTCGAGGACCCGGTCGCCCCGGTCTTCATCGACGGCAGGCTGGACCGGACGCTGCGTGGTGACGGCCTTGTCGCCGAGTTCATCGGCATCCTCGAGGAGTACGTGGAGGGCCACTATCCCGTCGCAGGCTCGGCGAGCGTGCCGGCCGTCCCGGCAGGCTGACCGATGCCGGCCAGCGGCCGTTCCGGCGCGCCGCATTCGGCGTCAACGCCGGGCGTTGAGGCCCCACCCGATCTGGACGCTGGCCAGCCCGGCACGGTGAGCCGCGGCGGTCCCGGGGCCTGTGGCGATCAAATGACAGCCACCATAACCTTGGAAGCGCCGAGACCCGCGCCGAGGTCCGACGACGCCGAAACAGGACGCAGACGACAGCCGGGGCGGCGGTAGAGCGCATTCGGACCGGCGACCGGCCGTCGGAGATGGATACGGGCGTCCAGGCTGTCATCTGATCGGGTCGGGCGGTAGCGACCG
>JANMCU010000022.1:0-3686 GCA_031361415.1 Chloroflexota bacterium | reverse complement strand
CTCGACCAGGCTGTTGCCGCGGATGAGGAGTAATTCCGTCCCGAACCGGAGGATGACCGCGAACATCAGGATCGCGACCCAGCGAAGCCGCACGGCCGCGAGGTTCGTGAGCGAGCCGCCGGCCGCCAGTCCGAGGACCAGCCCGGCGACGATGCCGCCGATCAGCACGGGTCGAGAACGCCGGCGCGGACGCCGGCGCGGACGCAGACGCGGATGCCGGCGCGGACGCCGGCGCGCGGCGCCGTTCGGGGTCGGGCGGGACTCGTCATCGCCGGGGCGGGGCTCGTCATGGCCGGGGCATCATGCCCGTCCCGAGGGTGGCGCGTTGCGTCGGGGCGGAGCGGCCCGGTATCGATCTGATCCCGGATGGCTCATCCGGCCCGAGGTCAGGCCTGATCGGCTGTCGCGGTGGCGCCGGCGCTTGACGACCCGGCCGATCCGGCGGCCGAGGCCTGCGTCATCCGGTTGGCTGCGTGGGCGATCAACGGGATCTGGCGCGGTTCCTCGCGCTGGCCGGGGTCGGGCACGCCATGGACCCACGGGGTGCGGACGAAGGCGTCAACGACGGTCGGGTCGAACTGGATGCCGGCGAACTTGCGCAGCTCCCCGAGCGCCTGCTCCGGGGTCAGCGGCGTCATTCGATACGGCCGCTGGGCGGTCATCGCCTCGAACGCGTCGGCCACGTGGAGGATCCGGGCGAGCTTCGGGATCTCGTCGCCGATCAGGCGGTCCGGGTAGCCCGAGCCGTTGTACCACTCGTGGTGGTGCCGGATGATCGGCAGCTCGGGGGCGAGCTTGGTGACCGGCGAGATGATCTGCGCCCCGAGCACGGGATGGGAGTTCATCACCATCCGCTCGTCGCGGGTCAACCGGTTCGAGCTCTTCAGGACGTCGTCCGGCACGCCGATCTTGCCGACGTCATGGAGCAGGCCGCCCCACTCGAGCGCCTCGAGCTCCTGTGAGCTGACCCGCATCTCCTTGCCGATATCGACCGCGATCAGCTTGACGTTGTGGCTGTGCTTGCTGGTAAAGGGATCGCGCTTGTCGACCGCCTCGGCCAAGGCCCCGATGGTCTGCGTGAACATGTCCCGCATCTCAACAAAGCGGTGATAGGCGACCCGGGTTGTATAGAGGGGGAGTCCAAAGAGCAGCGAGGCCCACCAAACGGTCAGATACGTCTGCGCCATGAGCCAGGCCAACGGCGCAAGCGCGAGCGCATTGACGTAGATACCGCGGAGGTCTCCTAGCGCGACCAATTTGAACGATTGGTCGGAACGCATGGCGACAACGAGCGATGCGAGCCCGGCATTTGCCAGGAAGAAGAACAGGGCCGCGGCCATGGTCGCTGCAAAGAGAACAAAGGGCTCGGTCGATGAACCACGGAGGAATTCGCTAAGGATGCCGCCCGCGACCGCGGGCAGGACAATCGTTGCGTGATTAACGGCAGTGCCGTACCAGGGAACTCTGCCTCGTATTTCGCGAAGCTCAGTCGATCCGACGAGCGCGACAATGCCGCCGGCAATTGGCCCACCCAGCGCGAGCGACGCAATGATCGGGGCCATAGAGACGGAGACCAGACTTCCCCGGGGCATTTTCACGGGCAGGGCGCCGGCGAAAAGCGTCATGCCGATCCAAAAACCAATCCCAAGCCAAATACTGACCGGATCCTTCGACCCTGGATCAATCGCAATCGTGGCTCGAATGCCGGCCACGAGGGCCGGATCTAGTTTCTGGGAAAACACAAAACTCGTGAGCACCAACGCAGCGACGCTGGCACTCACGAGTCCCGTGATGTAGAGCTTTAGGGACCTGGACATTGGTTCCCCGTACGAGGCCTTCGACTTGAGGACTCTAATCCACCCGAGCCCAACACGAACGAGGCCAAACGTACTAGAAGCCCCTAAGCGACGCGCCTCCCGCGATCGCCATGGCCGCGACGGCACCTGCCGCCGTAAGAAGCCGGATCAATCGATCTTTCATCGACGTCGACTCCCGCCCTACCAGGGCTTGATGCTGGATTGTGCTTCCACGCTCGTCCTCCAATCCGGCCTCCGCGTCCCGTTAGAAACGCGAAAACCGACCTGACACAATGGTCGGTCGGTTGCACTACTCGCTCGGCTCCACCCTAAGTGCCCATTTCAGGTGGAGCGTCAGCGCGTCCGAGCGTTCTTACCTTTGCTTCCTAGTACCTCCGTACTGGGAAGTCGACCGGACTATAGGGACGGCCAAGTAGACCGGTCAATACGTCATCCTACCTATCCTCACAGCGAATCCAGACTCGGTGGCTCCACACCGAGATCGTTCCGGAGGACGTTCGCGTAGCGCGCGTATTGCTCTGCGGCGGCGGAATGTGCGCCAGCGCTTCGCAGCAATCGCAGGAGTGATAGCTCCAGGTCGTCATGCCGAGGGTCGATCTCAAGAGCTCGACGCGTCATCCAGACGCCAGAGTCAAAGTCCCCGGCGTCGATATCCGCCTTGATCTGCATTTCGATCGACCTTAGGTACGCGACATGCAGCCACTCTCGAAAGTCGACGGACCAATCCTCGTAGGAGAAGTCGAGCGCGAACTTGCCGGAGTACTCCTCGCTAAGGCGACGTGCCGACATTGGCGAACGCGAACGCTCCCACTCGGCCAGAAGAAACACGCATCGCGAACTCCTGGATTCGATGAGCTCGTCGTCTAGCCACAGGACGTCCGAATCTTGATGGACGTAACCGGCTGACGTTTCCTCGCTGTATTCGGGTTCGAAAACCCGTCGAAGGAAGTACACCGACTGATTGAGCGAGTTGATGGCCGAGGACGGGTCCATATCGGGCCACATGGCCTCCATAACCTCCTCGCGGGTCGCCGAAAACTGCGACCGAGTCAATAGGTAACAGAGGAGCGCCAGGACTTTTCGTCGGATGGCGCTTCCCGAAATGACCTCATCACCGACCCTGACAGTAATGCGACCAAGATCTTCAACAACGACATGTGGCGCCAGGTGTCGAGCGAGAGCCTTGCCGAGAAGTCGGTCGCGTCCAACCTGCCTCTGTTCGCGGCCAATCGCACGTAGAAGCGCGATGTCCTCGGCGGCGCCTATCTCATCGAGGAGGCGAGCCGCCGCTATCCGCGATCTGCTCCGGACATCGATGGCATTTGCCCGAAGCGAACCACGCCACCGCTCTGGACGTAGCCGCGCCTCGTCACGGACGAGATTGAGCGCCGCCTCGTCCAGCGAATCTAAGTTAAGGGCAATAAGCTCGGCCACGAATGAGAGGACACACTGCAGCTTCAGTGGGAGCGCGATCACCGCTGAGTCAAGCTGGTGAGACGTGACCGCGAAGGCTAGTGACGCCACTTCCCGCCAAAGTCCGGCGTGCTGCCGCTCGGTGCTGGCTATTGCCGCTCTCGCAGCCTCGGACGCGCCATCAGCATCCAGAAGGGTGAGAACGACGGCCCTGAATGCGCTTATCCGGCTTTGAGCGCCCACGTCGGCGTTTGCTGCATTCGCCGGCATAGCCCTCAACCGCTCATGCGCCCCGCGCCAATCGCCCCGCCGTACGTCAATCATGGCTTCGACCATGGCACGCACCGAACCCAGCGAATGGCGCACCGACTCGTCCAACTCGGCGATTAGGCGGGACGCCTCGCGGTCGTCGCCGAGCAGTACCTCGACATCAGCCAACTCGAGCAGGAATTCCGC
>JANMCU010000028.1:0-23889 GCA_031361415.1 Chloroflexota bacterium | reverse complement strand
GTCCCGATCGGCGGCGCGCTGTCGCCGCAGCGGATCGCGGAGCTCGTCGCCCAGCTCGATCCACGGATCGTCGTCGCGATGCCGCTCGACGAGGACGCGCCGGACACGCAGGAGGCCCTGGCCAAGTTCCTCCACGAGATGGGCGGTGCGCCGGCCGCTCAGCCGAAGCTATCGGTCTCGATCTCCGGCCTGCCGCTCGAGACCACGACCATCCTGCTGGAGTCGCGCGGCAAGATCTGAACCTCGGGTCTGGCGGGCGGACGGGCTACGTCCGATCGAGCACGACGCGACCGCGCTTGACCACCGTTCGGACGAGATCGGCTGCCGGCCAGTACGGGATCTGGCGGGAGGTCGGGACTGCCCAGACGACCAGGTCCGCCTGCTTCCCGTCCTCGAGCGAGCCGATCTCGTCGGCCAGGCCGAGGGCGAGCGCCGCGTTGATCGTGACGCCGGCGAGCACCTCGTCCGGCGTCATCCGCAGGTTCAGGCACGCGGCCGTCATCGCCAGCGGCAGGCTCGCGGTCGGGGACGTGCCGGGATTGAAGTCGGTCCCGATCGCGACCGGCACACCGTGCTCGATGAACGTTCGGGCGGGTGCGTGGTGGTCCTTCATCAGGAACCAGGTCGTGGCCGGCAGGAGCGTCGCGACGACCGGACGACCCTCGGCCGCGGCCCGGGCCAGCGCCGCGATCCCAGCCTCTGATGGGGTCGCGAGATGGTCGGCCGTCGTGGCCCCGATCTCGGCGGCGAGCTCCGCGCCGCCGCTCGGTGCCAGCTCGTCGGCGTGCAGCCGCGGGCGCAGCCCGAAGCCCGCTGCGGCGGTGAGGATTCGTCGCGCCTGATCGGCCGTGAAGACGCCCTGCTCGCAGAACACGTCGGCCGCGACCGCACGGCCCTGGGCGGCGATGCCGGGGAGCTGCTCGTCGAGCAGGACGCGGACATAGGCCTCGGTCCCGTCGGGCCGGTCACGGAACTCCGGCGGCACCGCATGGGCACCGAGCCATGTCGGCACGATCTCGATCGGACCCTCGCCGTCGAGGCGATGGGCGACCTCGAGCAGGCGCAGCTCGGTCGGCAGGTCGAGCCCGGAGCCGGACTTCGCCTCGATCGTCGTGACGCCGTGGCCGAGCATCTCGTCGAGCCAGCGCCGGCCGTGTGCCGCGAGCTCGTCGACGTCCGCGCGCCGGGTCGCCGCCACCGTCGAGAGGATCCCGCCACCCGCGGCGAGGATCTCGAGGTAGCCGGCGCCCTGCTGGCGCAGCTCCAGCTCGCCTTCGCGCGACCCGGCGAACAGGAGGTGCGTGTGCGGGTCGATGAGGCCGGGGGTGACCGTCCCGCCGGCCGCGTCAAGCCGGTCGAACCCGTCGAGCGGGTAGCCCTCGGCCGCGAGCAGCCGCTCGAGGTCGGCGAGCCCGCCGACACCGAGGATCCGGCCTTCCCAGATCGCGACCGCCGGCGCGTCCGGTGCGCTCGGCCCGCCGACCGGTGCGGCCGAACGACGGTCGACGGCAGCCTGATCATCGCCGCCGCGCGGCCCGCCGGCCATCGTCACGATCTCGGCCGCCCCGACCACGAGCATGCCCGGCAGGGCCGACAGGGCCGGTTCGGCGCGCCCGCCGGGGATGACCCGGAGGCTCACGACCGGCGGACGTCCGTCGTCGATTGCTTCGATTGGGCCGCAGCGAGCCGGAGCTCGAGGGCCTGCATCGGACTGAAGTCGCGCAGGCGGAGGAAAGCCGCGCCGGCTGCCAGCCGCTCCTCGATCGGCGCCGTCGGAGGAGCCTCGACGTGGTCGGCGACATCGATCAAGGCCGCCAGCGGTGCCAGGCCGATGAGCTCGGACTCGAACAGTTCCAGCCCATCCTCGGCGGCCTCGGCCCGGACGGTCTCCCAGACCCGCCACAGGGGCGTGACCCGGTAGTCGAGGATGTTCATCGAGACCTGGGCCTTGCGGAGCTCCTCGATGAAGAACCCGTTGCCCTGGACCTTCGGCAAACCGCCGCCGGACTCCCGGACCCGGCGCGCGATCCGCCTGGCGAGCTCGACGTCCTCGCTGTCGAGGTTGATGTTGTACGCGATCAGGAAGGGTCGCGCCCCGACCGCGATCGCTCCCGCCGACGGGTGCATCCGGGCCGGCCCGAGGTCGGGCTCGCGGCCGTTCTGGCCGATCTCGACCTTCAGCCCCTCGTATTGGCCGCGCCGGACCTCGGCCAGCTTGACCCGATCCCCACGCCGCGCCGCCTGGGCGTAGAGGTAGACGGGCAGGTCGAACCGATCCGCGACCCGGGCGCCGAACAGGCGGGCCATCTCGACGGCCTCGTCCATCGTCGTGTCCGCCAGGGGCACGAACGGGATGACGTCGACCGCGCCGATCCGGGGGTGCTCGCCCCAGTGCTCGTCCATGTCGATCTCGCGGACAGCCGCCGCGACGAGCTGCTCGAGGGCGTCGCATACGGCGCCGGCGGGACCGGCGAGGGTGAAGACCGACCGGTTGTGGCTGGCGTCGCTCGTCCGGTCGAGCAGGTGCACGCCCGGGACGGTGGTGATCGCGGTGGCAAGGCGCTCGACCACGTCGAGCCGGCGGCCCTCGGACACGTTCGGGACGGATTCGACGAGGCGATCGGCGAGGGCGGGCGGCAGGGTGGGCATCGGGTCCATCGTGCCACGTTCGCGTGCCATCGGGCCCACCGGGCTCCCATCACACGGCTCGTGATGGGTGTTGACTAACGCATGTTAGATCGTAAACTAACGCCCGACCGGGCCCGGCGAATGTCGTCCTGACGACGCCCCGCCGGCTCCAACTCGTCGCCGAGGTGTCCGAAGTGGCCGCGCCGACCGCCCCCCGCCGCAGCCTGTTCCGCCACCCGAACTACCTGAAGCTGTGGACGGCCGCCACCGTCTCCCTGTTCGGGACCCAGGTCAGCCAGATCGCGATCCCGTTCATTGCCGCGGTCGTGCTGAAGGCGTCGGCGGGCGAAGTCGGCCTGCTCACGACGATCGAATTCCTGCCGTTCATCCTGTTCACGCTGCCGGCCGGCGTGTGGGTCGACCGCTTCCCGAAGCGGCGGATCCTCATCATCGGCGATCTCGGCCGGGCCGCGATGCTCGTCTCGATCCCGATTGCCTACGCTCTCGGCGCGCTCACGATCTGGCAGCTCTACGTCGTCGGGTTCGTCAATGGGGCGATGACCGTCTTCTTCGATGTCGCTGACCAGTCGTTCCTGCCGTCGATCCTCAAGCGCGACGAGCTCGTCGAAGGCAACGCAAAGCTCCAGATCAGCCAGTCATCGGCCCAGATCCTCGGCCAGCCGGTCGGCGGCGGCATCGTGGCGCTGCTGTCCGCGCCGATCGCGGTCCTCATCGATGCGGCGAGCTACGTCGGATCGGCCGCCCTGATCCTCGGCATCCGGCTCACTTCGGGCGGCGCGGGCCGACGGCGCGACCTGGACGAAATCGACACGATCCCGACGACCGCCGCGACCGACGCCGCAGCCGACGCATCCACCCTCGCGGGTGCCTCCGTCACCGTCGACGCGCGCGCGGCTGCGGCGCGGGCGACGGACGACGAGGACGCCGGAATGCGGCGCCAGATCATGGCCGGCCTGCGCTACATCGGCCACCACCGGTATCTCGCGAACATCGCCGCCTCGACCGCCACGTCCAACCTCTTCTCGCAAATCGCGTTCGCGATCATGCCGGTCTACCTGTACCGGACCCTCGGGCTGTCACCGGCAGCGGTCGGCGCGATCGGGGGAATCGCCGGGGTGGGCGTCCTCGTCGGTGCGCTGATCGCCAGCCGGCTTGCGACGACCTTCGGGGTCGGGCGGGTGATCGTCGGCTCGACCTTCGTGTTCGGGGTCGCCGGGCTGCTCACGCCGGCCGCCCCGCCGGAGCTCGCGTTCTGGTTCATCGCGGTGTCGTTCTTCGGGGAAGGCATGGCCGGTGTCATCTACAACGTGAACCAGGTCAGCCTCCGCCAGGCGATCACGCCGGAGCATTTCCTCGGCCGGATGAATGCCACGATGCGGTTCCTCGTCTGGGGCACGATTCCGATCGGCTCGCTGATCGGAGCCGGCCTGTCGGAAGTGGTCGGCGTGCACACGACGGTCTGGGTCGGGGCGATCCTCGGCGTCTTCGCCGTCCTGCCAGTGCTCCTGTCCCCGGTTCGCTCGCTCCGGGCGATCCCGACCGACGACCCGAACGTGGCCGGCGGCGCCTGACGGTGGGCCGGCGCCGGCGAGCGGCCGGGCACGAGCGGGCGCCGGACCGAGGCGCGGTCAGGCGAGAGGGTCCTGATGCAGCCACTTCGGGCCCAATCCGTCGCGCTGAGGCGGGTGACGCCTGGTGCGAACCGTTTCGGCGCAAATCCGTTGCGCTGAGGCGGGTGGCGCCTGTTCACGGGGCGCGGCCAGGCGAATTCGTTGCGCTGAGGCGGCTGCCGCCTGAGGTGCGTGGCCACACGCGGGCCGGTGTGCGGGGGGAAGCCCGGAGCGGAGCGACAGGGCCGGATCGGGAGGCGACACCCACCTGAGCGCAAGAAAGGGTTGCCGCGGAACGGCGGAACGGCGGAACGGCGGAACAGCGGCGCCTCGACGCCCGTCAGGCGCCCGTGGCCGGCGGCATCGGGATGTGGATTCCGCGCTCCCGGGCGACCTCGATCGCGCGCTCGTAGCCCGCATCCACGTGACGCACGACGCCCATCCCGGGATCGCTCGTGAGGACCCGCTCGAGCTTCCTTGCCGCCAGCTCCGTGCCGTCGGCGACGACAACCATCCCGGCGTGCTGCGAGTACCCGATCCCGACCCCGCCGCCGTGATGGATCGAAACCCACGTCGCGCCGGCCGCGGTGTTGACCAGCGCGTTGAGGAGCGGCCAGTCGGCAACCGCGTCCGAGCCATCGGCCATCGCCTCGGTCTCGCGGTTGGGCGACGCCACGGAGCCCGCGTCGAGATGGTCGCGGCCGATCACGATCGGGGCCGAGACGGCGCCCGTCCGGACGAGCTCGTTGAAGGCGGCGCCGGCCCGGGCGCGCTCCCCGTAGCCGAGCCAGCAGATCCGGGCGGGCAGGCCCTGGAACGGGACCTTCTCCCTGGCCATCGTCAGCCAGCGGCGGAGGCCGGCATCGTCCGGGAACAGGTCGAGGATCGCCTCGTCGGTCCGGGCGATGTCGGCCGGGTCACCCGACAAGGCGACCCAGCGGAAGGGCCCGCGCCCCTCGCAGAACTGCGGCCGGATGAAGGCCGGCACGAAGCCCGGGTAGTCGAAGGCATTCGCGACGCCGGCGGCCTGGGCCTGCGCCCGGAGGTTGTTGCCATAGTCGAAGACAACCGCGCCTGCGTCCTTGAACGCCAGCATCGCCCGGACGTGGTCGGCCATCGCCGCCATCGAGCGGCGCACGTACTCGTCGGGCTGGGTCCGGCGCAGGATCGCGGCGTCGTCGAGCGAGATCTCGGCCGGCACGTAGCCGACGAGGGCGTCGTGCGCCGAGGTCTGGTCGGTGACGACGTCGAACCGCTCAGCGGCCCGCGCCCAGCCCGGCTCGATCTCCGCGGCGTTGCCGATCAGGGCGATGGATTCCGCCCTGCCGGCCGCCGCCGCGTCACGCGCCCAGGCAAGCGCCTCCGGCGGTGACGCCGTCAGCCGATCGACATAGCCGATGTCCAGCCGGCGGCGCGCCCGTGTCTCGTCGACCTCGATCGCGAGGCAGACCCCATCGTTCATCGTAACCGCGAGCGGCTGCGCACCGCCCATCCCGCCGAGGCCGGCCGTCAGGACGATCCGGCCGGCCAGCGAGCCGCCGAAGTGCCGGCGGGCCAACTCGGCGAACGTCTCGTACGTGCCCTGCAGGATCCCCTGGGTGCCGATGTAGATCCACGACCCTGCGGTCATCTGGCCGTACATGATCAGGCCCTTCGCTTCGAGGTCGCGGAACACATCCCAGGTCGCCCATTTCCCGACGAGGTTCGAGTTCGCGATCAGCACGCGTGGCGCCCACTCGTGGGTCCGGAACACGGCGACCGGCTTGCCGGACTGAACGAGGAGGGTCTCGTCGTCGGCGAGGGCGCGGAGCTCGCGGACGATCGCGTCGAACGCGTCCCAGCTGCGGGCCGCCCGCCCGGTCCCGCCGTAGACGACGAGCGCGTCGGGGTTCTCGGCGACCTCCGGGTCGAGGTTGTTCATCAGCATCCGGAGGGCCGCTTCCTGCTGCCAGCCGCGGCAGGTCAGCTCGATGCCGCGCGCGGCGCGGACGGGTCGCGGGCCGGCGCGGGTTCCAGACATGGCGCGAGTCGTCCCGGTCACGGCGCCAATCGTTCCATGATGATCTCCCCGAGGTGGGTGGCGCCGATGGACGTGATCGAGATCACGATCGCGCCTCCGGCGACGCGGGTGTGATAGGTGAACGAGCCGCCGGCGCACGACCCGATGAACACCGTGTGGGTCCCGATGTCGGTCTGGGAGTTGCGAGCGACGCCGCCGGCGTTGGCGCACGCCGCCGTGTCGTAGGAGTCGCGCCAGTCGCGAAACCAGGCGTCATCCTTCGATCGATCGCGCAGCCGGACGACGCTGACGACGGCCAGGTCATCGGCCGGGCCTGGCGATGGCGTCCGCAGGTTCCATCGGTACACGGCGATGATCATCGCGGATGCGTTGGCCCGCAGCGCCGGGTCCCGGGCGACCTGGGCGGTCGTGTCCGGATCGACCGTCCGGAGCATGTCGGTTCCACCCGGCGGGAGGAAGGACACCAGGCCCGGGTCGACGAGCACGTCCGAGCCGGCGAGCGATGGGCTCGGCGTGGCGGCGACGGCCCGCGACGGGCTGGGTCGCGGCGCGGCCGAGCCGGGGGCCAGGCTCGGCGCAACGCTCGGCGACGGGACGGTGGTCGATCCGCAGGCGGAGACGACCAACGATGCGGCGATCATCGATGCGGCTGCAAGGGCCGTCGCCCGCCGGTTCAACCGAGCGTCCGCCGGACGACGGGGAACCGCTCATCGTCGACGGCCAGGCTGAATCCGACCGAGAGCCAGAACTCGGGCGTCGCGGCGCTCGTCGCGTCGGGCCGAACGTCGCGCTCCGGATAGGCCTCGACCGCGGCGAAGCCACGACCCGCCAGGTCGGCGCAGATCGCCTCGATCAAGCGCTGCGCGTGGCCCTCGCCGCGCGCCGTCGCCGTCGTCGCGACGCAGGTGATGACCGCCGGCAGCGGGGCATCGGGCAGCTGCCGGTACAGCTCCCGAAGGCGCTGCGCCCGGGGATAGGCCGACAGCGGGCCGAACTGGGCATAGACCGTCGGCGTGTCGTCGATGAGCAGGACCTTGGCGTAGCTCCCGAAGACCGCCAGCCCGCGACCGAGCAGGCCGAGCTTGCGCGGCCCGTCGCCGGCGAGGGTCGGACGCCGCGGCGGCGGGGCGAACGGGTTGTCGATCGGCTCGTCGTCATCGTCGTCGTCGCCGAACGGATTGAAGGCCGGCCGGCTCGATCTGCCTGTCGGCGCGAACGGGTTGACCGGCGCGGCGTCGCGGGGCGGGGCGAACGGGTTGTCGGCGAGGGCCGGGCGGTCCGACGCGGCCACCGTCGACGACGGCTCGAGCCAGGCCAGACGGGCCGCCTTCGAGCCGCGATCGGCGTCCTCCCAGTAGTCGCACGAGCGGTGGTCGAAGCCGGGGTCGGCGCAGCGCGGGATCAGCCCGAACGCCGCCTCGTCGGTGACGTCGACGATCCGGATCGATGTCACCGGTCGATCGAGTGAGGGGCCGTCGCGTGGAGCCCGGTCGTGCCGCCGCCGGGTCGCGGGTCGCCGTTTGCCACGAGATCGACCAGCGCGCCGGCATGGACGAGGTGGGTGAGGGCCGCCAGGTCCGGGCCCGGCTCGCGGTCCCCGTCGAGCGGCGCGACGACGGCCCGGATCCGCTCGCGAGCGACCACGACCCCTGCTCCGGGCACGGGCGCAGTCCCGGTCGCGGCAGGTGCCATCTCCGCGGCCAGGAGGTCCAGCCGCTGATCGAGCGCCTCGGCGCCGACGAGCAGCTCGATCGCGACGATCCGCTCGACGTGCTCGAGCACCGTCCGGGCATGGCGGGCCGCGATCGGGCCCATCGAGACGTGGTCCTCCTGGTTGGCGCTCGTGGGCACCGAATCGACGGACGCCGGATGAGCGAGGACCTTGTTCTCCGAGGCGAGGGCGGCCGCGGTGTACTGGACGATCATCAGCCCGGAATCGAGGCCGCTCTCCGACGCCAGGAACGCGGGCAGCCCGCCGTTGAGCCGCGGGTCGAGGAGCAGCGCCGTCCGCCGCTCGCTGATCGCCCCGAGCTCGGCGATTGCGATCTTCGCGAAGTCGAGGGCGAGCGCGACCGGCTCGCCGTGGAAGTTGCCGCCGCTGATCACCCGTCCGCCGCCGGTCGCGAGCGCGTCCTCCGCCGCGACGCCCCCCTCGGGAAAGACGAGGGGATTGTCGGTGGCGCTGTTCATCTCGATGTCGAGGACGCGCCGGAGATGGTCGAGGGCGTCACGCACGGCTCCATGGACCTGGGGCACGCAGCGCAGCGAGTACGGATCCTGGACCTTGTGCGCGTCGCCGTGATGGCCGGTCTGGACGGTCGAGTCGCGCAGGAGGTGGCGGAGCTCGGCGGCGACCGTGATCTGGCCCGGATGCGGACGGGCCAGCTGGTACGCGGCCGAGAACGCGACGTCGGTGCCGAGGAGGGCCTCCACGCTGATCGCGGCGGCGACGCTGGCCGTCGCGCCGAGGCGGTCCGCGTCCGCAAGCAGCAGTGCCCCGATGGCGGTCATCAGCTGGGTGCCGTTGAGGAGCGCGAGGCCTTCCTTGGCCTGGAGGATCAGCGGCTCGAGCCCGGTCTCGCGGAGCGCCACGATCGCCGGAACGAGCTGGCCGCCGAACTCGACGCGACCGCGCCCGATGATCGGCAGGGCAAGATGAGCGAGGGGCGCGAGGTCGCCCGACGCGCCGACGGAGCCCTGGGCAGGCACGATCGGGTGGATGCCGAGCTCGAGGAAGGCGAGGAGCCGGTCGACGAGCTCCGGTCGGCAGCCACTGTGGCCGAGGGCGAGCGTGTTCGCCCGGAGCAGGAGCATCGCCCGGACGATCTCGGTGTCGAGCGGCGCGCCGACCCCCGCGGCGTGGCTCATCAGGAGATTCTCCTGGAGCCGCTCGGCGTCAGCCGGTGCAACGAACCGCGAGGCGAGGGCCCCGAACCCGGTCGTGACTCCGTAGACCACCTCGCCGGCGGCGACCAGCCGCTCGATCAGGTCGCGCGATTCCTGCATGCGGCGACGGGCGTCATCGTCGAGAACTGCTCGTCGGCCGGCACGAGCGACGACCTCGACATCGGCGATCGTCAGGTCGGCGCCGGTCAGGACGAGCGGATCGGTGCCGCTGGCACCGGTGGGGAAGGTCACTTCGGGGAGGATAGTCGGCTATTCTCGCGGCGTAACCTCGGGCCAGCGGCGTCGCGGAGCTCCGACCTCGGGCCGATCGCGTCGCGGAGGTCGGCCTCGGACCTCGGTGGGGCGAATGCCAACCCAACATGGAGGGTGCCAACCCCCGTGCTCGCTTTCATCGACCAGATCGTCATTCCGTTCCTCAACAGCCTGTACGGCGCGGTCGGCTACCTCGGCGTATCGATCGCGATGGCGATCGAGTCGGCGATGATCCCGCTGCCGTCGGAGTTGATCCTGCCGTATGCCGGCTTCCTCGTGTCGGACCCGAGCCAGCTCGAGCCCCTGACTCACGGGCCCTGGGGCTTCTGGGGCGTGGTCATCGCCGCGACGATCGGCAACACGATCGGCTCACTGATCGCCTACGCGATCGGAGCTTGGGGTGGCCGGCCATTCCTCGAGCGCTACGGCAGGTACCTCCTCATTCGGCCCCACGAGATCGAGCTGGCCGAGCAGTTCTTCGCGAAGTACGGCGCGGCGACCGCATTCTTCAGCCGCCTGCTGCCGATCGTCCGGACGTTCATCAGCTTCCCGGCCGGCGTCGCCCGGATGCCGCTCGGGCGGTTCATCGCCTACTCGACGGCCGGCGCGTTCCTCTGGTCGATCCTGCTCGTCTATGCCGGGACGCTCCTCGGCAGGAACTGGGTCGACATCCGGCACGCGCTCCAGCCGTTCGACCTGCTGATCGCCGTCGCGTTCGTCGCGCTCGTCGGGGTCTTCGTCTGGTTGCGGCTCGGTCGCCCGGGCCGGCGGCGCAGCCCTTTCTGAGGGGCGACGGGGCTACCGGCGCGTGGCGGAGGCCCGGTCGAGCTTCCGAAATCGACAAGCGTCGACAAGCGCCTGTCCTGCCAGACCGCTCCGGCGATTTCGTAGTCCGAGGGCGTATGACCGTCGCGAAACGGATGACGATGAGGACGCCGGACGATTTCGCAACAGCATGTCGGGCAGGCGCCGGCCGGACAGCGGATCGCTTCCGATTGCGGCAACTCACGGCTCGGCTGGAGGTCAGGGCCCCGGAACATGCCGCTCGTCGGGCGCTCGCCCGGACCGGAAGGCCCGGTACAGGAGCAGGTCGTACGCGATCTTCAGCCCGCCGGCGAGGACGAACGGAAGGACCGCCAGGCTCGCGCTCGCGACGAGCGGCGCCGACAGGATCGGCGAGATCGAAGCCCCCGTCGTCCGGGCGATCCCGGTCACCCCGGCCGCGGCGGACCGCTCGCCCGGCTCGACGACCGCCATCACGTATGACTGGCGAGCCGGAACGTCCATCTGGCTCAGGCTGAAGCGCAGGAGCAGCACCGCGATCGCCAGGGGCAGGTTGGGCATCAGCGGGACGAGGATGAGCAGCACGTTCGATGGCAGGTGGCTGAACACCATCGTGTTCACGAGCCCGAACCGGGCGGCCAACCGCGACGCCGACAGGCTTGAGACCGCAGCGAGCAGGTTCGCCCCGAAGAAGATCCCGCCGAGGATCGCCGGCTCGACGCCGTACCGGAGATGGAACCAGTAGGCCATCAGGCTCTGCGGGATGAAGCCGCCGGCGAACGCGTCGAGCGAGAACAGCAGGGACAGGCGGGCGACGATCCCGCGCGAGCGTGGGCCGAGGCCGAGTCGCCTCGCGATCCCGTCGTCGGCCGGCGCCGTGACCGGCGCTTCGACCGCGGGGCTGACGCGCCAGAACACGATGGCCATGACGAGGCCGACCACGCCGTACCCGACGACGATCGACCGGTAGGCGTCGAGCGCCAGGACGCCGACGGCCAGCAGGGCCTGGGTGAGGAGACCCGCCGAGAGCGCACCGACGGCCGTCGCGACGTAGCCTGCGAGGTTGTACCAGGCGAAGGTCGGCGTTCGGCGCGCATCGGGCGTCGCCTGGCTGAGGGCCGCCTGTTCGACGGCGAGGAACGGGCCGACCTCGTTGCCCGTCGGGCTGATCACGCCGATGGTGCCGACGATGATCAGGATCGGGACGGAATCGGTGGCCGCGAACGAGAACCCCGCGCCTGCCATCATCAGCGAGCCCGCGATCAGCACGAGCCTGCGGCCGATCCGATCGGCGCGCGTCGTCAGCCATAGCGAGATGATCGCGTCGCCGACCAGGACGAGCGACAGGATCGCGCCGATCGTCAACGCGTCGATCCCGAGGGCGGCGAGGTACAGCACCAGGACGACGGCGAGGAAGCCGTATCCGAACATCCGCAGAACGCGGGTGACGAACAACAATCGACCGTCCCGGCCGAGGCCGCGCAGGCTGGCCACGAGGCCCGCGTCGATCGGTCGGTGCGGACCTCCGACGGACGACGCCTGGACCCCGGCGGGAGCCGACGACACGCTCATCGGGGCAGTCTACGTGCGAGAATGCGACCCGAATACGACCGAGGGAGAACCGCCGGCCATGAGCGAGAAGTCAGCGATCCACGAGCAGGGCTCGGGCGAGCCCGCGATCGCGCCGACGGACCACGGCCATGACGAGCACGCCCACGCCGGAGGCACGCTCGGCCCGGTCGACGTTCGGGCCTGGGGCGCGCTCGCGATCGGCGCCGGGGCGGGCCTGCTCGTCGCCGCATGCCTCGTGATCACGACTCAGCTCCTGGTGGCGACACCCGTCTGAGCCGGCACTGTCCGCGGGCGGGCCCAACGGTACCTGCCGCGCGGCACTGCCCGGCCTGAGTTCGTCGCCGGCGCGGGCTCGTGCGTCTGCAATGGGCGCGCAATGTTCGTGTCGGAACCTTCACCGGCGCGCCTGATCCGGACCGGCCGCCGGCCCGAACCCTCGTCGATCACCACCATATCTGGCCGGCCTTGAGAGGTCGGTCGGTGATCGCGCGGACGCTGGGGCACCCAGCGACAGGAGACCGACACATGAAATTCCGACCCATCCTCCTCACGGCCGCTGCCAGCGTCGTGTTCGCGGCATGCAGCGGCAGCGGTGCGACGACCGCCCCGGCCAGGACCGCCCCGATCGCATCGCCGAGCGACGCGATGACGGTTTCGCACGACCCGATGTCGGCAGCCCCGAGCGGCTCACCGACCACCGCCGGCGCCATGACCGACAGTGCAGCCGCCGATCTCCGGACCAAGCTCGACCTCGCCCTTGGCGAGCACATCATCTTCGCCGCAAAGGCGACCGAAGCCGCCCTTGGCGGACGGGCCGATGAGTTCGCCGCGTACGGCGGCCTGCTCAACAAGAACGGAACCGACATCGGGGCGATGATCGGCTCGGTCTACGGTGCGGACGCGGCCGACGCGTTCAACAAGATCTGGAGCGCCCACAACGGGTTCTTCGTCGACTACACGACCGGCGTCGCCAAGAAGGACAAGGCGATGCAGGACAAGGCGGTCAACGATCTGACCACGATCTACGTCCCGCAGTTCGCCGCCTTCATCAGCGGCGCGACCGGCCTCCCGAAGGACGCGGTGACCTCGCTCACGACGGACCACGTCCTCCAGACCAAGGCCATCGTCGACGACCAGGCCAAAGGCGACTGGAAGGCGGCCTACGCCGACCTCCGCAAGGCCTACGCCCACATGCAGATGATCGGCGACGCGATCGCCCCGGCCATCGCCGCCAAGTTCCCGGACAAGGTTGCCGGTGACGCAACCAACAAGGGCGTCGACCTCCGGGTCGCGCTCAACCAACTCCTCCAGGAGCACCTCTACCTCGCGACCGACGCGACGGACGCGGCGCTTGCCGGCCGAGCCGATGAGTTCGCGGCCGCCGGTGCGGCCCTCAACACGAACGGAACCGACATCGGCGCCGCGATCGGCAGCCTGTACGGCACGGACGCGGGCGACGCGTTCAACAAGATCTGGAGCGGCCACAACGGCTTCTTCGTCGACTACACGACCGGCGTCGCCAAGAAGGACCAGGCGATGCAGGACAAGGCGGTCAACGATCTGACCACCGTCTACCTGCCGCAGTTCGCGACCTTTCTGGCAAGCGCCACAGATCTTCCGAACGACGCGCTGACGGGCCTGATCAAGGACCACATCCTGACCACCAAGGCCGTCGTCGACGCCCAGGCCAAGGGCGACTGGGCGGCCACCGCCGCCGCTGACCGGATGGCCGGCCAGCACATGGAGTCGATCGGCGACCCGCTCGCCAAGGCGATCGTCGCCAAGCTCCCGGCGAAGTTCAACTGATCCAGCGTCGCTGATCAGACCCGCGGCGGGTCGGTGGTTCGCCATCGGCCCGCCGCATCACGATTTCAATCTCGAGGACGATCGATCATGAATCTCAGGACGATTGCCGCCAGCTCCATCCTGCTCCTGGCGATCGCCGGCTGCGGGGGGAGCTCGAGCAGCCCTCAGGGCGCTCCCCCGACCGCGACCGCTGCGTCGGCCGCTCCGGCCGGCTCCGCCGTGGCCGGCAACCCGACTCCGATCACTGTCAAGGACTTCAGCCTCGATCCGAAGGACGTCACCGTCGCCGGACAGGCGTCGCTCGGCGTGACCAATGCGGGCCCGACGGTCCACAACGTCTCGATCCGCGATGCCAGCGGCACCGTCGTCGCCGCGACGAAGGATCTTCGGCCCGGCCAGTCCGAGGTCCTGTCATTCGACATCCCGGCCGGCACCTACACCTTGTTCTGCTCGCTGCCCGGTCACGAGAGCCTGGGCATCAAGGGGACGCTGACCGTCACGAAGTGACCGTCAGCGTGGCGCCACGCCTACCGATTCCCGGCTAGAACAGCCCGACGACGTTCCCGTCCGCGTCGATGTCGATATTCTCGCCGCCCGGCCGCGACGGCAGTCCGGGCATCGTTCGCATCTCGCCGACGAGCGGGGTGATGAACCCGGCCCCGGCCGACAGGCGGATGTCGCGGATCGGGACGGTGAAGCCGCTCGGCGCGCCCTTGAGGTTTGCGTCATGGCTGAGCGAGTACTGGGTCTTCGCCATGCACACCGGGAGATGGCCCATCCCGAGATCCTCGTAAAGCTTGAGCGCCTTCCGGGCGGGCGGCGCAAGCTCGATCCCCGCCGCGCCGTAGATCTTCGTCGCGATCGTCAGGATCTTCTCGCCGAGCGGCGCGTCGTCCGGGTAGAGCAGCTTGAAGTCCGCCTCGCCGCTCGAGGCCGCGGCCCAGACCGCGTGGGCGAGAGTCGCCGCCCCGTCGCCGCCCTCCACGAAGTGGGTCGCCACCACCGCGTCGCGAGCGCCCGCCGCAAGCGCGACCTGGCGGATCGCCTCGACCTCGGCGGTCGTGTCGGTCGGGAACGAGTTGATCGCGACGACGACCGGGACGCCGAAGATCCGGACGTTCTCGATCTGCTTCGCGAGGTTCGCGGCGCCGGTCCGGACCGCCTCCACGTTCTCCTCGAGGAGGGCCGGATCGAGCGGCTTGCCGGCCACGATCCTGCCGACCCCGCCGTGCATCTTGAGCGCCCGCACCGTGGCCACCACGACCGCGGCGTCCGGACTGAGCCCGGACGCGCGGCATTTGATGTCGAAGAACTTCTCGGCACCCATGTCGGCCCCGAAGCCCGCTTCAGTACACACGATCTCATTGGTGGCCAGGGCCAGCCGGTCCGCGATGATCGAGTTGTTGCCGTGGGCGATATTGGCGAACGGGCCGCAGTGGACGAAGGCCGGACCGCCCTCGAGCGTCTGGAGCAGGTTCGGCTTGATCGCGTCGGTCAGGAGGGCGGTCATCGAGCCCGCGACCTTGAGATCCTCGGCGGTCACGGCCGAGCCGTCCTTGCGGGTGGCCATCACCATGCGACCGAGCCGCGCCCGCAGGTCGTGGATGTCGTGGGCGAGGGCGAGAACCGCCATCACCTCGGACGCGACCGTGATGACGAACTCGGTCTCGCGCGGGATCCCGTTCTCCTTCCCGCCGAGACCGACGATCACCCGCCGGACTGCCCGGTCGCTGATGTCCATGACCCGCGGCCAGAGGATCGAGAACGGGTCGATCCCGAGGGCGTTGCCGTGATGGAGGTGGTTGTCGAGGAATGCGGCGCCGAGGTTGTGGGCCGCCCCGATCGCATGGACGTCCCCGGTCAGGTGGAGGTTGAAGTCGGCCATCGGGATGACCTGGCTGTAGCCGCCGCCGGCCGCGCCGCCCTTGATCCCGAACACCGGCCCGAGCGACGGCTGGCGGATGCAGACCGCTGCCTTCCTGCCGATCCGGTTGAGTCCCTGGGCCAGCCCGACCGTCGTCGTCGACTTGCCCTCGCCGAGCGGCGTCGGGGTGATCGCGGTCACAACGACGTACTTTCCCCTCGGGCGCTCGGCCTCGAGTCGCTCGATCGCTGCCATCGTGACCTTGGCCTTCGTGTGGCCGTAAGGCTCGATCTCGTCGTCGTGCAGGCCGAGGTCGTGGGCGATGTCCATGATCGGACGCGGGGTGACGGAGCGCGCGATCTCGAGATCGGACGGAAAGCTCATCGAACTCCTCGGCTGGCGACGACGCGGTCCTGAGACACGTTGGCAGGCACGGGCGACGATGGATCGCCGGACGCGTCCGATGGAACGACGAGGCCGCCCCCGGCGACCTTCTCCTGGCCGGTCGCGGCGCGGATCAGGTGGGCGAGCAGGAGGGCGTTGGTCAGCGGGCCGACACCGCCCGGCACGGGAGTGATGGCCGAGGCCTTCGCGCGGACCGACTCGAAGTCGACGGCGCCGACGATCGCACCGTCGACGACGTTGATCCCGACGTCGACGACCACGACACCGCGCCGGACCATGTCGCCCCGGATCAGGCCGGGGTGCCCGGCAGCGACGACGATGATCTCGGCGTCCCTGACGTGGCGGGCAAGCTCCCGCGTCCGGGAGTGGCAGACCGTGACCGTCGCGCTCTCGCGGACGAGGAGGAACGCGGCCGGCATCCCGACGACGGCGGACCGACCGATGACGACGGCCCGTTTGCCCTCGATCTCGATGCCCGAGCGACGGAGGATCTCGACGGCCGCGTGCGCCGTCGCGGGCAGGAACCCGTCGTAGCCCAGCCGCAGGAGTCCGGCGTTGAGCGGATGGATGCCGTCGATGTCCTTGGCCGGATCGATCGCGTCGACCACGTTGCGCAGCCGGATCGACGGAGGGAGCGGCATCTGGACGATGATCCCGTCGATCGACGGGTCGGCATTGAGGTCCTGGATCATCTCGACGACGCTCGCTTCCGATGCCTCGCCGTCGACCTCGACCAGCCGGCCCTCGATCCCGACCTTCACGCAGCTCCGGAGGATCTGCCCGAGATAGACCATCGAGGGGGCGTCGCGCCCGACGATCACGATGGCGAGCGCCGGCTCGCGGCCGTGCCGGCCAACGAAGGCGGCGACGTCCTCGCTCACCGCCTGGCGGATCTCGGTTGCGATCGGTCCGCCCTGGAGCAGTCGGGCGCCTTCGCGCGGCACCCGATCAGGCCCTCATCCGGGTGTCGGCTCGAGCGGCCCGCGGGGCTCTCCGCTACGGACATCGGCGTGGACCGTCGCGACGATCTCCTCGACGCTGGCGAGCAGTTGCATCACCCGTGCGGTGGCCTCGCCGGAGAACGACTCGTCGTCGGCGGACGGAAGGTTGATCAGGACGTTGGCCGCGGCGCCGCGGGCCGCTGCCTCGCCCAGGAGCGTGGCGACATCGAGATCGCTCGACGCATTGACGTTGCTCCGGCCGACCAGGGCCTCGGCGGTCGCGACGAGCTCGAGGCACGCCTCGACGATCAGCATTGGCACCTCCGCGGCGCGTCGCGCGGCAAGGCTGAGGGCGATCTTGCGCGCCGCGCGCTCGGTGTCGGTGTCCCTGGGCAGCTTCATCGCCGCTGCGAAATCCGCGTATGCGTCGGCGTCCTCGTCGGCGAGATGGAGGAACCGCGCAGCAAGCCGATTGCCGACCTCCTGGCTGCGCGCGTGCAGGTCCGCGTGGGTGGCGTACTTCGGGCGTCCCTCCGACAGAGAGGCGACCATCACGACCAGGGCGGCCCCCAGCGACGCGGCAACCGCCGAGGCACTGCCTCCGCCCGGTACCGGCGCCGCCGACGCGAGCTGGTCGACGAACCCGCCGAGGGTCAGGGTGCGGAAGGAATTGTCCATGCCCGGATTGTAGGTTGCGCCGCCCGACACGCGAGCAAGCGGTTGGGCGGGGTAGCGCGACGCCCGCGACGGAGGCGGCGCGTCATGCCGTGCGCGGTATCTCGGCGCGAGTTACGGCTGGAGTTCGGCGACGGGGCGGACGCGGTACCGGCGCGGCCGCCCCGTTTGACCGATTGCGCCGGCAGGTGGGCACCCTCCCGGCCGCGACCATCGCCCCCAGGCTCAGGCCGCGCGTCGCTCCTCGTCGAGGGCCGTGATCGTCCATCGGCGGGAGCGATGCTGATAGGTGAGGGCGAACCGCGCTCGGGCGGTCTCGACCTCGAACATGGTTCGCGGACCGGTGATGACCGGATACGCGGCCGCTTCCTCGCGCACTGCGGCGAGCCGGATGATCGGAAGACGCTCGGCTCCCCAGGTGATCTCTCGTGGGCTGCCATCGAACCAGCCGGTCCGGACATGGACCTCGACGGGTTCGACTCGGATCATTGCCATTCCAGGCTCCTTTGCGGCGGATCGCTTGGGACGCATTCGTCGTCGCGGGCACAACGGCGACTGGAACGTCTGTCCTGTTCTGACGTGATCCTGATCGAACACCTGTTCGATGTCAAGCCCCCGTCGAGCCGCACACTGGAGCCTCGCCGTGTCACCTTGCCTGTCACGACACGCCTGAAGCGGCCGGCGAATGGCGCCGGCCGCTTCAGGTGACTCCGCGGTTGCGGTTCTACGGCGCGGGGATCACGTACTTGCTGATCGTCGCATTCGCCGCGTTCACGACATAGGCGACATCGCCGGCCGGCGTGACTGCGACCGCCACGCCACCGGCGTCCCAGACGCCGTTGATGCCACCACTGACCACGAAGCGAACCATCGTGCTTGCGGAATCCGAGGCGGTGAGTCCCACGATGAAGAGGTCGCCTTGCTCATCGCGTGCCATGCCCAACGGGTGCGGCATGAGCTTGGGCATGTCGATCCCGCCCTGCACCGAGCCGTCGGGCTTGTACTCGGTCAATCCCGGCCGACCGTCGGGCAGGAGGCTCGTGTCGACCCACCCATCGGCATTGGCCGAGAGGAACCCGCCCGCGTGGCCGGCCGCGACGGACCGTACGTAGCTGCCGTCCGAGGTGAAGACCTGGATCACCTTCCGGAGCTCGTCGGCCACGAAGACGCTGCCGGCCGTATCAACCGAGATGTCGCTCGGGAAGGCGAACTCGCCGTCGCCAGATCCGAACCGTCCCCAGGCTCCGAGGAACTTGCGAGCCCTGTCGAACCGCTGGACGCGGAAGTTGCCCGTGTCCGCGACCCAGAACCCGCCGTCCGGGGCGAAGGCGATCGCGCCGCCACCGGCGCCGTTGACGCTGAAGTTGAACTGACCGTTGCCGGATCCGGACGATCCCCACGTCTCGGACAACGTCCCGCTCGGTGTCAGGATCCTGAACATGTTGTCGACGGTGGACGCCGCCCAGATCCGACCGTCGGGGCCGACCTCCGGGGCGTAGAACGTCGTTGCGGCGCCGCCGGCAGTGGTCCAGGCCGCCGCCAGGTGGTTGACGGCCTGTGGCCCGTAGACCGGAATCGCGAACGCGGAAGGGTTCGGCGTCGTCAGTGCCGACGGCGAGCTCGTCGCGGGCGGAGCGCTGGCGGGCGAAGATGCCGGTGGCGGCAGCGCGGATGCTCCAGGGCCGGTCGCGGCCCGGCCGAACAGGCCTGCGCCGATCGCCACGACGAGCGCCAGCGCGCCGCCTCCGGCGAGCAGCAATCGCGTGCTCTGTGTCATTCGAAGGTCCCTCCACGGCGTCAGCCAGGCGAGCCGGGCGCGACGCCGTCGTGTGGTCTTGATGTGGGCGCGGGCAGCCCAAAGGACGCGGTCCGAAAGCTCGGCCGGACCGGAGACGAGGTAGTCCTCGATCTGGCGGTCGAAGTCGCTGTCCGTCGTCATGCGGGTCGCTCCGCGGTGGTGGCTCGGTCGTCCGCCTCGATGGCGGCGCGCAGGGCCCGGGTGGCATAGAAGAGACGGGACTTCACGGTCCCGATGGGAAGCTCGAGGGCGCGGGCGATCTCCGGCTGGCTCCATCCCAGGTAGTGATGGAGGACGACGATCGCCCGCTGGTCGGTCGGAAGACGACGGAAGCCGCGATCGAGTCGGTCTCGGTCGGCGACCGTCGACATTGCATCGGACGCCTCGGCCACGTCGATCGGCAGCACCCGCATGTTTGCGGTCCAGCGTCGACCCCGGTCCGCCTCGACATAGCACGCCCGGACGAGAACCCGGGTGAGCCAGGCATCGAATCGGTCGGGTTCGCGCAAGGTGGGGAGGTCGCGCCAGGCGTTGACGAGGGCGACCTGGACGGCGTCCTCGGCTCGATGGAGATCGCGCAGGATCCGATACGCGATCGCGAGGAGTCGGTCGCCGGCGATGGCCATCAGGCCGGCGTACGCATCCTCGTCACCCTGGATCGCCCGTTCGACGAGCGTTCGATCCATGTCGGCGCTCCCTCTCGCGTCCTGAATGGGACGCTACACCTCTGATGGGGGGCGCCTCAGTCGATTGGTTCGATCTCGTCGATTCCGTCGTCGCCGCGGTCGCCCGTTGGCGCCTCGCTCGGCTCGCTATCGAGCGAGCGCGGGTCGACCGGCGTCATCGGGTCCCGCTCGAACGGCGCCGGCAGGCGCGAGCCCACGAGGCGAGCCCGGGTGATCGCCCGCTCTCCGAACCGGTGGCGGACGGCATCAGCGGCCTCGGTGACCTTGCGCCGGCGCGGGTCGTCGGCCGCGAACAGGGGCAGCTGCTCGCGCTCGCCGAGACCCGACGCCGTCACGCCGAGCAGCCGGATCCGCAGACCGCGGACCTCCGGCCGGGCCAGCTCGAGGGCGGTCCGGAAGATCGGATCGGTCAGGTCCGTCGGCTCCGGCAGCGTCCGCTGGCGAGTGATCGTGCGGAAGGTGGTGTCGCGGATCTTCACGGTGATCGTCGAGGCGCGGACGCCGCTGTCGCGGAGCCGGCCGGCGACGCCCTCGCTCATCCCGAGCAGCGTTCGCTCGATGACCTCGCGATCAGACGTGTCGACGTCGAACGTGTGCTCGTGGCCGATCGACTTCGCCGCATCGCGGTCACCGACCGGATCGTCGTCCATGCCGCGAGCGCGCTGGGCGAGCGACGCGCCGTGCTTGCCGAACCGCCGGATCAGGAGGTCGTGGGGCAGGACCGCGAGATCGCCGATCGTGCGGACCCCGTACTCGCGCAGGGCCGTGGCGGACTTTTCGCCGACACCCCACAGGCGGCTGATGGCAAGTGGCGCCAGGAACGTTGCCTCGTCACCGGGCGGGACCACGACGAGGCCGTCGGGCTTGCGCAGGTCGGAGGCGACCTTGGCCACGAGCTTCGTCGTCGCGACTCCGACCGAGATCGTCAGCTCGACCGATCGCTTGACCTCGTCCTTGATCAGTCGCCCGATCGCCTCGCCGTCGCCGAACAGGACCCGCGAACCGGTCACGTCGAGGAACGCCTCGTCGATCGAGATCGGCTCGACCAGTGGCGTGAACCGGCGCAGGACCGCCATCACCGCCTTGCTGGCAGCCTGGTATTTCGCTCCGTCGACGGGCACGAAGATCCCGCTCGGACAGCGCCGGCCGGCCTCGCGCAGGGACATCGCCGAGTGAACGCCGAACGCGCGCGCCTCGTAGCTCGCCGTCGACACGACCCCGCGGTCGTGCGGTCCGCCGCCGCCGACGATCACCGGCTTGCCGCGCAGCTCCGGGTTGTCGCGCTGCTCGACGGCCGCGAAGAAGGCATCGAGGTCGACGTGCAGGATCGTCCGGTTCGAGGTCGGCTCGGGTTGTGGCGTCACCGGCCGATCATCGCATCCGTGTCGAGCATTTCGACCAGATGTTCGGAATGGTGAGCTGCCCAGCCAGGCTCCGCCCCCGCCCCTGCGCCCGGCCCCCCTGTGCGCGCCCCGACGCCCGACGCCCGCCTGACGCCCGACGCTCGAGGCCCGACGCTCGAGGCCCGACGCTCGAGGCCCGCCTGACGCCCAGAAATTGTCATATGACTCTGTGGCGGTCGTTAGCCGGCCGGCAGTGCCGATTCGGAGCGAGCGGACCTCGGAATTAGCTGCGCAGCACTAATCCCGGCGCGCGAGTCGGGCTCTCACCGAGCGATTCGCGTGCCTAATGACCGCCTGACGTCCGTATGACAATTTCGGGGCGGATCCGGGGCGGATCGGCCCGGTTCGGCCCGGGTCTGGCCCCGGTTCGGGCCCCGGTCTGGCCCCGGTTCGGGCCCGGGTCTGGCCCCGCGACGCTGGCGATGCCGCCCGGCCCGGGTCTTGCCCCGGGTCTGGCCCCGGTTCGGCCCGCGACGCTGGCGATGCCGCCCGGCCCGGGTCTGGCCCCGGTTCGGCCCGGGCCCGTCCGAACTGGCGCGTCCGGGCGCCGCAGCCCGGGACCTACCCCTTGGGCTCGACGACGATCGTGACCTCGGGCGACAGCCCGCCGTACACCTTGATCGCGACCTTGTACGTGCCGAGTGACTTGAGCGGCTCGTCGAGGTCGATCTTGTGGCGGTCGACCTCGATGCCGCGCCGCGCCAGCGCGTCGGCGATGTCCTTCGAAGTGATCGATCCGTAGAGCTTGCCGCCCTCACCGACCTTGACGCCCATCGTCAGGGTCGTCGACGCGATCCTGGTCGCGGCGATCTCGGCGTCGGCGCGCTCGCGGACACGCTTGTCCTCGCGGCTGGCGATGTCGTGCTGCCAGGCGCGGTACGCCCCACCGGCGGCCGGCACAGCGACGCCGTTCGGGATGAGGAAGTTGGTCGCGTAGCCGTCGGCCACCTGCTTCATCTCGCCGCTCTTGCCGAGCTTTTCGACGTCCTTGGTCAGGATGACCTTCACGCGGTTCGTTCCTCCCTGTTGATCCAGGTGCGGACCCGCGGGCCCACGCCCGACTGCTGGAACGCCGCCGTGGCGTGGCCGAGCAGCTCCGGAATCCGCCGGATCGTCTTGCGGATCGGGCCCGGCGTCAACCGCCGGATCCGGGCGATGTCCTGGTTGAATGCGACCCGATCGATATCGAGCTCGGCGAGCTTCTCGTCGAGGAGATCATCCGGGATGCCATCGAGGAAGAGGTCGACGGCCAGCACGACGATGACGAGGTCGTCGAGCCCGCCCACGATCGGGATGCTGTCGGGGATCAGGTCGCGACCGACGAGCATGTAGCCGGCCGCTCCGGCGAGGAGCGCCTTGCGCGCCGCCGGCGTTCGCTCGTCGACGAGCAACGCGATCATCAGTCGGGCGTACACCGGTGCCCGGCTCGCGATCGGCATGAACGCCATCAGGCCGAGCGCCCGCCCGACCGTGCTCGACCGTCGCCCCTTCCTGTGGTTGTCCTTCGACCCGCGCGCCATGCGACCTCGTGCTTCTGCCGTCCGGCGCCGTCGCGCACGCGCGCGCCGTGTCCCGGGGATCGGGAGTCTAGCAGTCCCGACCGGAATCGCCGCACACCTCGTGGGCGCTTCGCTCCGGCCCGCGCCACGTCTTGACATCGAACGTCCGTTCGGTATCATGGCTCGACAAGGAGGCGCAGGTGACCAAGCACGATGCCGACAGGAAGGCCAGGATCCTGGACTTCATCGCAGCGACACTGCGAACCCGTGGATTCCCGCCATCCGTCCGCGAGATCGCGAAGGCCGTCGGCCTCGCCTCGACGTCGGCGGTCCACCACCACCTCCTGATCCTCGAGCGCGAGGGCTATCTCGAGCGCGGGGCGGCCCAGTCGCGTGCGATCCGCCTGACGCCCTATGCCGCGATCCGGCTCGGTCTGGCGGCCGAACTCGTGCCGCAGTCGGTGACGATGGAGGCCCACGTGCTGCCCGTGGTCGGCGAGATCGCAGCCGGTGGACCGATCGAGGCCTACGCGGATGCGTCGGAAACGATCGGGATCCCGGACATGCTTGCGCCGTCCGGGGACGCCTACGTGCTCAAGGTCCGCGGCGATTCGATGATCGAAGCCCATATCGCCGACGGCGACTTCGTCCTCATCCGGCCGCAGAACACGGCTCGCAACGGCGACATCGTGGTCGCCCAGGTCGAGGAGAACGCGGTCACCCTCAAGCGCTTCTTCAAGGAAAAGGACCGGGTCCGGCTCCAGCCCGCGAACCCGGCCTATCCGGCGCAGTTCTACGACGATGTCCGCATTCAAGGCAAGCTCATCGGCGTCATTCGGAGACTCGACTGACGGCTGGCCGATCACGGAACTTTGGCTGCGCCGCATCGCAGGCAATCCACAGGGTTTCCACATCGGCGGGGACTTGCCGGTCAGTTGGTGGACGGAGACTGGGGATAAGACCCTAGAGGGCACTCGGGGCTGGCCGTGACACTGAAGGTGACACAGCCTGCCGTCACG
>JANMCU010000024.1:0-8234 GCA_031361415.1 Chloroflexota bacterium | reverse complement strand
ACGCGGCCTCGATCGCCGCACCGATCGAGCTGGAAACCGCGGTCACCCGGCTCCGGACACGAGAGGACGGCCGGCCCGGCTTTCTCCTGGACACATCGCGCGGTGCATTCGAGGCGCGCGAGGTGATCGTCGCCGGGGGCGGCTTCCAGGAGCCGAGAATCCCGGGGACCGGCGCGGGCTTCTCCGCGCGGATCCGCCAGGTCCACTCGCACCACTACCGGCGGGCCGGCGATCTGCCATCGGGCGCGGTCCTGGTCGTCGGGAGCGGTCAATCCGGGGTCCAGCTGGCCGAGGAGCTGCACGCGGCGGGTCGGACGGTGTTCCTGTCCGTCGGTCATTGCGGCCGGGTGCCGAGGCGATACCGCGGCCACGACGTGTTCTGGTGGCTGCGTCGCCTGATCGTCGACGGCGAGGCGGTCGGTGCCGCGATCCCGACGGTCGATCAGCTGGCGGATCCGCGGCTGCGGTTCGCCTGCAATCCGCAGCTGTCCGGCCACTCGGGTGGCCACGAGACGAACCTCCGTCGCTTCTCCGCCGAGGGAATGCGGCTCGTGGGACGGTTCGAGGCGGCGGACGGCGAGCGGGCCTGGTTCGCGCCGGACCTTGCGGCCAATCTGCGCTTTGCCGACACCTTCTTCGCCGAGCGGATCCGCGGGCTGTGCGAGCTGTTCATCGAGCGAATGGGTCTCGAGCTGCCGCCCCAGGTCGAGGAGCCGGACAGCGCCGAGGCGCTCGCTCTCGAGGCGCTCGATCTCGCGCCGCCCGAGGTGACCGAGCTCGACCTCGATGCGGAGGGCATTTCGACGGTCCTGTGGACAAGCGGCTACCGACTCGCCTTCGACTGGATCGAGCTGCCGATCTTCGAGGAGTCCGGGATGCCGATCCACCGCCGGGGCGTGACGGATGTCCCGGGCCTCACGTTCATCGGCCTGCCGTGGCAGCACGGGATGGGCTCGGCGAACCTGATCGCCTTCGTCGAGGACGCCCGCTACCTCGCCGCGCGCTGGGCCTAGGGTCGACTCCCGGCGCCCTCACGTCTCGTCAAGGTCGGCGACCTCTTCTGCCGCGATCAGCTCCGACGCCGCCTCCCGACACGTCTCCGGACCGAACCCGTGGCGGGCGAGGAGCGCGTAGGCCCGCTGACGACGCTGGCGCAGGTCCGCCACGCGAGCGAGCGAGCGTGCGCTCCGCGCGAGGAGCCGGCGAGCCGCCTCGAGGTCGACGCCCGCGCCCTCGGGAGCCTGACCGCCGGGGCTGCGCCGCTCGTCGAGCAGCTCGTCGACGACGGCCCGGTCGACGCCCTTCAGCGCCAACTCGCGACGCAGCGCGATCTCGCCGCGCGGCCGGGCGCGGTCCCGAGATTCGACCCAGGCCCGCCCGAACGCCTCGTCGTCGAGCATCCCGAGCTCCGCCAACCGCACGATCGCGCTCTCGACGAGCTCCGGCCGGTAACCGGCCCGGCCGAGCCGTCGCCGGACCTCGGCGATGGACCGCGAGCGAGCCTCCAGGAAGCGGGCGGCAGCCTCGAGAACGACGGCCGGATCGTCGATGGCGGCGCGCCGCTCGCGGCCCTCGGCGAAGGTCTCGCTCGAGCGCCGGTAAGCCACGATCTACTCGGCCTCCGAGATGCCCTCGACCGGCAGATCGACCTCGTTGATCTTGCCCCGGATCCGCGTGTCGATAACCGCGGCGATGTCCGGGTTGGCCCGAAGGAAGTCCTTGGACGCCTCGCGACCCTGGCCGAGACGGGTCTCCTCGAACGTGAACCAGGCGCCGGTCTTTGTCACGACGCTCATCGCGACGCCGACGTCGAGCAGGCCGCCTTCCTTGGACACGCCCTCGCCATACATCACGTCGAACTCGGCGACCCGGAACGGCGGCGCGACCTTGTTCTTCACGACCTTGATCCGGACCCGGTTGCCGACCGATTCGGTGCCGGTCTTGATCGTCTCGATCCGCCGGATGTCGAGCCGGACGCTGGCGTAGAACTTCAGCGCGCGACCACCCGGCGTCGTCTCGGGGTTCCCGAACATCACGCCGATCTTCTCGCGGAGCTGGTTGGTGAAGATGAGCGAGGTGTGCGAGCGCGAGACCGCGCCCGTCAGCTTGCGCAGCGCCTGGCTCATCAGCCGGGCCTGGATGCCGACGAAGCTGTCGCCCATCTCGCCCTCGATCTCGGCCCGCGGGACGAGCGCGGCGACCGAGTCGACGACGACGCAGTCGATGCCGCCCGAACGGATCAGGGTCTCGGTGATCTCGAGCGCCTGCTCACCGGTGTCCGGCTGGCTGACGAGGAGCTCGTCGACGTTGACGCCGCAGGCCCGGGCGTAGGCGGGATCGAGGGCGTGCTCGACGTCGATGAATGCGGCCACGCCGCCGCGCCGCTGGGCCTCGGCGATGACGTGCTGACAGATCGTCGTCTTGCCCGAGGATTCCGGGCCGAAGATCTCGGTGATCCGGCCGCGCGGGATGCCGCCGACGCCAAGGGCAAGGTCGAGCGCGATCGACCCGGTCGGGATCACGTCGATCGCCTGGATCGAGCCGGCCCCGAGCTTCATGATCGAGCCCGTCCCGAACTGCTTCTCGATCGTCGCGATCGCCGCTGCGACCGCCTTGCCTCGCTCGGCCTGGGCACGGTCGCTGTTGCGATCGCTGCCGTTCCGCTCGTCCGCGGCCCGCTCTCCGATCAACGCCATGGGTTCGTCACGCTCCTGTCGATGGCTTGTGGACCGACAGGCCGCGCTCCCGGGCGAGACCTCGGGTGCGTCAACCCTCGTCGGTTTCTTCCTCGCGGACCGGCTTTTCCTTGCGCGGCTTCCGGATGAGCTCGGCCTGCTGCGGCGGCGGCTCCGAAAGCGACGTCAGCTTGGGCTGGCCCGACCGGTCCTTGGGCTTCTTCTTCTGTTCCTTCTTCGGACGATCTCGAGACGCCATCGATGTTCCTCCGAATTGGGCTGGACCTTACCGGTTGACCATTCACGCGGACTGCACCGCACCTTCTCCGCGGCTTGGCCGACCGGCGCGCAAGGCCAGATCCGGCAGTTCCGCGGGGAAGGTTCCGGACAGGATCGCGGTCCGGATCCTGAGCATGAAGTCTAGGGTGAAGGTCAGGTTGTGACAAGTCGCGAGACGGTACGCGAGGAGCTCCTTCGCCCGGAACAGATGGGCCAGATAGGCCCGCGAGAACGTGCGACAGAGGAGGCACGGGCAGTCCGCCTGGACGGGCTCCGGGTCGTCGAGGAAGCGGGCGTTCTGGAGGTTCAGGCGACCGCCCGGGACCCACAGCTGGCCGTTCCGGGCGACCCGCGCCGGCAGGACCGAGTCGAACAGGTCGACCCCGCGCTCGACGGCATCGAGCAGGTCGGCCGGCGAACCGAGGCCCATGAGGTAACGCGGTCGCGGGTCGTCCGCCAGGAGCGGGACGGCGACGTCCAGGGTCGCAGTGCGCTGCTCGGGCGTCTCGTCGCCGGCGAGGCCTCCCAGGCAGATCCCGTCGAAGGGCAGCGACGCGATGTAGCGGGTGCTCTCGGCCCGGAGGTCCGGCTCGAGGCCACCCTGGACGATCCCGAACAGCGCCTGGTCCGGGCGGCTGTGGGCGTTGAGCGAGCGCTCGGCCCAGCGATGCGTCCGGGCGGTGGCGTCGGCAACGACCTCGCGCGGCGAGCTCGGATAGACCGGCTGGTCGAACGCGACCGCGACGTCGGACCCGAGCGCCTCCTGGACTCGGATGGCGACCTCGGGCGTGAACCGGTGGGGCGAGCCGTCGAGGTGGCTGCGGAACGTCACCCCGTCCTCGTCGACGACCCGCAGGTCGCCGAGCGATACGACCTGGAACCCGCCGGAGTCGGTCAGGATCGGGCCGTCCCACGCCATGAACCGATGGAGGCCGCCGAGCCGCTCGATCCGCTCGTGGCCCGGCCGCAGGTACAGGTGGTACGTGTTGGCGAGGATGATCGAGGCGCCGACGCCGCGGATGTCGTCGGGGGTCAGGGCCTTGACCGTCGCGTTCGTCCCGACCGGCATGAACTGGGGCGTCTCGACGACGCCGTGGGCCAGCTCGAGGCGCCCGACCCGGGCGCGGGTCGATCCGTCGGCGGGCGGCGGGACCTCGACGGTGAAGCGGGCGGCGCCGGTCACGCTTCGGAGGTCTCGGACGCGTTCGAGAGTTGGTCGGCGGGCCCTCCGGTCTCGGCCACCACGTCCCACAGCCCGACGAGCTCCGGCTCCGGCCGGCGCGGCGGCGGGATCTCGTAGCCGAGACGGGCGAGGTGATTGCGCGCTGCCTCCGTCGCGATCCGGCCCTGCGGCGTCCGGTCGAGGAACCCGAGCCGCAGGAGGAACGGCTCGTACACGTCCTCGATCGTCTCGACCTCCTCGGCCAGCACGGCGGCCAGCGCCTGGACGCCGACCGGGCCGGATGCGAACTTCTGGATGATCGCGGCCAGGAGCTTGCGGTCGGTCGAGTCGAGGCCTTCGTCATCGATCTCCATCTGACGCATCGCGGCCGTCGCGGTCGCCTCGTCGACCCGGCCGTTGCCGTGAACCTGGGCATGATCGCGGGTCCGCTTCAGGAGCCGGTTCACGATCCGTGGCGTTCCCCTTCCACGCCGGGCAATGGCCCGAGCGGCGGCATCGTCGATCTGGACATCGAGGATCCGGGCCGACCGGTCGACGATCGCCGCGAGGTCGTCCTCTTCGTAGAAGTCGAGCCGATAGGTGGCCCCGAAGCGGTCCCTCAGGGGCGAGCTGATCCGGCCCGCTCGGGTCGTCGCTCCGACGACGGTGAACGGCTTGAGGTTCAGGCGAAGGCTTCGCGCGCTCGGCCCCTTGCCGATCATCACGTCGAGGGCGTAATCCTCCATCGCCGGGTACAGGATCTCCTCGACCGCCCGGTTGAGGCGGTGGATCTCGTCGATGAACAACACGTCACGCTCGTCGAGCGCCGTCAGGATCGCCGCCAGGTCGCCCGCCCGCTCGACCGCCGGCCCGCTCGTGTAGCGGACGTTGACGCCGAGCTCGCGGGCGATGATGGTCGCGAGGGTCGTCTTGCCCAATCCCGGCGGGCCGTACAGGAGGACATGGTCGGCTGCCTCTTCCCTCCCCCGGGCCGCGGTGAGCAGGACCGAGAGGTTGGCCTTGACCTCGCGCTGGCCGATGTATTCGTCGAGCGTCCGGGGCCGGAGGGTCGTCTCGACGACGACATCGGTGTCGTCCATGAGGTCCGGCGCGAGGATCCGCGAGAGGTCGTCGGTCATCCGCGCGAATCTACCATGCTCGGGGCCGTTTCGCACGGATGTTCTATCGCTCCGCCGGGTGCTTCTGATCCTGCCGACGTCCACGCGGCGACCCGCCGCGACGGGTGTGACGGCAGTTGATCGGCCGGGGCGTAACATCCCGCTCGCTCGTGCGTGGACCGGACATGAGCACGATCGAGCGCAGCCCAATTGCCAGGAGCATCGAGACCATGAGGACGCTGCGGCGGGCGGCCCACGACGGGTTCGCCTCGTTCGTCGGGATCGGGCGCGGACTGTGGCTGTTCCCGCTCGACACGATGTTCCGGACCGTCGGCCTGCGCTATGGCTGGCTCAAGGCCCTGTTCAACGCGACGCCGGCGCCCGTGCTGCGCGGCATCGGCCGGCTCCGGGCCGAGCGAGCCGCGTGGCGGGCGACGCGCGGTGTGCCCGCGTACGGTCGGTACCTCGCGGAGTCGGGCGTGGACGTGGCCGGCCTGTTCCCGCTCGGGATCCTCGGCCACCTGCCCGAGACCGACAAGGCCAGCTACGTCGACCGCTACGGGCTGCTCGAGCGCTGCGTCGGCGGCGCGGTCGCCTACCCCGGCACGACGATCGACGAGTCGAGCGGCTCGACGGGCACTCCGTACAACTGGATCCGCAGCCGGCGCGAGCGCGAGGTCGCCCATCGAAACATCGGGTTCTTCGCCCGCTACGCGTTCGGCACTGGGCCGCTCGTCACGATCAACGCGTTCTCGATGGGCGCCTGGGCGGCCG
This sequence comes from Chloroflexota bacterium, assembly GCA_031361415.1. Lineage (GTDB taxonomy): Bacteria > Chloroflexota > Limnocylindria > Limnocylindrales > CSP1-4 > CF-46. The sequence continues at coordinate 2,226 of JANMCU010000024.1, read as the reverse complement.
GGTTCAACATGAGCCTCGGGATGCTCCGCCACGGAATCGTGAAATCGGTCGGGCCGGACGTCGACAAGATCCTCTCGACCCTCGCCTTCCTCGGTCCGACCTACCGATTCCTGATCTCGGGCTATCCGCCCTTCCTCAAGCACCTCCTCGACGAGGGCGAGCGACGCGGCTTCCCGTGGGCCGATTACGAGCTCCACGCCCTCGTGGGCGGCGAGGGCATGACCGAGGGCCTGCGCGACGTCCTCCTCGGCCGGTTCGCCTCGGTCTACTCCGGCTACGGCGCGACCGACATCGAGATCGGGATGGCCGGCGAGTCGCCGGTGAGCATCGCGGTCCGCCGGCTCGCTCGATCGCGGCCGGACGTCGCGCGGGCTTTGTTTGGCTCCGATTCGCGTCTGCCGATGGTGTTCCAGTACAACCCTCTGATCCACTGGATGGAAGTCAACGACCTCGGCGAGGTGATCTGCACGGTGTCACGGCTCGACCTCCTCGCGCCGCGGATCCGCTACAACGTCCACGACTCCGGCGGGATCGTCGACTTCGCGACGGTCAAGAAGGTGCTGGCCGGGTTCGGGTTCGACCTCGACCGGCTGAACGAGGCGCCCGAGACCCACGGACCACGCGGTCCCCTTCCCTGGGCGAAGCCCATCCCGCTCCCGTTCCTCTGGATCCACGGCCGGCGCGACGCGACCATCAGCGTCATGGGCTCGAACATCTACCCCGAGGACATCGAGGCGGTGCTCTATCGCGACGCCCAGATCCAGCCGCGCCTGGTGTCGTTCATGCTGTCGGTCATCGACGACGAGAGTGGGACGCCGCGGCCGGCTGTCGCGATCGAGCTATCGGACCTCGATGGGGTGGACGACTCGTGGCGGCTGGCCGCGGGCGAGCGGCTGCGCGAGGGTCTGACGAACCTGAACATCGACTATCGCTCGTCGGTGGGCGAGTTTCCTGGCGCGATGCTCCCGATCGTCTCGACATGGGGGCGCGGCGACGGGCCGTTCGCGGGCGATGCCCAGCGGATCAAGCAGCGCCGGATCAGCTGACGCGGGCCCCGGGCACGGGTGTCCGACGCGCTCGCTCCGTGCGCGGCACCGACTCAGCTCGTGAGTCGGAACGGAGCACGACGTGCACCGTTCAATGGTGAATCGCACCTCACTGAGCGTGCCGAGAGCCAATCTGACTCAATCAGTGAGTCGCTGCCCTCGGGCCCGAAGCCGACCTCTCAGGACGAATCCCGTCCTGCGGCCCGTCCCCAGGTCGGCCGGGTCACCGACTCACTCGATCCCTCAGTTGCGGAGGAGGCTGCGCAGCGCCGCCTTCACGCGGTCCTCGAGCGTTCCGCCGATCGTCGCGTCGACCAGGGCGATCCGCGACGCCTCGCGCGCCTCCGACAGCGAATAGCCGAGCGCCTGGAGTGCGCCGACGACCTCGCTCTCCGACGCGCCGATCCCGCTCCCGGCCGCGGCGCTGGCGGCGATCCCGGCCGCGGCGACCTTCTCCTTGAGCTCGAAGATGATCCGGTCCGCGAGCTTCTTGCCGATGCCCGGGATGGACACGAGGACCGCCTGATCCTGGGCCATGATCGCGAGCTGGAGATCCGGCGTCGGACGCGAGCCGACGATCGCGAGGGCGACCTTCGGGCCGACGCCGGTCACGGTCAGGAGCAGGTTGAAAAAGCCGAGGTCCTCGGTCGTCCGGAAGCCGAACAGCGACTGCTGGTCCTCGCGAACGAGGTGGTGGGTATAGAGCTTGATCGTCGAGCCGGGCTGGGCCGTCACGAGGATCGCGGGCGCCGCGAAGACCCGGTAGCCGATACCACCCACCTCGACGACGAGTGAATCGAAAGCGATCGCCGCGACGACCCCGTGAACCGAGGCGATCACCTTGGCGACGTCCCATACGACAGCCACGCGCGTGTTCGGATCGCTTCGCGGCCCGAAGATCGCGTTGAGAGGTGTCGCGTTAGCCGCCGAACGCTAACCGGAGTCCCAGCTGCAGGGTTTCCGACGTCTAGTGCAGTCCTGGCGGTCGTATGGGCCAAACGCGGCGCGCGAGCCGTCACGGCGCCGGGGCCCTCACCGGGCGGTCTCGCGAGCCGGCCGCTTCTCCCGCGCCAGCGCCTCGCGGACCGCCCGCTCGTAGGGCGTCGAGCCGCGCTCGATCGGGTTGTTCGACGCCCGATCGAGCACTCCGGCCGTCGTTCGGGTCGAGCGACCGGTCTGG
>JANMCU010000268.1:0-7459 GCA_031361415.1 Chloroflexota bacterium | reverse complement strand
ATCTGCGCGGCCGACAGCCCCTAGTGCCGACAAGCCTCGTCATCGCATCCCTTCGCGCGAATGCCCTCCATGCCCTCCTTCTCGATGATCGGTACCATCGCCAGCGCGGCCACGGGGTCGGCCCACCACCAGCCCAGCAATGCATTCATCGCCACGCCGATGAGCGCGATGACGGACAGATAGGCGCACAGCGACGTCTGCACCGCATCCGCTTCCAGGGCTCGACTCCCGAGCGCCCGCGCCACCTTCCGCTTGGCGCGCGCAAGCACCGGCATGACGATGACCGAGAGCGTCAGGATCACCACTCCCACGGTACTCCGTTCCGGATGCTCGCGTCGCCAGAGAGTGGTGCCGCTGTCGACGACGACGTAGGCCGCGAGAGCCAGAAAGCTCCAGCCGATAATCTTCAGGGTGATGCGCTCGATCCGTGCCCGCCCCTGCTCATCGACATCCTTCCGCAGGCGCCACTGCGCCGCCACACTGGCCGTTACTTCGATCACGCTGTCGATGCCGAACCCTACCAGGGCCACGCTGCCAGCCAACGATCCGGCGACGAGCGCCACGATCGCTTCAAACGTGTTGTACCCGATGGTCACGTAGTTGAGCACGAGACCGCGACGCACCAACGCGTCCCGCTCCGTCATGCGCCAACCCGCGCCATCGTCCGCTCCTCCACCCAGGAGTACACGGTGGGGAGCACCAGCAGCGTCAGCAGCGTGGCGGAGATCAGCCCGCCGATGACCACTGTGGCCAGCGGCCGTTGGATCTCGGCGCCGGCACCAGTGGAAATGGCCATCGGGATGAACCCGACACTCGCGACGAGCGCCGTCATCAACACGGGCCGCAATCGCACCAACGCGCCCTCGCGCACGGCGTCGCTGATTCCCGCACCGGCTGCCCGGCGCTGATTCACGTAGGAGATCATCACCAGCCCGTTCAATACGGCGACCCCGAACACGGCGATGAATCCCACCGACGCGCTCAGGTTCAGGTGTAGACCGCGGAGCCAGAGCGCCGCGATTCCACCGACCAGAGCAAATGGCACGTTCAACATCACGATCAGGGCGTGGCGTACCGTGCCAAAGCTGGCATAGAGCAAGCCGCCGATGAGCAGCAGGACGACGGGCACGATGATGCCCAGCCGCCGCATGGCGCGCTGCTGATTCTCGAACTGGCCGCCGTACGTGATGAGATATCCGGGCGGGAGCGGCACGTCCCTGGCGACCGCGTGCCGCACGTCGGCGACGAAGCTGCCGAGGTCGCGGCCGCGCACGTTGCTCTGCACCACGATGTAGCGCTGCCCCCCTTCGTGGTCGATCACCTCGGGCGCCTCGACCGTGCGCAGCTCCGCGACCTGCGAGAGCGTCACGGTGCCGCCGGCGGGGGTACGGATCAGGGTCTGCCCCACGGCCTCGGGGGTGGAGCGGTACCCTTCCGCGAGGCGGACGACAACCGGAATGCGGCGCCGCCCGTCGATCACCTCCGTCGCTTGCATGCCGCCGATGCCCGTCTGAATCGCCTCGCGCACATCGTCCACACTCAATCCATACCGCGCGATGGCGGGGCGGTTGAGATCGACCTCGAGCTGCATCGCCCCTGCGCTGGCACCCACGAAGGCGTCTGCGGCACCCGGTACGCGCTCGACAACCTGCCGGATGGCCTCGGCCTTCTCCTGCAGCAGCGGCAGGCTGTCGCCATAGAGCTTGATGCCAAGCTCCGTCTTCACGCCTGACACGACTTCGTCGAGTCGCATGCGCATCGGTGCGCTGAAATCGAAGTCGAGCCCGGGGATCTCCGACAGCGCCGAATCCATCTGCGGGATCAGCTCGTCGAGCGACCCCGCGCGCCACTCGGACCTGGGTTTGAAGAGCACGTAGACATCGCCCTGGTTGAGCGCCATGGTCTCGGTCGCCTCATGCGGGCGGCCGAGATTGGTCACGACGTTCGCCACCTCGGGGAACTTTCGCAGGGTGCGCTCCACGTCGTCCGACACGAGGATCCCCTGGGCGAGGGAGGCGCTCGCCGCGCGCCGCGTCTCGATGAGCATGTAGCCCTCGTCGAGCTTGGGCATGAACTCCGTACCGAGAAACGGCACGGTGGCGAGGGCAACCGCCAGCAGTCCGAGTGCGGCGCCGATCACGATTCGCCGATGCACGAGCGCGCGCTCCAGCGCCCGTGCATAGCGCGACCGCAGACCCACGAACCAGCGCGCATCCTCGTGCTCGGCGTCGTGACCGCCGGCACGTCCGGCCCGGGCGAACAGGTACGACGACGCCGCCGGGATATAGGTGAGGGCGAGCAACAGCGAGCCGATCACCGCGGCGCAGACCGTGAACGCCATCGGCACGAACATGCGCCCTTCGATCCCCTGGAGCGTGAAGATCGGGACGTACACGGCGACGATGATCGCGATACCGAAGACGATCGGGCGTCCGACCTCGAACGCGGCCTGTCGCAGCACTGCCTGCCGATCGACTTCGCCACCTGCCCTGTTCGCCTCCGACAGTCGCCGCACGAAGTTCTCGATCATCACCACCGAAGCGTCGACGATGAGGCCGAAGTCGAGCGCGCCGAGGCTCATGAGGTTGGCCGTCACCCCGAAGCGCTTCATGGCGAGGAAGGCGACGAGCAGCGCGAGCGGGATGACCGACGCCGTGAGCAGCGACGCGCGGACGCTGCGCAGGAAGAGAAAGAGGATCGCGATGACGAGCAGCGCCCCTTCGATGAGGTTCCTGAACACCGTGTGCGTGGTACGCTCGACCACGTCGCCCTGATTATAGAAGGGGCGGATTCGCACGTCCGTTGGAAGAAGCGGGCGGACCTCCTCGAGCCGGTTCGTGATCCGGTCGACGACCTCGCGGCCGTTGGCGCCCTTGAGCATCAGCACCACTGCCGACAGCGCTTCCCCCTTGCCATCACGCGTGACGCCGCCGAACCGGGGCTGGGACGTGATCGTCACGGTCGCGACGTCCCGCACGTACACCGGCGTGCCGCCCCGCGTCGAGATCACGACGCGCGCGATGTCGCTCGTGTCGGCCACCCGGCCGAGTCCGCGAAGCGTCAACCGCTCGCCGCGGTCCTCGATGTATCCGCCACCGAAGTTGGCGTTGTTCTTCTGGAGCGCGGTCTCGACGTCCTGCAAGGTGAGCGAGAGCGCGGCCAGCTTGCTCGGGTCCGCATTCACCTGGAACTGCTGGAGCATCCCGCCCCAGGTATTCACCGACGCCACGCCGGGCACGGTGCGCAGCAGCGGCTTGATCAGATACTCCTGTACGTTCGTCAGCTCGATCAGCCGCAGGCTGTCGGTTGCTGCGCCGGCGGAACGAATGGAATCGCCAACCGGCTCCACCAGGTATTCATAGATCTCGCCCATGGCTGTGCCGGGCGGGCCCATCATCGGTTGCGCTCCAGCCGGCATCTGCGCGACCGCATCCTGCATTCGCTGCTGAACCTGCGCGCGGGCGAAGTACAGGTCCACGTCGTCGTTGAAGGTGACCGTGACGACTGAAAGACCCACCTTCGAGATGGAGCGCACCCCTACGGTGCGCGGCAAGCCGAGCATGGCGACTTCCATCGGGTAGGTCACCTGCTGCTCGACCTCGACCGGTGAGAGCCCGGCCGCCTCTGTCATCACGATGACCTGGTTGGGTGTCAGATCGGGGAACGCATCGGTGTTGAGTGTGGTGAACGCCCAGATGCCGGCGGCAGCAAGGATCAACGTGGCGCCGACGACGGCGGCGCGATGACGGAATGAGAACGAGATGAGGCGATCGATGAGTGATCCCATCTCACATCTCCATGCCGGGCATGGAGCCCTTCTGAAGTTGCGCCTTCACCGCGAAGGCGCCGCTCATCACCACGACGTCGCCGGCCAACAGCCCACGTGTGATCGCCACTTGCCCCCCACTGCGCGCGCCGAGCTCCACCGCTCGGCGCTCGAATCGCGCTCCACCCTTCACGTCCGGACGCGCGATGAACACCGTCGGCTTTCCCTCCATGAGCTGCACCGCGGCGTCGGGGAGGAGGATCGCCACGACGCGTAAACCGCCCTGCACCTCCACGGTCGCGAGCATGGACGGCTTGAGTCGCCCGGCCACGTTCGCGACTACCGCGCGTACGCCGAGGGTACGCGTCGCCGGATCGAGGCCAGCGCCCACCGCATCGATCCGCGCGGTGAATCGCTCGGTGGGATACGCCGGAACGCGGAACGCGAGTTGGCCGCCGCGCTGGAATAGTCCGGCCTGCGCCTCGGCCGCCTTGACCTGGAGCCAGAGGCTGGACGGATCGGTCACCACGGCGAGCGGCGCCCCCGCTTCTACCACGACGCCTGACTGCGCGGTGCGTTCGAGCACCACGCCGGCGAGCGGGGAGCGGAGCATGATCTCGCCGCTCGACGATGCGCCCGCCGCGCCTAGTTGCTGGGCTGTCGAGCGAGCACGCTGAAGCTCAGCCGTGGCCTGGGCAAGCGCCGCGCGTGCCTGCTCGTCGTCTGCGATCGCACGCTCGTAGTCCTGCCGGGGAATCGCCTTGAGGGCGAGGAGCCGCTCGGCTCGTGCGCGTGCGCTGGCGGCGTACTGCGCCCCCGCTCGGCGGCTCGTCACCTCGGCCGACGCCTTGGAAACGTCCGCCTGTGCCATCCCCGCCTCGGCGCTCTGGATCACGACGAGGACCTGGCCACGCCCCACCACCTCTCCCGGCTGGGCGCGAACGGACAGCACGCGCCCGCGACCCGGCGCACCGAGGCGCGCCGTCCGATCTTCGTTGACGGTGAGCTCTCCAGGCATGGTCGCGACGCCGGCGCTGCTACCGGCGGCGACCGGTGCCCAGCGTACGCCGCCATGCTGAACCTGCGCCGAGTTGAAAGTAATGGACTGTGCGATAGCCGCTTTCGATTCGCCCTTCTCGCTGGTCTCGCCACTCCCGCCCTTCTGACTTCCGGCCGTCCCACTCTTCATCGCCATGCCGGGCATGTCGGCCATCTCACCCTTGGCTCCAGCGCTGTCGGACGTGCCGCGGGCGCTGCCCGGGGTAACGGAGTCGGTGGCGGCGACAGACTTGTCCTTCTTGCAGCCGAGCGACAGCAGCGCGGTAAGCGTCAGTGCGCGTAGCGAGAGGGTGATCGGCCTCGTGATGGTACGCATGGTCATCATCGCGGTGATCCCGAAGCAGGTGTGAGCGATGCCGTGAAGAGATCTCCGCCATTCGCGACGATCAGGGCGAGCACGATCTGGTGTTGCGCGTACAGCGTTCGGTAGAACGTGAGGCGGGTCTCACCCCAAGCGCGGGCCGCGTCGAGCACCTGGATCAATGGAATCGCCCCTTCCCGGTAGGCACCGAGCGCGATGCGGCGCATCTCATCGGCGCGAGCGAGGAGGCCCTCTGGCCCTGGGCCCGCCATCGCCTCCGCACGGACGGTGAGAAGTCGTGCCGCTGCGCTTGTTCCCGTCACGTCCGCATACGCAAGGCGCTCCTGTGCGGCGAGGTCGTAGCGAGCCATGTCCCGCTCGGCCGTCGCGCGCGCCACTTCGCCGCGGTTCTGGTCGAAGAGCGGAAGCGGCAGGCTCAGACCGGCGATCATCGAGTTCGTGCCCATCATCTGCTTGACGCCCAGCGTCGCACCCGCCTCGCGGAAGAGCATGCGGCGCTCGGTGCTGATCCCCGCGGCGGCTGCGGCCTCGCGCTCGCGAGCCGCCCGCACATCTGGGCGGAGCGTGATCGATGACGGCGGCAGGTCGCTTGTTCGTCCAGCTATCGTGTCGCTCGCTACGAGGCTCCGTGTCGCATCCGCCGGGATGGCAAGTGGCATTTCTCCCGTGACCACGTCGCCAGAGCCGAGCATGCCTGGAGCACCGAGATAGCTCGCGAGTTGGGCGCTCGCCCGCGCCAGTTCTGCGTCAGCCATCGTGGCCTCGGCGGCCGCGCGGTCTCGCTCGAGCGCCGAGCGGAGGAGGTCCGCCTCGGCCGCGACACCCTCCCTGGCCCGCGCGCGATTGTAGACGACGAGCGAGTCGAGCCAGGAAACGAGATCGCGTTCGGTCGCGGCGGTGATGCGGGCCTGGGCGACACGGTAGAACGCCCCAGCGGCGTCGAGCGCGAACCGTTGTCGATCGCGATCTGCGTCGGCACGGACCGCACGCACCTGGGCGGCAGTCTGCGCGACCCGGGAGCCACGCAGGTAAAAGGGTGCGAGGGGAAGCGTGGCCATCTCCGTCGTCTCCCGGTCGATGCCCGCGACTGACCCTGCAGCCGGAAAGGAGGCATTGTCTACTTGATAGCTGATCACCGGATTGCCGAGGCGCCCGGCTGACGCGCGTGTGCCCTCCGCCGCCCGGATGCGCGCCTGAGCTGCCTGAATCGTCGGATGCTCATCGCGGACTGCGTCGAGCAGCGCGTGGAGAGTCAGCGGCGAGGTAGGCGTTGTAGCAGAGGATCGTTGCGCAACCGCAGGCGCGGCGAGTCCGAAAGCCGCGAGCGTGAGCAGTCCGCGAACGACCAGGAACGGCGATCGTGTCATGACCGAAGAGATAAGCGCCCGAAGGCGCATGAGCCGAAGGAAGACTCGGCCAGCGCCGCGGACAGTGCATCGCGGGTGCGGGCGAGTCGGAATTGTTTGGAAGCAGGCGAGCGGCGCGAGGCGCAGGCTCACGGCGAGAGTGCGACGCACGTGGCGTCGACCCTCATGGGCACACCTCGCCTAGGCGGCGGTGCGTTCGGGCGGCGGAAGCAGGGGGACGCGGCTAACGCTCACCAGCGATGATTCAGTCGTCACGATTGGCGGCAGCACCGGCGGGGGAAGCAGCGCGAAGGACCATGCGGCAGGCGCCACCGTCTGGCAGGACATGCATCCGCACGTGAATCCCTGTTGCCCGGCCGACGCCGGAAGCGCGGAAACCCCGGGCAAAGCCTGACCGCCCGCGCTGGACGCGGCCATATGGCCCATCTCGGTTGCTGTGCCCTGCTCGGACGCGCAAACCATTCCCGCCTGATTCTGGCCGAGCGCGGCGTCGAGCAGCGGCTCGAAGCCCGAGCATCCGGTGCACCAGACGGTGACCAGGACGACCAGGCCGCGAAGGATCCGAAGGCTCAGGGAGGGCTGTCGACGCATCGGAGCGGAATCTAGCGGCCACACCGTCAGGACGCGCAACCAGCCGACCAGGCGACCCGCTCCGAAGCCGCCGCAAATCTTAGCGAGCACGCTAACGAAATCGACGTCACCTGCCCTTCTGGAGCCAGCGTGAATGCATCTTCACCGCCGTCATGGCTCCACTCGGAGAGCGCGAGGGCCGGAACGTTCCTCTTGAGAACAGGGAAGGCGATGTTCTGAAAATCGAAGGCGCGAACTCGCGCAATCAGCTGATCGATCGCCCGTTCGATTCGCTCACGCCGATCGGTTATCTGAGCACCGACGGTCCGATTCATCGCGCGCTAACCCCGCGTTCCGATACGCCATTACGTCACC
>JANMCU010000265.1:0-29016 GCA_031361415.1 Chloroflexota bacterium | reverse complement strand
GATCGTCCGGGCGGCAGCCTCATCGTTCGACCATGTCGACAACTTCACCGTCCTCAACGGGGCCGGCGGGATCACCGAGTTCCTCGACGGCGTCGCGCAGCTCGGCCAGGCTGCGCGCGACCGGCGACTCGCCGTCGAGCGTGCCGATGATCGCGCGCATCGGGCGGTCGAGGAGCCGGTGGCTCAGCTCCGCGGCGGCGAGAATCTCCCGCTCGCCAATCTCATCGACGTCGTCGAGCAGCCGTCGATATTCCTCCCCGTGCCCATCGGCGACCAGGATCGCGTCGACGAACCGCGTCGCGAGCGCCTCGATCCGGGACGCGACCACCGGCTCGTCAACCCGAACGGAGCCTGGCGGGGAGGTCGAACCCTCCGCCGAGTCGTTCTCGTCCAGGCTATCGCTCGTCGGCAGGCTCGGCGCCCGCCGGCCGCCCGGCACCACCGGGCGCATCAGCGGCGGTCGCGGTCCGCGCCGAGCCACGCCGGGCGCGTCCGGTCGTAGCGGCCGCCGGCCGTCCGTCGGACCCATTGGCGTGATCGCCGCCGCCCGTCGATCCGTTGCGGTTCTGGGCCCCGATCATCGGCGCCATCGTCTGGCGCGCGACGTTCGCGAGCACGCCGCCCTGCTGGATCAGCTCGGCGAGGACCTCGGTGATCCCGCCGGCCCCGTTGAGGACGGTGAAGTTGTCGACATGGTCGAACGATGAGGCTGCCGCCCGGACGATCTCCGGGAGGTTCACCGCGATCTGCTGGGCAATGACGGCTTCCTGGTTGCGGCTCAGCGCCGCGGCCCGCCGCTCGATGCCGGCGGCCTCGGCCTCCGCCTTGGCCTTGACTGCATCCGCCTCGGCCAGGCCCTTGGCCCGGATCGCGGCTCCGTCCGCCTCGCCGTTGATCCTTGTCGCGCCGGCCTGCGCCTCGGCCTGGACCTTGATCGCCTCGGCCTGGGCCTGGGCGGCGATCCGCGTCTGGGCGGCGGCAGCCTCCGCTGCCAGGCGGACCTCCTGGGCGGCCGCCTCGGCCTGGCGGATCCGGACGTCGCGCGCGGCGGCGGCGAGGGTCGTCTGGCGATAGGCCTCGGCGTCGGCCGGCTTGCGGACGTCGACCTGGAGCTGCTGCTCGGTCTGCTGCGCCTGCAGCTCGGCCACGCGGGTCTCCTGCTCGACCACCGCCTGGCGGGCCTTGGCCTCGGCCAGCGGCCCCTGCTGCTCCGCCTGCTTCGTGGCCTGGTCGATGTCGGCCTGGAAGCCGGCCTTCTTGATGTCGGCGTTGCGGGTCGATTCGGCGATCAGGGCGCGCGCGGACTGCTCCTGGTCGACGGCCTCGCGCTCCGCGTTGGCCCGCGCGATCCGGGCGTTCTGCTCGACCTCGGCCTGGTGCGGGACGGCGAGGTTCTCGATATAGGCGCTCGGGCTCGTGATCGCCTGGATCTGGAAGCTGTCGATGACCAGCCCGAACGACTCCATCTCCTGGGTGCAGCGATCGCGGACCTGCTGGGTGAACTTGTCCTGGTCGCTGATCATGTCCTCGACGGTCATCGAGCCGGCGATCGCCCGGAGATGGCCGACGAACACGTTCTGGACCTTCGTCTCGAGCTCGGCGGCCGGCCGGTCCAGGAAGCGCCGAGCGGCATTGGCGATCGAACGGAAGTCATCGCCGACCTTGTAGACGACGATTCCGCGCAGGTCGACCCGGATCTTCTGCTGGCTGACGCACGGGACGCTGATCTCGCTCTCGTGGGCCTCGAGCGACAGACGCCGGACCTTCGTGACGCCGGGCAGGATCAGGGCGCCGCGCCCGGTCACGATGTTGAAGCCCATGCTCTCGCCGGTGCCCTCCTGACGGCCGCTGGCGCGGAGCCCGGAGATGATCAGCGCCTCATCGGGTTCGGCGACCCGCCAGCTCGAGCGGAACAGCAGGACCAGCCCCAGGATCACGATCAGCACGGCGATCACCACGACCGCGAGCCCCACCTCGGGTGTCATCGTTCAAGCCTCAGATTGTTCGTCGGGGAGACCTCGACCGTGCGGCCGCCGAGGCTGCCGACGACGAGGACCTGGGTGTGCTTCGGAATCGTCGCGTCCTGATCGGCCGCGCGTGCCGGAAAGCGCTCGGTGCCCTGGCGGATCTCGATCAGCACCTCGCCGAGATGGCCCGGCGAGATCGTCGCCGTGACCCGTGCGAACTTGCCGACGACGTCGAGACTCATGCCTCCCTTTCCTGCGGTCCATCCGAGCTCCGTGGCCGCATCATCGTAGCCCAGCCACGCGCGGTCGCTCTCGCAGCGCGACGCCATTGCGGTGGTGGCGGTCCGCCGCCGCATGGCGCGCGGTCGCCGCGTGGCGCGCCACCGCCGGGTCGTGCGCGTCCGAAGCCCCGAGGATGCAGACTGACGCCACGACGCGCGGCTGGACCGGGGTCCGGGCGGTGGCCACACACCGCGGATGCCGTCGGACGGATTGACGATCGCGTTGAGGTGCCCCGCCATGATTCTCGCCGCTCCATGACCATGGAGGCCTCTTGGCCAATCTGCTGATCGGACCGCTCCTTCGCCACGTCGGCCAGCACGACGCGACGATCTGGGTCGAGACCGACGCCCCCTCCGCGGTCGAGGTCCGGGCCGGACCGGCGACCGGATCGGAACGAACCTTCCACGTCGCAGGCCACCACTACGCGATCGTCGTCCTGGACGGTCTCGAGTCCGGCTCGGCCACGCCGTACGAGGTCTGGCTTGACGGCGAGCGCGTCTGGCCCATGGACCCATCGGAGTATCCGCCGAGCCGGATCCGGACGATCGATCCGGACCGGCCACTGGCGCTCGTCTTCGGTTCCTGCCGCGAGCCGGGGGAATCCCGAACTCCCGGGAGCCAGCGCGGCATCGATCCCGATGTCCTCGAAGCGTGGTCGGCCCGGATGGCCAGACAGCCTGACGATGAGTGGCCCGACGCCCTGCTGCTCGTCGGTGATCAGATCTACGCGGACGACACATCGCCCGTGGTCCGCGAATTCATCGCCGGCCGCCGGGACCCGAAGGTCGACCCGCGCTGGGAGGTCGCCGACTTCGAGGAGTACACCCGCCTCTATCTCGAGTCGTGGACCGAGCCGTCGATCCGCTGGATCCTCTCGACCCTGCCGACCTCGATGATCTTCGACGACCACGACATCCGCGACGACTGGAACACCTCGCATTCGTGGCGGGTCGAGATGAAGGCAACCGACTGGTGGGAAGAACGGATCGTCGGCGGCCTCATGTCCTACTGGATCTACCAGCATCTCGGGAATCTCGCGCCCGCCGACCTCGCGGCCAACGAGACCTACCGAGCGGTTCGCGCGGCGCCCGACGGGGAGCTGATCCTGCGCCCATTCGCCGTCCACGCGGATGCCGAAGCTGATGGCGCGAAGGGGACACTCTGGTCGTACCGGCGCGACCTGGGCGGCGTTCGGCTGATCGTGATCGACTCCCGGTGCGGGCGGATCCTGGCTGACGGCGCGCGCTCGATGGTCAGCGAAGCCGAGTTCAGCTGGATCGAACGCCAGGTCGAGGACGGCGGGTACGACCATCTCGTCGTCGCGACGTCGCTCCCGTGGCTGTTGCCGCGCGCCCTCCACGAGGTCGAATCGTGGGACGAGGTCCTGACCGCGCCGGGTCGGCCGCGACTCGTCGCCAGGTTCGGTGAATGGCTCCGGCGGAGCGCCGACCTCGAGCACTGGGCGGCGTTCCGTGCCTCGTTCGATCGTCTGACCCGGCTCTTCGGGCGGATCGGCCGAGGCGAGCACGGCGCCACACCCCCGGCAACGATCTGCGTGCTGTCCGGCGACGTCCATCATGCCTACGTCGCGGTGGCCGATTACCCGGAGCCGACGGCCTCGCATATCTACCAGGTCACCTGTTCGCCCATCCACAACAGCATCCCGCGGGCGATGAAGGTCGTGTTCCATTTCGGCTGGAGCAAGACGTTCGAGGTCGTCATGAAGGCGGTCAGTCGGCGATCTGGTGTGCCGTCTCTGCCGATCCACTGGACCCATCCATCGGGACCGCACTTCGGGAATCAGCTGGCCCTTCTGACGTTCAACGGCCGTCAGGCGAAGGTCCGCCTGGAGCGCAGCGTCCCGCCGCCGGACGGGGCGAAGGGCGACGGGGGCGCCAACGAGGCCGAGCCGACCGCCAGGCCGGGCCCGTTCGAGCCCGACGCGCCAGGGCTCGAACTCGTTGTCGAGCACAACCTGACCGGCTCGCAGCCGCCGTGAACGCCGGCCCCGAAGCGCCGGACGTCCGGACGTCCGGATCACCGGATTCTGCGGCGAGCACGCATCGAACGCCCAGTCCTCCGTTGCCGCGTGATTGCAACTCACTGGCCATGTTTCGCTGCGGCGGCTCGATCCGTCGTCGTCATCCTGTCCGAGCATGACCCCCAGCACACCGCAATCGACCATGCCGCCCCGGGACACAACGGCCCGCGACGCCACGGCCGCCGACGCCCCACTGGCCGCCGACGCCCCACCGGCCGCCGGCCGCGGCCGTGCCGCCGACACGACCGGCGGTCTTGCGCCGTCGATCGTCGCGTGGCTGGTCATGGCCGTCGTCGGACTCGGCGGGTTCGCCGCGATCACGGTCCTGCTCCTGAATCACTGGGTGCCGGCGTTCGACATGTCGCTGCTCGATGCGGCAAGGCAGTGGCAGAGCTACGCCCCGCTGTGGGAGTTCATCTCGGAGTCCGCGAATATCCCGCTGATCGTGATCGGCGTCGGCCTCGTTCTGTTCCTGTTCTTCACGAAGCGACGGCGTGAGGCGGTCCTGGTCGCCGTGATCCTGATCGCGGTCACCGCCGGCAGCGAGGCGGTCAAGCAACTCGTCCATCGGGACCGCCCGTCGGGCACCGACCCGAACATCCCTGGGGTCGTGTACAGCTTTCCGTCGGGCCACGTCCTCGAGGCACTGACCATCTTCGGCATGCTGGCCATCCGCGCGTTCCGGAGCGGTCTCGCGGAGATCATCCGGGTCCTGATCGTCGTCGCGGTCCTCATCGACGCCGTCCTCGTCGGGGTGGCACGGGTCGCCCTGGCCGCCCACTGGCCGAGCGACACGATCGCCTCGTTCATCGGCGCGATCGGCGTCCTTGGCGTCTATGGCCTGCTGACCCATCACGATCCGGAAACCAGCGACGCCAGCAGCGCCGGCCGGCCGGCAGGTGATCCGCGTGGCTGACCAGAAGGGACCACCGTCCCGCCTACCGGCCGACCCGACGAGCGTCGGGCCGCTTCCGGCGCAGGTCGGCGCACCCGCGCCCGCGGCCTCCGCCATGCTCCTGATCGGGTTCCTCGGCCTGACCGCCTGCCTCGTCCTGTTCGGGACGCTTGCCGAGGGAATCCGCGACCAGGAGGTCTACACCCTCGACGTCTGGGCCAATCCCTTCTTTCACGGTCTTGCCAGCCCGTTCATGGATACGGTCATGAACGCCGCGACCTTCGCCGGCTCGAACCTGTTCATCCCGCCCCTGTTCGTCATCGCGATCGCGCTCCTGATCCGGATCCAACGCCCCGGGGCGGCGCTGTTCCTGACCATCACGAGTGCCGGGAGCCTCCTCCTCAACAGCCTGATGAAGGTCTTCTTCCAGCGCCCTCGACCCCAGCTTCCGTGGGCCACTGTCCTGCCCGACTACAGCTTCCCCAGCGGCCATACGATGAACTCGGTGGCGTTCTACGTCGCGCTGGCGGTGATCATCTGGTCGATCCGGGGGCGCCGCAGTGGCACCTTCGCCCTGGCTATCGCGATCGCCCTCTGCGGCCTGATCGGATTGAGCCGGATCTATCTCGGCTACCACTACTTCACCGATGTCCTCGGTGGGGTCCTCGCGGGGACCGGCTGGCTGCTCATCGTGCTGGCCGCCGTCCGGAGCGGGCCGCTGGCGAGGTTCTGGGATGTTCGCCCTCGAGCTCGGTCCAATCCGTCGGAGATGTCGGGCGGCAGGTCATGACCAGGGCACTGGTCCTGGGCCGGAAGCGCAAGGGCCGCAGGATCGGCGAGGCCGTCCGCCAGACCCGAGAGCTCCTCGAAGAGGCCGGCTGGACGGTCGACAGCGCGATCGTGATCAAGAAGTCCGAGCTGCGCCGTCGGGCGCGCCGGGCGATCAAGCACAAGGTCGACATCGTCGTCGCGGTCGGCGGCGACGGCGCCGTCTTCCAGGTCGTCAATGCACTCGCCGAATCGGAGGTGATCGTCGGGATCATCCCGAAGGGCACCGGCAATCTCCTGGCGGGCAACCTCGACATCCCGCGCGACCTGAAGAAGGCTGCCCACGTGCTCGTGACCGGGACGACCCGCCGGATCGATCTTGGGCGGGTGACGATCGACGGTGCCGACCGCGACTTCGCCGTGGCCTGCGGGGTCGGCTTCGACGCCGTCGTGATGGACGCGACGGACCCGGCCCAGAAGCGACGCTGGGGCAAGCTCGCCTACGTCGCGAACGCGATCCGCGAGGGCGGCAAGATGAAGGATGCCACCCACGAGATCACGATCGACGGCGAGAAGATGACGACGCGGGCGGCCCAGGTCTTCGTCGCCAACTTCGGCCGGATCGGGTCCCTCATGGAGCCCCGCCGGAAGGTGATCCCCGACGACGGGCTGCTCGACGTCATCATGGTTCGCGCCTCGGGGCGACTGTCCGGGCTCCGGGCCGGCATCGATGTCCTCCGTCAGCGCGAGCTCGGAGAAGACGACGGTGGCCGGGTCGAGCGCCATCGGGCGCGCGAGGTGACGATCAGCTCGAGTCCGCGTCAGCTGGTCGAGACGGACGGCTCGGTCATTGGTCGGACGCCGATCACGGTCTCGATCCGGCCCGCCGCACTGCGGGTCATGACCCCGGGCGGGCGCTGACCGTCGATCGGGATAGGGCTGGCGAGGCGGCGCGGCACGATCAGGCCCGCGTGTTCGGGCCCGCGTGTTCAGCGCCGCACTTTCAGCGCCGCACTTTCAGCGCCGGAGCGCGGTCAACGCCGGAGCGCGGTCAACGCCGGAGGAGGTCGCGCTCGGCCTGAAGACGGAGCCGGAACAGGATGTCCCAGTCCTCGGCGGGGATGTCGAGCTGCTCGAGCGTCTTGTCGATCGCGGCCAGCCCATCGCCGGCCTTCGCCGAGCTCGGCCTCGACGTCACGAGCCGCTCGATCCTGTCCTCGACCTTCTGCGATTCGTCGTTCGTGGTCGAGTGGGCGGCGGCCGTCACCAGGCGGGTCATCAGCACTGCCCGAGCCGCCAGGCGAGCCTCGGTCCTGCCGCTGATCGCGATGTCCGAGGGAAACACCGTGACCTCGAGGTCAGGTGCGCGGAGCTCGACGAGCCGGTCCGGGACGAGCCCCTCGACGTGCTTGCCGGCCAGCAGACCGAGCAGTCGGCCCGGCATGAGCAGGATGCCAGGCGCGTCATGGTCCGTCGTGCCGATCCCGTTCGCGGTCAGCGCCGCACGAAGATCGGCGACCAGATGCTCGTACTCACCCGGCTTCACGACGATGGCGATGTGGCTGTCCGACCAACCGCGTCGGATGTTGCCGATCTTGCGGGCAACCCCGACGGCGGGCAGGAACAGCGCGAGGATGATCACCAGGATCGTGAGCGGATAACCGCGCAGGACCGTGCCCAGGATCGAGATCCCCGTGGGCCGGTTCTCGTCCGAGGGGACGAAGCATCCGGCAAGGCCGACCACGGCCGGCAGCAGCGCAAGCCCGACGAGGATGACCGAGCGCAGCAGGGCGAGCCCGATCGAGCTCACGAACGGCGTCGATGCGATGAGGAACGCGCCGACGCCCGGCAGCAGGGTGATGAGGACGAGCACGCCCCACCCGAGCGAGGCGCCCATGATGATGTCGACGTACTTGCGGTGGTCGGCCGGGACGCGTCCGTACAGCAGGCTGCTGGCCCAGCCGAGGGAGCTGGTCAGGACGCCACCGATGGCGCGGCCGACGATGCCGACAAGGGAAACCAGGGTTGTCATGGGCGACCCTCATATTGGCCACGGCACGCTACCGGCGCGCGTCAGGGTCGCCTGCGCGCATTGCTGTCCGATGTCAGACGGGCGTCGGCGACTGGACCCCCGCGGCCTCGGGCTCGCCGGCGACGCCGGTTTCATCCTCGTCGACGTCGCCCTCGATCGTGACGTGGGGCAGCCAGCCGAGCCAGCCCGGCAGCCACCAGTTCCACTCCCCGAGCAGCCGCATCGAGGCCGGCAGAAGGACGCTTCGGACGATCGTGGCGTCGAGGAAGACGGCGACCGCGAGTCCGAAGCCGAGCTGCTTGATGATCGTCAGCTCGAGGGTCACGAACACCGCGAACACGACGACCATGATCGCCGCGGCGCTCGTCACGGTGCCCGACGTGATCGAGATCCCGCGGGCGACGGCGGCGTTCGACGACAGCCCGTGGTCGCGGGCCTCCTTGATCCGGGTGAGGATGAACACGTGGTAGTCCATCGAGAGCCCGAACAGGATCGTGAAGATGAAGACGGGGATGAACGCCTCGATCGGACCCGGTTTGAACCCGAGCTGCTCGTGCAGCCAGCCGTCCTGGAAGACGAGCACGAGCAACCCGAACGCGGCCCCGGTCGAGAGCAGGTTCAGCAGGATCGCCTTGATCGGGATGACGATCGAGCGGAAGGCGACAAGCAGCAGCCCGAATGAAAGGGTCAGAACGAATGCCATCACGAGCGGCATCCCGTGGGCGTAGAAGTCGACGACATCGAGGGTGTAGGCCGCGTCGCCGGTGACCAGTGCGCGGACGCCCGACAACCCGCTGAAGGCCACCGGGAGCACGCTCGTCCTGACCTGCCGGACGATGTCCTGGTTGCGGATGTCGTTGCTGCCGCCGGCCATGAGGTACGACACGAATGCGACGTGGCCGTCGGCCGAGATCGTCGTCGTCGGCGGGCCGCTCAAGCGCGGGATCGCCAGGATCGCCGTCGTCATCCTGTCGATCGCGGCCTTCGTCGGCGCCTCGTCGGCCCGCGTGATGACGACCGACAGGTCCAGGTTCGACCCGCTCGGCCATTTCTCGTTGAGCAGGTTCACCGCCTGGACGCCGTCGAGCGAGTCCGGGAACGCCGTGAAGTCGGCCTGGCCCATGTGCAGCCGGGTGACCGGTGAGGCGATGACGATCAGGAGCACGGACGTCACGACGGCGGCGATCACCGGCCGGCCCATGACGGTCCGCACGAGCTTCGCCCAGATGCCGCTGCCTTCGGGTCGGTCGCGGCCGACGAATGGAATGCGCAGCCGGTTCACCCCGTCGCCGAGGATCGCCAGGGTTGCGGGCAGGAACGTCAACGATCCGACGACGGCGACGAACACGACCGAGATCGTGCCGACGGCCATCGACCGGAAGAGCGGATCGTCGAGCAGGAAGAGCCCGCCGATCGAGATCATCACCGCGAGCCCGGAGAAGAAGACCGCCCGGCCGGCGGTGTTGCTCGCGACGTCGATCGCGGCCAGCTTCGAGCGACCGTGGCGCCGCTCGGTCCGGAACCGGGTGAGCATGAACAGCGAATAGTCGACCGCGACGGCGAGCCCGATCAGGACGACGAGCTGGCTCGCGTACGGGCTGACGGCGGACACGGTCTGGCTGTAGATGCCGAGGATTCCGAACGCGGCCAGGAGCGCCGTGATCGCGAGGATGAGCGGGATCACCGCGGCGACGACGGCGCCGAACGCGATCAGCAGGATCAGGAACGTCAGCGGGATCGTCAGCCGGAGCGACGCGTCGAGGCCCCCTGTGATCAGAGTGCTGATCTCGTTGTTCGCGAGAGTGTTGTTGAGGGCGTGGATCCGATCGGCTGGATAGGCGGCCTTGATCTCGGTGAGCAGCGCGGGGAGCGGCTTGAGACGGCTCGCGAGCGTGGCGCCGTCGCCGGCGACCCGGCCGACGAGCCGGACCGTGGTCCGATCCGCTGACACCAGACCGGCCGCGGCGGGGACGCCGATCGGGTCGACGAGCTGCTCGATCACGGGCCCGCTGACCCCGTCGACCGTCGAGGTCAGGGCGGCGAGGCGGGCCGTGATCGCGAATACGTCCGACGCGAACCCAGGATCGTCGACGGTCTTGTCCGGACTCGACACGATCAGCAGGAACTGCTGGGAAGCCGGCGCCTGCTGACCGACGGACGCGTTCGCCTCGTTGTAGATGACGGTCGCCTCGCCGGCCTCGTACTTTGCGCGCTGATCGTTGGACACGGCCTCGACCGTGCGAGTGCCACCGGCCGCGAGGCTGCCCGCGAACAGGCCAATCGTGGCCACGAACCACAGGACGAAGACGGGCCAGCGATGGCGCGCGCTCCAACCCGCGACCCGCGCGGTCCACGGCGGTCGCTTCGGGATCTGGGGTGACGGTTCGGGCAGATTCATCGCGGCGGTCAGGGTACCCGACATGGCTCCACCACACGTCGTGCGAGTCAGGGCTCGGAGCCGGATACGACACCACCGATCGCGCGGTTCTCGGACCCGCCGTCAGCCCTCGCGCCGGGCGGTCCAGACCTTCCGGTGGACGGCATCGAACGTCACGATCCGCCGACATCCTTGCGGAGGACGAGTCCGTCATCGAGATAGCCGAGCCGGCGATAGAGGCGGATCGCTCCGACATTGCCGTCGGCAACCAGCAGGACGATGCGTTCAATGCCGTGGTCGGCCGCCCACGCCTCGAGCGCGGCGATGAGCTGCTGCCCGATCCCGAGGCCCCGATAGCCATCGAGGATGCCGATGCCAAGCTCGGCCATGCGCAGCGGGCGGATCATCGAGCCGACTCCGTTCGACGGCATGACCTCGATCGAGGCCGATCCGACGACACGCCCATCGACCACCGACACGATGCACTCGACGTCCGGACCGCGCGACTCGACGCGATGCTGCCAGCGGACCGCGGCATCGGCGGCGGTCGGAACGACGTACGCGGCAGGATCGATCGCCGCGTGGTGGGCGGCCGCCGACAGGTAGACCGTGACGAGATCGTCGAGGTCGCCGGGCTCGGCCGGCCGGACCTGGACGAGCGACCCGATGCGAGGTTCCGCCACCGCGATGCTATTCCTGGTTATCGATCTGGGCACGTTGGAGGCGCCCGCTGAAGTCGACATAGATCGACTTCCACTCGGTGAACGTGTCGAGTGCGGCGTGACCGGCCTCACGGTGGCCGTTCCCGGTCTCCTTCCAGCCCCCGAACGGGAGGTGCGTCTCCGCTCCGGTCGTGCCCGCGTTGACGTACACGATCCCGGTCTCGAAGTCGCGCATCGCCCGGAAGGCAGTGTTGGCGTCGCGGGTGAAGATCGACGACGACAGCCCGTAGCGGGTCTGGTTGACGGCGGTTGCGGCGGCGGCGTAGTCGTCGACGGCGATGACCGACAGGACCGGGCCGAAGATCTCCTCCTGGGCGATGCGGTCCATCGGCGCGACGTCCCGGAAGATCGTCGGGGCGAAGAAGTGGCCGTTGGCGAGCTCCCCGTCCCGTGCCGGCTCGCCGCCGATCACCAGCTCGCCCTCACGCCGCCCGATCCCGATGTACGAGCCGACCTTGGCGACGGCTCCGGCGTTGATCAGCGGCCCGACGTCGACCGCGTCGTCCAGGCCGTTGCCAAGGCGAAGGTTGCCGGTCCGACCCTCGAGCCGCTCGAGCAGGGGCTCGACGACCGCCCGCTCGACCACGACCCGACTCGCCGCCGTGCAGCGCTGGCCGGTCGTCCCGAACGCCGACCACAGGATCCCGTCGGTCGCGAGGTCGAGGTCCGCGTCGGCCATGACGACGATCGCGTTCTTGCCGCCGAGCTCAAGGCTCACCCGCTTGAGCTTGTGGCCGGCGTGCGTGGCGATGTGTCGCCCGGTCGCCGATGAGCCGGTGAACGAGATCACCGCGACATCCGGGTTGTCGACGATCGCGTCGCCGACATCGCCACCGGCCCCGGTCACGAGGTTGACCGTCCCGGCCGGGAAGCCCGCCTCGTCCATGAGCTCGACGAGCAGGGTCGCGCAGTGCGGCGTGTCGCTCGACGGCTTGAACACGACGGTGTTGCCGGCGACGAGGGCCGGCATCATCTTCCAGCACGGGATCGCGATCGGGAAGTTCCAGGGAGTGATGATCCCGGCGATTCCGATCGGCTGGCGGATGCTCATCGCCCATTTGTCGGGCAGCTCCGAGGGGGTCGTGTCGCCGAACATCCGGCGGCCCTCGCCGGCCATGAGGAAGGCGATGTCGATCCCCTCCTGGACGTCGCCGCGCGCCTCGGCGAGGACCTTGCCCATCTCGCGGGTCATCGCCCGGGCGAGCCGCTCCTTGTGCTCGGCCATCAACGCGGCGAAGGCATACATGATCTCGCCGCGCTTCGGAGCCGGGGTTCGCCGCCACAGGCCGGCCGCCACGTCGGCGGCCCGGACGGCCATCGCCACGTCCGCCGCGGTCCCCTGCTGGAACCGCCCGATCACGTCGCGCTGATCGGCCGGGTTGTGGCTCTCGAACGTGGCGCCGGCCGACGAATCGCACCACGCTCCGGCAATGAAGTGACGGAAGATCGGCGGCTCGGCGGCAGCGGCGCTCGTTCGCGTGGTGGCGGCGGTTTCGGTCATGCGCCCGAATCTACACCGCCCGCCGTCCGCCACCAGTCTCCCGGCCGCGACTGAGGCTCCGGGTGATCGGCCGATAAGACGTGAGATCAATGATCCCCGGATGGACGATCAGCGAATCGGCGCGTCGTTGCGGACCCTTCGGTTGCGACGTCGCTTACGCCAGGTGGACGCCAGCCTTGCCGCCGGCATACCGCGCGGGGTTGCGATCCTGATCGAAGCTGGGCGCCTCGACAACGTCCGGTTCGGCGACATTCGACGCTACGCCAAGGCGCTCGGTGCCAGATTCGACGGCTCGGTCCTGTGGCAGGGCGCGAACCTGGACCGCATGCTGAACCGCGGTCACGCTCGGCTTCACGAGGCGATGGCGAAATGGCTGACCGACCTCGGCGGTTGGCTGGTCCTGCCGGAGGTGTCGTCCGCGTACAGCGGCGAGCGCGGCGTGATCGATATCGTGGCCTGGCACCCGGCCTCTCGGACGTTGCTCGTGATCGAGCTCAAAACCCGAATCGTCGACATCAACGACCTCATGGCCACGATGGACGTCCGCCGCCGGATGGCCGATCGGATCGCCCGCGAACGTGGCTGGGAGCCACGAGCGATCGGCCTCTGGGTCGTGGTCGCGCCGGCCCGAACGAATGCCCGGGCTGTGGCCGAGCACGCGACGATCCTGCGGGCGAAATTTCCTGCGGACGGGCGGGTAATGAGAAGCTGGCTTGCCAAGCCGATCGGAGACGTCGCCGCTCTGAGTTTCATGCCACAGGTCCGACTGGGCGACCTTGGGCGCGATACGACCACGCCTCGGCGGATTCGACGGGCCATTTCAAGCGTGGACCAACGCACCAGGCCGCCGTCCGAGCGCGGCAAACGTCGAATCGGGGTGGCATTTCGGGACTAAGGTCGCGCCCGCGGACTTCTGGCATGAAATTCGGGATCAGAGAGGTCTGGAGGAGTGGCCGGGGCGCTCGTAGAGAACTGGCCGGGGCCGCCCGATCGGCCTCGCCCGATCGGCGGCCGATGCTCAGCCGCCCAGCAGGTCGTCCGCGACGATCAGCCGGTGGATCTGGTTCGTGCCCTCGTAGATCTGGGCGCCCTTGGCGTCGCGCATCAGGCGCTCGATCCCGGTCTCGCGCGAATAGCCGCTCGCCCCGAACAGCTGGACCGCGTCGGTCGCGACCTTCATCGCCGTGTCCGAGGCAGTCCACTTCGCGAGCGACGACGCCACGCCGATCGGCTCGCCCCGGTCCTTCATCGATGCGGCCTGGCGGGTCAGCGCCCGGGCCGCCTCGACGTCCCTGGCCATCTCGGCGACAACGAAGCGCAGCCCCTGCTGATTGGCCAGCGGCCCGCCGAAGGCCGTTCGCTGGCCGAGATGGGCCGCCGCCTGCTCGAGAGCCGAGCGGGCCAGGCCGACGCACGCGGCGGCGATCGAGATCCGGCCCTCGGCCAGCGCTGACAGCGCGATCCGATACCCCTCGCCCTCCTGGCCAAGCCGGTTCGCAACCGGCACGAAGCAGTCCTCGAACACGAGCTCGGCCGCGGGACACGCGCGGATCCCCATCTTCTTCTCGTGCGCGCCGAAGGTGAAGCCGGCGATCCCCTTCTCGACGAGGAACGCGGCGATCCCCCGGGCCCCGGCCGCCGGATCGACCGTCGCGAACACGAGGTAGCGATCCGCCTCCGGCGCGTTCGTGATCCAGATCTTCGTGCCGGTCAGTCGGTAGCCCTCTGGCGCGTCCGCGCTGCCGACCCGCTCGGCCCGGGTCCGGATGGCGGCTGCATCGGAGCCGGCGTGGGGTTCCGTGAGCGCAAACGCCCCCAGCGCCTCGCCGCTGACCATCGGCCCGAGCCAGCGTTCGCGCTGCTCGTCCGTCCCCCACGTGACCACCGGGTACTGCGCGAGGATGTGGACCGACAGCGTGACCGCGCTCGCTAGATCGGCCGCGCCGAGCTCTTCCATGACCAGCGACCAGCCGAGGTAGCTGAACCCGGACCCGCCGACCGACTCGGGCAGGGGCGCGCCGGTCAGCCCGAGCTCTCCCATCCCCGCGAAGATCGAGCGGTCGAAGCGCTCGGCCTCGTCGCGCTCGACCGCCGTCGGCGCGACCGACCGGCGCGCGAATTCGCGGGCGCTGTCGCGGAGGAGCCGTTCCTCATCGGTCAGTGGCCAGGTCAGGGCCGCTCCTTCTCATCATCGCCTGGTGGCCGACATCGCCTCGTGGCCGGGCCGCACCCCTCATGTCGGGGGGATCGGTGCGGCCGTTCCCTCGCTAGGATAGCCACGTGACTGCCGACCGGGCCGCGCCCCGCCCGCCCGAGCCGGCCGCCTCCGGCGCCGGGACCACCGCAGGGCTGAACACGTCGGTCCACGACGAGGTCGTCCGGCAGGCGCTCGACGCGATCGTCGTCACGGGCGTCGACGCCCTGATCCGCGTCTGGAACCCCGCAGCCGAGCGGCTGTATCGCGTCACGGCCGACGAGGCGATCGGCCGGCCCCTGGACGTGCTCGTGGAGTCGACCGACGTCTCCGGCGCGCCGCTCGATCGGGCGGCGATCCGGACGGCTCTCGAGGCGGCCGGCACCTGGCGGGACCGGATCGTCCACCGCCCGAAGATCGGTCCCTCGGCCGGCCACGAACTCGTGGTCGACGTGACGGTGACCCTCCTGCGCGGCCCGGACGGCGAGCCGACCGGCGGTCTGAGCATCCATCGCGACGTCACGGAAGCCACGCGCGTCGAGGAGGAGATGACGGCCCTGGGGCGGCTCGTTGGCGCGACGAGCGAGGCCAGGACGATGGCCGACGTGGCGCAGGCCGCCCTCGAAGCCCTGCTCTCGGCGACCGGGGCCGACGCCGGGCTCGTGACCTCGACCGCGGGCGCCTACGAGGCGATCGCCCAGCTCGGTGTCGCCCAGGCGACGGTCGACATCATCGTTGGCTATGGCCAGCTTGGCGGTCCGCTGGCACAGGCCCTCCAGGCGCCCGACGCCTACATCAGCGCGGACGTGGCGACAGCACCCCTGCGCGATGATGTTCGAGCGGCCGTCCTGGCCGACGGCATCGCCCATCTGATCGTCGTCGGATTGCGCCTGTCTGGTCGGTTGACCGGGATCCTTGCCCTCGGCTGGCGGCTGGCCGATCCCCGCGAGCCATCGCGGCCGATCATGCAGCAGGCGGCAGCGCTCATCGCGGCGTCGCTCGAGAATGCCCGGCTGCTCGCGGCGGTCGAGAGCGGCCTCGACTCGGAGCGCCTGCTGACCAGCCGGATGAGAGCCCTCGTCGAGTTGACCAGGCTCCCGGAAGGCGCGACGACCGGCGAGTCGGGGCTCAACCGGCTCCTCCAGGACGTCGGCGCGGTGATCAGCGCCGACGGGACGCTGTACGCACGCGTGCGGGACGATCACCTGGCGCTCGGCGCCATCGACCGGATCGACTGGGCCGAAGCCGAACCCCTGGTCAACCGGCCGATCGACGCTCTGCCGTTCATGGCCGGGATCGCCGCTGGGGGCTCGGCCCTCCTGTTCGGTCTGGCCGAGCCGTTCGCGACCGCCGAAGGAGCCGCGCGCGGTTCGGACCGTGGGTTTCGGTCGGTCGCGGCGTTCGCCGTGCGAGAGGAAGCCGAACTTCGTGCCGTCCTGCTCGCAGTGTTCCGGAGACCGGTCGACGAGCTCGAGATCGACGAACGAACGCTCGAGGCGATCGGACGGGTGCTCGAGATCTCGTTCACGAACCGACGCCTGCGCGCGGTGGTCGGCGCGAGCGAACGACGCTACCGGGAGCTGTTCGAGTCCGCCCCCGACGCGCTCCTCGTCCAGACGCTCGACGACGTCGTCGTCGATGCCAACCCGGCCGCCCATCGCCTGTACGGCGACGGGTTGATCGGCCGGACGGTCGCCGACCTCGCCGTCACGACGCCGATCCTGCCCCCGACCGGCATCGACGGAGACGTGGCGACGAGCGCGACCGGAACCGGCCGGCGGCTCGACGGCAGCACCTTCCCCGAGGAGGTCGAGCTTCGCCGGATCGAGATCGGGGGCGAGACCCGGGTCATGGCGATCGTCCGCGATCTGACCGAGCGCACAAGGCTCCAGGGCGAGCTCATCCAGGCCCAGAAGATGGAGGCGATCGGGCTCCTCGTCGCTGGCGTCGCCCACGAGCTCAACAACCCGCTGGCTGCGATCGTCGCGTTCAGCCAGTTGATCCGGACGGACCCTGGCCTGCCGACCGACCTGCGGAACCAGGCGGACATGCTCGTCCAGGAGGCCAACCGGACCCGGGTGATTGTCCAGAACCTCCTCGACTTCGCGCGTCAGCGACCGCCCGAGCGCGTGAGGACCGAGCTCCGGCCCCTCGTCGACAGCGTCGTTGGCCTCCAGTCATACGTCCTCCACCGCAACCATCTGGCGGTCGAGATCGACATCCCGACCGACCTTCCGCTGCTCCTGGTCGATCGCTCCCAGCTCCAACAGGTCCTCATCAATCTGACCGTGAACAGCGCCCAGGCGATCCGCGACACGGGCCGACCGGGCTCGATCCGGATCGAGGGGCGAGCGTCCTCGACACCCGCCGGTCCGACCGTCCGGATCATGATCGTCGACAACGGGCCGGGCATCCCGGACGCGATCCTCGAGCGGCTGTTCATGCCGTTCGTGACGACCAAGGAGCCGGGCGCCGGGACGGGCCTCGGCCTGTCCGTCTCGTTCGGGATCATCGCCAGCCACGGCGGGACGCTGCGCCACGAGAAGGCGGAAGGTGGCGGGGCGCGGTTCGTCATCGAGCTGCCCGTCGGTCGCGACGAGCCCGAGGTCGCCCTGTCGCCGGGCGTTGCGCCTGAACGGGAAGCGCCCGAAAACGGGATCCCCGTCGCCCCGCCAATGTCCGCCGCCGGGTCCCCGGCCAGCACTGGTGGTCGGGGCACGGCACTCGCGGAACCCATCGCAGACGGCGGCCCCGGGCCGGCCCGACCCGGGGCCGCGGAGCGACGGGGCGGCCGGACGACCTCTGCCTCCGCTCGTCCGATCCGGGTCCTCGTCCTCGACGATGAACCCTCGATCCGGGACTTCCTCGGCCGGGTGCTCAAGCGATCCGGATACGTGCCGATCGTCGCGGCGACCGGCGCGGCCGCCCTCGAGTCGATCCACGACGACCCGCCTGACGCCATCGTGTGCGACCACCGGATGGCGGGGATGAGCGGGACGGAGTTCCACGCCGCGGTCGTCGAGATCTCGCCGAGGCTCGGCCGGCGGTTCGCGTTCATGAGCGGCGACGTGCTCAACCCGGAGCTGCGCGACTTCGCCGAGGCACGCGGCGTGCACCTTCTCGCGAAGCCATTCGACATCGCCACGGTGGCTTCGGTCGTGGCCGAGCTTCTCGCGATCGAACCCGACTGACCCGGTCGATCGGCGCGGGTCATTGACCCCAGACTAGCCCGCGCCCCGTCCGCTCGGCGGATAGGTGTGGAAGCCGCGGCCCGTCTTCTGGCCGAGATGACCGGCCTCGACCAGCTCGACGAGGATGTTCGGTGGGGCGAAGTGCTCCTGGTCGAAGCCCTCGTGGAGGACGCGCATGATCCCGAGGCAGACGTCGAGCCCGATGAAGTCGGCGAGCTCGAGCGGACCCATCGGATGATTGAGCCCGACCTTCGCTCCGGTGTCGATGTCGTCGGCCGAGCCGAGTCCCTCTTCGTAGGCGCGCATCGCCTCGCCGAGGAACGGCATCAGGATCCGGTTGACGATGAAGCCCGGCCGATCCGCCGAGAGAATCACCTTCTTGCCCATCTCGGCGGCGAGCGCTCGGACCGCGCCCTCCGTCTCGTCGCTCGTGGCCGACCCGCGGATCAGCTCGATCAGGGGCATGAGCGGGACCGGGCTGAAGAAGTGCATGCCAACGAACCGGGCCCGGCGCTCCGGCCCGACCGCCGCCGCGAGGTCGTCGATCGAGATCGAGGAGGTGTTGGTCGCGAAGATCGCCCCGGCCGGAGCCAGCCGGTCGATCTCCGCCCAGAGCGCGGTCTTGACGGCGCGGTCCTCGAACACCGCCTCGACGACGAGATCGACATCGGCAGCCGAGGTGAGATCGGCGGTCGGGACGATCCGTTCGAGGATCGTATCCCGCTCCGACGGTTCGAGACGGCCCTTCGCCACGGATCGCTCGAGGTTGCCGGCGATCCGGTCGCGGCCGGCGACTGCCCGCGCCATGTCCGGCTCGTACAGGGCGATCGGGCGACCCGTCGCCGCGAGAACCTGGGCGATGCCGTGACCCATCAGACCTGCGCCGGCTACCAGGACGCGTTCATTCGTCATGGACCGAGAGTAGCGGCTCGGCCGGGCGATCGCCCGCGTGACGCACGGCGCCATGGACGGACGAGCAGCACCACGGACGCCACCCGCCGGGGCGCGGCTACTCGGTCGGACCGGTGCCGCGGCTTGTCGCGGGTCCCGCCAGGCGGCCGAGCAGCTCGTCCGCCGCGGCATACGGATCGGTCCGGTGGGCGGCGACCTCGCCGAGCGTGCGTCCGGTCGACTCGGCCAGCTCGGGCGCGCGGAGCCGGCCGCGCAGGCGCTCGGCCACGATCGCCCAGACCAGCGCGTCGGCCCGGGCAAGTCGCGCCGCGTCCGTCGGGCCGGCCGCGATCGACGCCCGATGCCGGTCGAGCGCCACGAGCAGCTCGGGCACGCCCGCGCCGGTTGCCGCCGTCGTGATCAGGACCTCGGGCCGCTTGGGACGAGGCCTCGCGTCTGGCGCGCCCGCCCCGACGGCCGGGCTGGCGCCACCGACGAGCATCGCTCGAAGCTGGGCGGCCGTCCGCTGGGCACCGGGCTTGTCGCCCTTGTTGACGACGACGAGGTCGGCCACCTCGAGCAGACCGGCCTTGATCGCCTGGACCTCGTCGCCCATCTCGGGCGCCTCGAGGACGACGGTCGTGTCGGCCGCCGCCGCGACCTCGACCTCGCTCTGGCCGGTTCCGACGGTCTCGACGAGGATCAGGTCGAAGCCCGCGGCATCAAGCACAGCGGTCGCCGCCCCGGTCGTCGAGGCGAGGCCGCCGGCATGACCGCGCGCCGCCATCGAGCGGATGAACACGTCGCGATCGCCGGCGTAGCTCTGCATCCGGACCCGATCGCCGAGCAGGGCGCCGCCGGTGATCGGCGAGGACGGGTCGACGGCCACGACCGCCACGGCCCGGCCGGCCTTGCGGACCTCGCCGATCAGGGCGGCGACGAGGGTCGACTTGCCGGCCCCCGGCGGCCCGGTGATCCCGACCACGTGTGCGCCACCGGCGAGCGGATAGAGCTCACGCAGGGCAGGCTCGGCAAGGACCGTGCGATTCTCGACGGCGGTCAGAAGACGGGCGAGCGAGCGGCGGTCGCCGGCGCGAGCACCGGCGACGAGCTCGTGAGCGCGGTCCGCCGGTGACGGCGTGTCCGCGGATCCGCTCACGCTAGTCGCGCGGCCGGGCGTTGGTGCGCAGGTATTCGGCGACCTCGGCAATCGTCGTGCCGGGCCCGAAGACCCGGGCGACGCCGACCTCGGTCAGGGCCGCCACGTCGTCGTCGGGAATGATCCCGCCGGCGGTGACGAGGACATCACCGAGGCCCGCGTCGCGCAGCAGCTTCGTGATCCGCGGCAGCAGGGTCATGTGCGCGCCCGACAGGATCGACAGCCCGACGACATCGACGTCCTCCTGGAGAGCCGCGGTCGCGATCATCTCGGGCGTCTGGCGAAGCCCGGTGTAGACGACCTCGAAACCCTCGTCGCGGAGGCCGCGGGCGAGGACCTTCGCGCCGCGGTCGTGGCCGTCCAGGCCTGGCTTGGCGATGAGCACCTTGATCGGGCGATCGGACATGGGCGGATTGTGCCACGCGCGGCGGGCCGCTCCTCCGCCGGGTTCGGTCAGCTCACGCCCGAATCGGCGCTTGGCGATCCACCCAGGGATCACGCCGGGCACAGGCGAGCGTGACGGAATGCCTGATTGGCGTCCCGAGCCTCGATCTGTCACGGCGTCACGCTCAGCTGGCCGCCCGGTGATCCCGTGGAGGATCGCTGTGCGAGGGACGCGAAGCGGCGCCGGCATCCCGGGGCACGCCGGCGCCGGGGGCCGCCTGGTGCAGGGACCGGGCCTCAGGCCACCGCCCAGCTGAACGCACGCGACTCAAGCCACAGTGCGAACACCGCCAACCCACTCGAGATCGATCGAGATCGTCGACCGACCCTGAACCCGCATCGGACGCCTGACTCGCGTGGTGAGTCAGGTCGCCGCTGGGCACGAGGAGCCTCGTCGCGCAGGTGACCCGGCCACGCACGCCGTCGGCCGATCCGACTCGTCAGCTGAGTCGGGTCCGGTCGATCACACGATCGCTTTCGAGGTTCGGCGCGGAAACGTTCGCGTCAGGCAGGCCCGAGGAGCTCGTCGAGGCGTTTCGACCAGTCGGGCTGGCCGAGCTCGGCCCAGACGAGCACGTCGCGCCAGTCGCGCTCGGCGATCCGGATCGATTCGGCGAGGCGGGCCGGATCGCCGCGGGTCAACACGAGGACCGCGGCGAGGACTCGCTCCCGGCCCTTCGGCGGTTGCGTCGACAGCCACGATCCCAGGTTCACCCGTTCCAGGGCGTGGACCACGGCCTCACGGTCGGCCGCATGGAAGTCGAGCTCGATCTTGACCGCGAGGCGCGGTGTCAGCAGGATCGGAAGGACGTCCAGCGGACGGCCCTACGCCCCTGGCGCCCGCCGGTCGAGATGGGCGAAGAACTCGGCGCGGGTCCGATCGCGCGTCCGGAACAGGCCGAGCACCGACGAGGTCGTCATGATCGTGCCCGGCTTGCGCACACCACGCATGACGGCGCACAGGTGGGTCGCCTCGACCACGACACCGACCCCCTGCGGCTCGAGCCGCTCCTGGAGGAACTCGGCGATCTGCTGGGTCAGCCGCTCCTGCACCTGGAGCCGGCGCGAGTACATCTCGACGACGCGGGGAATCTTCGACAGCCCGATCACCCGGCCGCGCGGGATGTAGGCAACGGCAGCCTGGCCGAAGAACGGCAGGAGATGGTGCTCGCACAGGGAGTAGAACGGGATGTCCTTGACGACGACCATTTCCGAATAGGCGACGTCGAAGATCGCCCCGTTGATCAGGCGCTCGGGATCGACGTGGTAGCCGGCCGTCAACTCGGTGTACATCCGGTGGACGCGCTCGGGCGTGCCGACGAGACCCTGCCGCTCCGGATCCTCGCCGATCTCGATCAGGATCTCGTGGACCGCGGCTTCGACTCGACCGTTGCCGGCGTGGGCGCCGACGCCCTCGATCAGGACCTGCGCGTCGCGCGGCTCCTCGCCGATTTCCGTCTCGATTTCGTCGACGATCGCGCGGACATGAGGTGGCAGATCGGTCGGAGTGGGCATGGCGGGATGGTACGTCGGGCCTTCGGGCCACGCAGTCACAAGCCGGGTGTCAGGAACCGGACGATGACAAAGACGACGGCCAGGACCGTAAGCACCGCGATCGCCGCAGAGAGCGGAAGGCCGAGGATCGTGCCGGCGATGAGGACGAACCAGCGGTTGCGGCGCAGCCGTCGCCACATCAGCGATCCGAGCCGTGCTCGCCGAACCCGCCGGCCGGCAGCGGCTCGTACGGCCGGCCCTCCGCGCCACGCAGCCACGCTCGGGCGTTGGCGCCGAGCGACGGCCGGTGGTAGCCGCCCTCCTGGAGGATCACCAGTCGTCGGCCAAGCGCCGCCGTGCGCCGGCCGCACTCGTGATAGACCGCGGTCGTGAGCGCGAAGTCGCCGATCGGGTCGTGACCGTACGTGTCGAACCCGAGCGACACCACGACGATGTCGCCGGCGCTCGCGGCAATCGCCTCGAGTCCCCGGTCGAGCGCGGCGAGGTAGGTCTCGTCGTCGGTGCCCGCCGGCAGCGGGATGTTGAGGTTCGCCCCGCTCCCCTGCCCTTCGCCGATCTCGTCCGCCCGGCCGAGGAAGAACGGGTACTGCCGCTCCGGGTCGGCGTGGAGCGAGACGTACCGGACGTCGCCCCGGCGCCAGAAGATCTGCTGGGTCCCGTTGCCGTGGTGGTAGTCGACATCGAGGATCGCGACCCGCTCGCCGGTCAGCCGCACGATCGACTCGGCGGCGATCGCCGCGTTGTTGAAGAAGCAGTAGCCGCCCGCCATCGAGCGCGCCGCGTGATGGCCGGGCGGCCGGCACAGGCCGTAGGCGGCGCGCTCCCCGCCGAGCACGACGTCGGCCGCGGTCAGGGCAACATCCACCGCCGCTCGGGCCGCGCCGGCGGTCCCAGCGACCAGCGGGTTCGCGGTGTCGAGGCCCCACCAGCCCGCCCGCCCTGCCGCGTTCCGGGTCTCGGGCCGGCCGGCCAGGAACTCCGCACTCATCCCCTCGAACATCCGAAAGCTCGGATAGGTGTCGGCGATGAGGTTCGGCCGGTCGATCGCCTGGGCACGCGCCTCCCGCCAGGCCTCCTCGACGAACCGGACGAGACCCGAGTCGTGGACGGCCAGGATCGGATCGCGCCCGTGCTCGGTCGGGGACTCGATCGAGAAGCCGCCGTCGGCCTCGAGGGTGGTCCGGATCCGCTCGGCCCGCTCGGCGACCTCGTTGGCCGGGATCACCGCGCCCATGACCGTCTCGCTGACCGTGTCGTGGGCGAGGTGGGCCGGGCTGTAGACGACACGCACGCGGGCGTCCTCCTGGCAATTGGGGCGGTCGAATCGGCCGGGCGGCGCCGGCGCGTCGTGACGGTGACGCGCGACGAAGCCTAGCGGCCCAGGATCGCGGCCGTCACTCCGTCGGGCCGATAGCGCAGGAGGTTGTGGCCGGGCGCGGCGACCTCGAGGACGGCCAGGTCAGCGCCGGCCGCGACTCGCCCTGCAGAGGCTCGGCCGAGAGCCGCCGCCGACTCGTCACCGGGCGTGACCCGGCGGATCGCGACGATCGGCGCGACGACGCCGGCAAGCACCGACTCGGGCCGGTAGCGGAACATCGTCCGGACACTCGCCTCGAGGGCATGCGGCCGCGTCGCCGAGACGAGCCGGCCGGCCGGCGTCTCGACGACGGCGGCACGAGCGGCACGCTCCTGATCGGCGTCCCACGAGGGCGGATCCCACTCGCGCCGGTCGGCCAGGTAGGCGGCCATCGAGCGCATCACCTCGGGCGGCTCGTCGAGGCCGCGGAGGAACTCGTCGACATCGAGACCGGTCGAGCTCGGGAGGTGGTCGAGCCCGCCGTCGACGAGGACGAGCCGGGCACAGCGGTCTCCGAGGACGCCGGCCGCGGCGGCGGCCACGATCGCCCCGAACCCGTGTCCCACCAGCGTCACCCGCCCGCCGGCGTCATCTGTGCCGGCATCGGCGTCCGCGTCGACCTCGAGCAGGCCAGAGCCCTCGGCCACAGCGACGACGTCGCCGGCGAGGACGTCGAGGTCATACGCGCCGTCGTCCGTCGGCGCGTCGGACAGACCGTGGCCGCGGAGATCCAGCGCGACCGTCCGGCGAGCCGCAATCAGCCGGCGGGCGACCGGCGCCCAGACCCACGCGCTCGTCGCGAGCCCGTGGACGAGCACAATCCCCGGCTCACCGGCCCCGCCCCAGTCGAGAAAGTGGATCCTGTCACACGGCTCGACGACGACGACGAACCCGGGCGGCTCGCCGGCGGGATCGGGGCGGGGCGGATCGGTCACGCGGCTACGATAGGTCGCCATGCCGAAACGACGCCGCGGCGCCCGGAGCGCGCCCCACCGACCGCCGGCCGCCCATGCCCGGTTCGAGCGCCTCGTCGATCGGGCGCTGGCCGGGATTCCAGACCCGTTCCGGGCCGCCCTGACCGAGGTTGCGATCGTCGTCGACGACGAGCCGTCACTCCAGCAGCGCCGTGACAACGACCTCGCCGAGGACGAGATGCTGTACGGGCTGTACGAAGGCGTGCCACGGACCGAGTACGGTGCGGACTGGGCGGGCGTTCCGAACCGGATCACGCTCTTCCGGCTCCCGCTCGAGGAGGACTTCGCGGATCCCGCCGAGCTCGCCGAGGAGGTCCGGATCACGGTCATCCACGAGCTGGCCCACCACCTCGGGATCGAGGACGACCGGCTCGATGAGCTCGGCCTCTGATCGACGCGCCGCGTCAGCCGGCGTCGACCCGAGCGGGCAACGGCGCCGCCGCGACCAGCAGATCAGCCAGCCTGCCGACATCCACATTGCCACCTGATGCAACCACGGCCACTCGCTCTCCCCGGCTGATCGGGATCCGCCCGAACAGGACACCCGCCAGAGCCGCGGCGCCGGCCGGCTCGAGGACCTGCTTCATTCGCTCGATCGCGAACCGGACGCCGGCCAGGATCGTCGGATCGTCGAGCAGGACGAGCCCGTCGAGGTAACGCCGGCACATCGCGAGGGTCAGGTCGCCGGCGAACGGCGCAGCGAGGCCGTCGGCAACGGTCTTCGGCTGGATCGTGACCGGGGCACCGGCCTCGAAGGCGAGGCTCATCGCCGCCGCGTCGACTGGCTCCACGCCGTACACGCGGATGCCCGGGCGGCGCTCCTTGAGGGCGGCCGCCGTGCCCGAGATCAGCCCGCCCCCGCCGACCCCGATCACGACGACGTCGACCTCGGCCAGGTCGTCGAGAATCTCGAGCCCGACGCTCCCGTGGCCGGCGATGACCGCCGGGTCCTCGAACGGATGAACGAAGGTGAGACCCTGTTCGGCGCGAATCCGCTCGAGAGCCTGGAAGGCCTCCCCGACGTGCTCGCCTTCGAGGACGACCTCGGCGCCGTAGCCGCGGCAGGCTGCGACCTTCGTCGGATTGGCGCCGACAGCCATGACGACAGTCACCGGCACGCCAGCTTCGCGACCCGCCCAGGCGTAAGCCTGCCCGGCATTGCCGGCCGACATCGTGATCGCGCCGCGGGCGCGCTGATCGGCGTCGAGCGACGCGATCCGATTGGTCATTCCGCGGGCCTTGAACGAGCCGGTCTTCTGGAGGTGCTCGGCCTTGAGGAAGACGCGGCCGTCGCCGAGCTTTACTCCGTGCGCCTCGGCGACGAACCGGGCGGCGGTCTCGCTCGACAGCAGCGGCGTCCGATGGACCCGCCCTGCGATCACCTGGCGGGCGGCGAGGATGTCGTCAAGGGTGACAAGAGCGGCTTCGACCATCGCGCCGCGAGTATGGCTCAGGTTCGGGTCACGCGAGACGTCACGCGATCGACGCGCCCAGGACTTGCGTGCTTGCGCAAACAGTGACATGATCGACGCGATGTTGGGCACGGCTCCCCTTGTCTCGTCGAGCGAGTTCGATCGTCAGCGGTACGCCGCCGTCGGTCGGGCGCTGGCGGACCCGAAGCGCCTGTGCGTGCTCGAGTCTCTGGCCGCCGGCGAAGTCTCGGTGAGCGACCTTTCCGCGAGGGTCGGCTGCCAGGTGCCGAACATGAGCCAGCATCTTGCCGTCCTCCGCAGCGCAGGCCTCGTCCAGAGCCGGCGCGACGGTTCGACGGTCTTCTACCGCCTCGCCGACGTCCGCGTCCTCGAGGCCTATCGGCTCATCCAGAGCCTTGCCGGCCAGGGCGCCTGACCAAACCCGGATCGTCCGCAGCCACGCACCCGCCCCCCCGCGGGAAGAAAGGAACCAACCCCTTGTCCATCCAGCACGCAACGGACGACACCTTCGAGCAGCTCGTCCTCAAGAACGACAAGCCGGTCGTCGTCGACTTCTGGGCCACGTGGTGTGGACCGTGCAAGATCGTCGCACCGGAGATGGAGAAGATCGCCGCCAAGTACGAGGGCGCGGTCGACGTCGTCAAGGTGGATGTCGACGCCAACCCACGAATCTCGCAGGCGTTCAACATCATGAGCATTCCGACGATCGCCTTCTTCCGCCCCGGCCAGCAGCCGATGGGCGTTGCCGGCGCCCGGCCGATGGAAGCCCTCGAGGCCCACTTCGGGCTTGCCCAGTACGCGACCGACGCCGCCGAGACCGCCGAGGCCGCACCGACCGAAGCCTGACCCGGCGATGCGTGGCCGGCGAGGCCGGCCGCAACCGCGACGAATCGACGCCGCCCACCTGTGGGCGGCGTCGTCGATTCGCGGCCCGTGATCAATGGCGGACGGCCGCCACCAGGCGGTGGGCGCTGAGGAACCAGGCCTCGGCCCGATCGATCGCCGGATCGTCCATCGCCGACGGGGCGAAGACGACCCATTCCGGTCCGCGCATCGACGGTGACGTATCGGCGGTCCGGAGCGCGGCCCGCGCGACCATCGGATCGAGCCGGAACTCCGCCCACTCGCCGGCGAGGGTCGCGAATGGGCGGCCCGCCGTCGACCACGTCGTGAGCTCGCCCTCGGTCGAGGCCGTGACATCAGCCAGATCCTCGGCGGAGGTGGCGAGGATCTCGGCGAGGGTCAGGTCGGAGACGGGTTCGTCGGTCGGATCGGAGACGCGCTCGTCGGTCATGCCCGGCCGGCGGCCTCGAGGATCGCGGCGAGGTCCGCCTTGTGGTCGTCGTAATGCTCGATCGTCTCCTCGTAGAAGAACCGCTGCTGGTCGGCATTCTTCAGCCAGCGGGTCTCCGGCACCACCGTCAGGTACCCACGCAGCTCGCCTGCGACCCGGGCGAACTCCTGGCGGACCTCGTCGATCGAGCGCGTCCGCCAGGCCGTTTCCGCCTCGGCGTTGACGACGTCGCCGCCCCGGTCGTCCCAGTCAGCCTCGGCCTGGACTCGCGAGAGGGACTTCTCACCAAGGGCAAGCTCCTTGGCGACGTCGAGCGACAGGAGCTGCCAGGTCAGGAGGTGACCCATCAGATCGCGTCCCGACCAGCCATGGGCGCCCGGGACCGGTCGCTCGAGCTCCTCGTCGGTCAGCTGGCTGAGGGTCTCGTACGGACGCCAGGCGTCGCGTTCGTCCTCGAGAAACGAGAGGGCATCGGTGTACATGGGCGCATCGTAGCGGGCGTGACCGGTCGCGACGCGGGCCGTTCGCGGTCAGACGAGGACCGGCTCGCGGTACTCCCCGAAGACGCCGCGCAGGACCGCGCACTGCTCGCCGAGGGTCGCGTAGGCCGCGGCACAGCGCAGGAAGTGGGGCATCAGGTTGGTCTCGCTCGTCCCCGGCCGAGAAGCGGCATCACGCAGCCCGGCCAGGGCAGCCCCGACCGCTTCGGCGTCGCGCTCCCGACGAATCCGCTCGAGCCGGGCCATCTGCGCCTCGAACGAGCCCGGCGGTACCGACAGGACGGGGATGGCCGGCTGCTCGCCTTCGTCGGCAAAGGCGTTGACGCCGACGACGCGTCGTTCGCCGGCGTCGAACTCGCGCTGGTAGCGATAGGCCGCATCGGCGATCTCGTGCTGTGGGTAGCCCTCGCCGATCGCAGCGACCATCCCGCCGCGCCGGTCGATCTCGTCGAGGTAGCGCCAGACGTCGCGTTCGGTCTCGTTCGTCAGGGCCTCCACGAACCAGCTCCCGCCGAGCGGGTCGATCGTGTTCGCGACCCCGGTCTCCTCGGCGATCACCTGCTGCTGGCGGAGGGCCAGGAGTGCGGCCGCGGCGGTCGGGACGGCCAGCGCCTCGTCGTACGCGTCGGTGTGGAGCGACTGCGTCCCGCCGAGGACGGCGGCCAGGGCCTGGATGGCGACCCGGGTCAGGTTGTTGAGGGGCTGCTGCGAGGTCAGCGAGACGCCGGCGGTCTGGGTGTGGAAACGCATCCAGGTCGAGCGCTCGTTCTCGGCCCGGTAGCGCTCGGTCATCAGCTTGAACCAGATCCGGCGAGCGGCCCGGAACTTGGCGATCTCCTCGAAGAAGTCGCTGTGGGAGTTGAAGAAGAAGCTCAGCCGCGGGGCGAAATCATCGACCCGCAGGCCGCGTGCCAGGGCATGCTCGACATAGGCCATCCCGTCGGCGATCGTGAAGGCCAGCTCCTGGATCGCAGTCGAACCGGCCTCGCGGATGTGATAGCCGCTGATCGAGATCGTGTTCCAGCGCGGCATCTCGTTCGTCCCGAACTCGATCGTGTCGGTCACGAGCCGCATCGACGGCTCGGGCGGGAAAAGGAACTCCTTCTGCGCGACGAACTCCTTGAGGATGTCGTTCTGGGTCGTGCCCTCGAGCGCGGCCCGCGGCACCCCGGCCTTCTCGGCCGCGACGATGTACATCGCCCAGATCGGCGCCGCCGGGCTGTTGATCGTCATCGAGGTCGAGACCTTGTCGAGCGGCAGGCCGCCGAGCAGGACCTCCATGTCGGCCAGGCTGCTCACGGCGACGCCGCACGTCCCGAACTCGCCCTCGGCCTCGGCGTCGTCGGTGTCGTAGCCGTACAGCGTCGGCATGTCGTAGGCGATCGACAGCCCGGTCTGGCCGGCCGCGAGGAGCGAACGGAATCGAGCGTTCGTGTCCTCGGCCGCGCCGAACCCGGCGAACATGCGCATCGTCCAGAG
>JANMCU010000158.1:0-4083 GCA_031361415.1 Chloroflexota bacterium | reverse complement strand
GTCGGGCCAGGCAGCGTCGGTCGTGACCACGCGGTCCGCAGCGAGAGTGATCGCGGTGGCGATCACGAGCGCATCGGGCAGCCGGAGTCGGCGGCCATGCTCTGCCCGCAATGCCGCCGCACCGGCGCCGATCGCACGGCTGGCTGGCTCGACCCGGACCGGCATGGAGTCGATGAATCGATCGAACTTCAGGACCGCTGCGCGGCCCAGATGATGTGGGTACACGGCGGCCTCCGCGTAGGCCGACACCGGCAGGACGAGCGTGTGGCCCTGTGTCCTCGCCGCGGCGACCGCCGCTTGCGCCGATCCGTGATGCACATCGTTGGCATTCGCGATGCCGATCAGCACACCGGCGTCGAGGACGATCACTCCCATTCGCGGCGCAGCTCTTCCAGGTACCCGGCCGGATAGGACAACGACCCCGCGAATTCCTCGAGCGGATCCGTCACGGGGGTCAGGACGATGGATCGACCGCGCACATCGACCTTGAGCTGATCGCCGACACGAACGCCCCCTTCCCGGAGGGCCTCGGCCGGGATCGTGATCTGGTGCTTGGGGCTGACGCGGGTGTATCCACGCCGGCGACCTTGCTTTACTTCATCGCTCATGAGTAAAGAATAGTGCGAGGTTCGGACGTGTCAACGGTTCAGCTGTGGCCGGGGTCGGAGGATGGCGTTCGACCGACGCCGGCATCGCCTGCGCTCAGGGTCGGATGGCTGTCGTCCCCGCCGTGGTGACCACCGGAACCTTGGCCGCGCCGGGGGGCCGGGAGGTGGCCCGGCTCGAGGGTCGGCTGCGGGCCGCGTACGGAACCGGCGAGGACGCCGCGGGCGACGCCGACGACCCGGTCGACCGTGAAGCCGAACTTCTCGAAGATCGTGCCGGCCGGCGCCGACGCGCCGAAATGGTCGAGCCCGACGATCGCGCCCTCGTCACCGGTCCAGCGGTCCCAGCCGAGCGAGACCCCGGCCTCGATCCCGACCCGCGCCCGGACGGCTCGCGGCAGGACAGACTCGCGGTAGGCCGCGTCCTGGAGCTCGAACCGTTCCCAGCAGGGGAGTGAGACGACCCGGGCCGGGACCCCATCCGCCTCGAGCGCTTCCGCGGCCCGGAAGGCGAGCTGGAGCTCCGAGCCGGTCCCGATCAGGATGATCTGCGGCGTGCG
This sequence comes from Chloroflexota bacterium, assembly GCA_031361415.1. Classification (GTDB taxonomy): domain Bacteria; phylum Chloroflexota; class Limnocylindria; order Limnocylindrales; family CSP1-4; genus CF-46. The sequence goes on along the minus strand of JANMCU010000158.1, from coordinate 2,918 downwards.
GCCATCGTTCGGGTCGCGCAGGACGTACCCGCCGCGGCGCACGCCCTCGCGCGCCTTGTCGGCCGTGCCCGCGAGCGTCGGCAGCTTCTGGCGGGTCAGCGACAGCGCCACCGGCCCGGACGGATCCTCGAGCCGGCGTTCGATCGCGAGGGCCCAGGCCGCCGCGGTCTCGTTGGCATCCCCGGGCCGGATGAACCACAGGTTCGGGATCGCCCTCAGGGCGGCGTAGTGCTCGACCGGCTGATGGGTCGGGCCGTCCTCGCCGAGCCCGATCGAGTCGTGGGTCCAGACGCAGATGACGTGCACACCGCTCAACGCCGCGAGCCGGACGGAGCCGCGCATGTAGTCGCTGAACGTGAGGAACGTCGCGACGTACGGGATGAACCCATCGTGGTAGGCGATCCCGTTGGCAATCCCTCCCATCGCGTGCTCGCGGACACCGAAGCGGAGATTGCGCCCCGGGTCGTCGGCCTCGAACGAGCCCGCCCCCTTGACGTCGGTCAGGTTCGATTCCGACAGGTCGGCCGCACCGCCGAACAGGCCCGGCAGGGTAGCGGCCAGGGCCTGGATCGCCTCCTGGCTCGCGCTCCGGGTGGCCACCTCCTCGGCATCGGCGTACGTCTTGAGCCCGCCGTCCCAGCCGTCCGGCAGGACCCGCTCCATCACCCGACGGCGGAACTCGGTCGCGAGATCGGCGTGCTCGTCGGCGTACCGGTCGAACGCGTCCTGCCATGCCTGGACCAGGTCGTTGCCGGCCGGGATCGCGCGCCGGAAGAGCTCGATCGCCTCGGGCGGCTCATAGAACGTCCTGTCCGGATCCCAGCCGTAGGCCTCCTTCACCAGCCGGACCTCGTCGGGTCCGAGCGGCGAGCCGTGCGCCTTCTGGGTGTCCTGCTTGTTCGGGCTGCCGAAGCCGATGTGTGTCCGAACGGCGATCAAGCTCGGCCGGTCGTCCGCGCGCGCCTCTTCGATCGCGGCCGCGATCGCCTCGATGTCGTTGCCGTCCTCGACCCGGACGGCGTGCCAGCCGTAGGCCTCGAACCGGGCGACGACGTCCTCCGACCAGGCCATCGAGGTCGGGCCGTCGAGCTGGATGTGGTTGTCGTCGTACAGGGCGACGAGCTTGCGCAGGCGGAGGTGACCGGCGAGCGACGCTGCCTCCGACGCGATCCCTTCCTGGAGGTCTCCGTCGGAGCACAGCGTGTAGGTCCAGTGGTCGACGATGTCGTGGCCGTCGCGGTTGAACTCGGCTGCCAGGCGCGTCTCGGCGATCGCCATCCCGACCGCGTTCGCGAAGCCCTGGCCGAGCGGCCCGGTCGTTGCCTCGACGCCGGGGGTCAGGCCGTATTCGGGGTGGCCCGGCGTCCTGGACCCCCACTGGCGGAACGACTTCAGGTCGTCGAGCGAGACGTCGTAGCCGGTCAGGTGGAGGAGTGAGTAGAGCAGCATCGAGGCGTGCCCGGCGCTCAGGACGAAGCGGTCGCGGTCAGGCCAGTCCGGGTGGCTCGGGGCGTGGCGAAGGAAGCGGGTCCAGAGGGTGTAGGCCATCGGCGCGGCGCCCATCGGGGCACCCGGATGGCCCGAGTTCGCCTGCTGGACGCCGTCGATCGACAGGGTCCGGATCGTGTCGATCGCGAGGCGGTCGAGGGTCTCGGTGGCGGTCGGCATGGAGGTCGGCTCCCGCTGGTCCGGATCGGGTCGTGTCCGGGTCGCTGCGTCGAGGCTGATTGTAGGCGCGCGGGCCGCCGGGCCGGATGGACGCCGCTATCCTCGCTCCATGCCTCCGACGATCCCCGGCCGCCGACGAGGTCGCGCCACGAGCGCCCGCGTGCCGAGTATCGTCGTGCTCGGCGACCTGATGCTCGATGTCGTGCTTGCACCTGCCCGGGCGCTCGCGGTCGGGACCGATGTGCCCGGGCGGGTGATGCTTCGCCAGGGCGGCTCGGCGGCCACGACGGCTCGCTGGCTGGCCCGTCTCGGTGCCCGCTCGACGCTTGTCTGCGCGGTCGGGCGCGACAACGAGGGTCGGGCGCTCGTGTCCGCGCTCGAGAGCGATCGGGTCCGGGTCCGCGCGACTCGTGTCGCGGGGGAGCGGACCGGTCGGATCGGGGTGCTCGTGGCGCCTGGCGGCGAGCGCTCATTCGTGGCCGACCGGGGTGCGGCCGATCGACTGGCGCCCGCGGATCTCGCCGCCGCTACCTTCCGCGCGGACCTTCTGCACTTGCCGGTCTACTCGCTCCTCGGCGAGCCGCTTGGCCTGGCCGGCCGGAGGGCGATCGAGCTCGCGCGGGCGGGCGGGGCGCTCGTGTCGCTCGATCTGTCGTCGGTCGGGCCGCTCCTGGCCGACGGCCGGCGGGCGGCGTTGCGGCTCGTCCGTGAGGTGGCGCCGGACGTCCTGTTCGCCACCCGAGTCGAGGCGGAGGCGATCTCGGGCGGCCGGGACACGACCGGGCTTGGCGACGTCGCCTCGATCGTGGTCGTCAAGCAGGGCCGGTCGGGCGCGTCCGTCCTCGCCCGATCCGAGACCGGGCGGCTGGCGTTCGACGTCGCGACGACGCCTCTGGACGCCGCCGACACGACGGGCGCCGGCGACGCGTTCGACGCCGGGTTCCTCGTGGCCTGGCTGGGCGCGGAGCCCTTGGCGCGACATCGGCCGGCGACACTCCGGCGGGCCGTTCTTGCCGCCCATCGCGCGGCAGCCCGGCAGCTGTCGACGGTTCCGCGAGAGCTCGGCCTGTGATCGGCGAGCGGCTGGTCGTAGGTCGTGAGGTCGCCGCCGCCCTTGCCGGGGGCCGGCCCGTCGTCGCTCTCGAGTCGACGTTGATCAGCCACGGACTGCCGTACCCGCAGAACCTCGAGGTGGCGCTGGCCTCCGAGGCTGCCGTCCGCGAGAGCGGCGCCGTGCCGGCGACCGTGGC
>JANMCU010000200.1:0-8260 GCA_031361415.1 Chloroflexota bacterium | reverse complement strand
GCTTCTCGCCCGGCAGGACGGTCAGGGCGCCATTGCCGGACGCGGCGGCAACCGGAGCCGCGACGACGGCCGCGATCGGGCTTGCGTCGCGACCACTGGTGCGGGTGCTCGTGCGGCGCGCAGCGCTCGCGGCCACCGGCTCGGCCTCGCCGGGTCGACCACGGCCGCGGCCGCGACCGCGCCCACGCTGGCCGGTGCCCTCGGTCTGCTTGTCGGGGACCTCGGTCATCGACAGGTCCTCGTCGTCGCCGGCGACCCGCCGGCCGGAACGCGAGGACGTCTTGTCCACGCGGGCGAGCTGGGTGATGTCAGTGAACAGGTCGGCGACCTCGATCAGGTCGCTCGACGTGTTGCCACGGAAGCTCACCACCTCGACCCGCACGCCCATCTCCGGGACGGCCCGGATCGCCGGGGCAAAGTCACCGTCGCCCGAGATCACGATCGCGATGTCGAGGTTGCGCGCGGTCTTCATCAGGTCGACGACGAGCTCGATGTCGAGGTTCGCCTTGACCTTGCCGTCGCCGTACTTGCGAATGTCCTTGCTGACGACCTTGTAGCTGTTCCGCGCCAGGAAGGCATGGAAGTTGCGCTGGTTCTCGTTGTCGGGGTCGAGCCCCGTATATGCGTACGCCCGGACGAAGTCGCGCCCGGCCGTGGTCGCCTTGAGCAGCGTGACGTAGTCGATGTCCGTGCCGGCCGCCTTGGCCGCATAGAAGATGTTCGCCACGTCCACGAAGACGGCGACGTTCTTGCCCACCTTGACTCCTCAGTGTGTTGTTTCGATCGAGGGTCGTCGGCGCGATCTCGCTGCCTGACGGCCTCGGATGTTCAGTTCCTGCTGCGTCCCCCGGCGGCCCCGACCGTGGCCACCCGGCACTCAGCGCGCGGACCGGATTCGACAAAACCGTGACGTTCGAGGCGGGTCCGCTCCGCCGGGTCGTCCGAGAGGGGCGCCTCGACGATGCTGCAGCCCTTGTTGCGCGCCGATCGGAGGAGCTCCTCCAGCAGCGCATCGGTGACGCGGTCCGCGTCATGGTCGGGATCGACCACGATCAGGTCCACGGCGCCGACGAAGCCGCCGGCCCGGACGGATGGGCGAAGGGCGAGGACCGCACCTCCGACCACTTCGCGCCGGGCCTCGGCGATGAAGATGCTTGCCTGCGGGAGGTAGACCAGCTGTCGGAGCAGGTCTCCCGAATCCATCGATCCCGCAGCCCCGGGCGAGCGAACCGACCCGCCGCTGAGCGCGACGAGCCGTTCGATGTCCGTGATGCGAGCCGGGCGGATCAGGTATTCCACGCGGGCGAAGGCACCTCGTGTGGTCGGCTGGAGCAATGGAATTCGCATCCTTCGCCGATCGGGAGCGGGTCGCTTCGCACCGTCGTCGACGGGACCTCGCGGGAGGGCGAGCCAGAGGCTCGACAGCACACGCCCGGGTCGCGTCGACCGTAGTTGCATTCGGTCCGCTGGCGCCTATGATACGGCATCGCTTCGGCGGCAACCTGCGCGCCGTCCGAGCCTGCGTCCTGCGTCGTCGTCCGTCACGTACCGCCGCTCGCTTCAGCCCACTGTTGACCGCTCCCTCGGTCGACCGACGGCGGTTGCAGCATCGGACGCCGGATGCGCGAACAGCCGCGGCCGGACGCCCTCGAAGGCGGCACCGACCGAGGTCGACCGGGGTTCCCGGGTCGACGGCGACCGAGGAGGAGAAATCGATGAAGTTCGCGAAACTGGCAGTGGTGGGTGCAGCGCTGACGCTTGTCGTCGGTGCCTGCGGAAGCTCCACCGCCGCGGCGCCGACGGCGATCAAGATCGCCATCGAGCTCCCGCTGCAGGGCGCAGACAAGGCAGCATCCGACCCGATCATCAAGGGCATCCGGCTGGCACTCAAGCAGGCCGGCGGCGCCGCGGGCGGATACACGATCACGATCCCGGACTCGGCGATCTTCGATGACGCCCTGGCCAGCACCGGCGCGCACGATCCGCAGACCGGCGCCAACAACATGACCAAGATCGTCTCGGACGAGCAGTACATGGCCGTCATCGGCCCGCTCAACTCGGGCGTCGCAAAGGCCCAGATCCCGATCTCGAATGCATCGGGCCTGCTCCAGTGCTCGCCGGCCAACACGAACACGGACCTGACGAAGGGCGCTCCGGCTGCAGCCATCCGGACCAAGCCGAACAACTACGTCCGCGTCGTCACCACCGACGATATCCAGGGCCCGGCCGCGGCGCTCTACATCTACAACACCCTGAAGAAGACCTCGGTCTACATCATCGATGACACCGAGACCTTCGGGAAGGGCGTCGCGGACTCGTTCGAGGCCGCCTTCAAGGCCGCCGGCGGCACCGTCGTCAAGCATGACGCGGCCCCGAAGACCACCCAGGACTACGTCTCGATCATGACGGCCGCCAAGGCCCTCAATCCGCAGTCGATCTACTTCGGCGGCGTGACGGCCACCGGCGGCGCGCGCATCCTGCTCGCGGCTGCCCAGGTCGGCCTCGGCGGCATCCCCTTCGTCGGTCCCGACGGGATCAACGACGGCTCAGGCGCCACCGCCAACTCGTTCCTCAACCTGGCCGGCGCAAAGGCAGCCAACTCGTTCAGCACCCTTGCCGGCCCGGGCACGTTCGACGGCAAGGCGAAGTTCGACGCCGACTACAAGGCCGAGTACGGCATCGACGCGACGGGCTACGCGGGCCAGGGCTTCGCCTGCGCCCAGGTCGTCCTCGACGCCATCGGTCGGGCCGGCGCCAACAAGCCGGCGACCTACGCCGCGCTGAAGGAAGCCGTCCGCGTTGCCGCGACGGATACCACCCACACCTATTCGACGATCGTCGGCGCCGTCAAGTTCGACGCCAACGGCGACACCAGCCAGCTCATCGTCTCGATCTACTCGTTCGATGCGGCCGGCGCAGGTGGCAAGGGCGACTGGAAGTTCGACTCCCAGCTCGACGCTGCCAAGAAGTAACCTCGCGCAACCGGAGAGGCCGGGGACCCATCTGGATCCCCGGCCTCTCCATATCGACGTGTTCGTGACAGTCTCTTCACCCGAGGTCTGGACGTGACGGCCACCTCTCCCGCGGTCGCGGCATCGAGCTCCCTGACCCGCAGCCTGCGCGTCATCGGTCTGGCCGTCGGCGCCGTCCTCATCTACCTCATCGTCCTGTGGCGCGCCCTCCTGTTCGCGGGCGAGCTGACGGCCGGCAACTCGATGCAGGGCGCGCTGTTCGCGGCCCTCACCCGCTTCGACGCAACCGGCAACGACTTCCTCGCCCAGGCGCTCCAGCAGACGGTCAACGCACTGTCCATCGGCGCGATCTATGCCCTGATCGCGCTCGGCTACACGATGGTCTACGGGATCATCGAACTGATCAACTTCGCCCACGGCGATATCTTCATGATCGGGGCGATGCTCGCGGTCGTGTTCCTTGGTGGGCTGCTCCACCAGCAGGAAGCCGTCACGAACATCCCGCTGCTGGCCGCTCTGGTCCTCGGCGCGCTCGTGTTCGCGATGCCGATCGTCGGGCTGATCAACGTCTTCATCGAGCGGACCGTCTACCGGCCGCTGCGCAACGCGCCGCGGCTCGCGCCGTTGATCACCGCGGTCGGCGTGTCGTTCATCCTCCAGAACATCGTCCTGACGATCGCCGGCTCCGGCGACCGCTCCTCACCCCAGATCTTCCCGCTGGACTGGCAGATCCCGTTCGGCGGGGCGTCGATCTCGATCCTCTCGATCTTCATCTTCGCCCTGTCGCTCGGCCTGATGCTGGGACTCCAGAACTTCGTCGGCCGATCGCGGATGGGACGGGCGATGCGGGCCACCGCCCAGGACCAGAGCGCCTCGTCATTGATGGGCGTCGACCTGAACCAGACGATCGCCCTGACCTTCCTGCTCGGCGGAATGCTGGCCGGCGCCGCCGGCGTCGCATGGGGGCTCCGGTTCGGCTTCGTCCGCTTCGACCTCGGCTTCAACTCCGGGCTCAAGGCGTTCACCGCGGCCGTCCTCGGCGGGATCGGCAACATCTCGGGCGCCGTCCTCGGTGGGTTCATCATCGGGTTCATCGAGAACTTCTCGTCCGCCCTCGGGTTCTCGCGCTGGTCGGAATTCCTGGTCTTCCTCGTCCTGACCTTCGTCCTGATCTTCAAGCCATCGGGCATCCTCGGCCAGCTGACGGGAGATCGAGCATGAGCGCCGTCGCGACCACCCGCGGGCGCCTCGGCGGTCCGAGCCCACGGGCCCGGCTGACCGATCTGGCCGACCGCCACCGCTCGGCTTCGGTCCTCGTCGGGATGGCGATCGTCGGCGTCCTGATGAGCATCCTGCCCCAGATCCCGCCCCTGTCGAGCATCCAGAACAAGGACCCCTGGTTCGACGCCTTCGCGAACGCGGGCGTGTACGTCCTGCTCGCGATGGGCCTGAATGTCGTCATCGGTCTGGCCGGCCTGCTCGACCTCGGCTACGCGGCGTTCTTCGCGATCGGCTCGTACGCCTACGCCTACTCGAACTCGCCGTTTTCCGGGGTCAACCTGCCCTTCCTGCCGATGCTCGTCGTCGGCGCGGCGGTGGCGGCGGTCTTCGGGATTGCCCTCGGCGCCCCGACGCTCCGCCTGCGTGGCGACTATCTCGCGATCATGACCCTCGGCTTCGGCGAGATCGTGCCGATCGTGTTCCTGAATCTCGATACGTGGACCCAGGGCACCAACGGGATCAGCGGGATCTACCGGCCGGAGGCGCTGCCGTTGCTCGGCGAGTTCTCGGCCGTCAGCCCGTACGCCTACATGGTCCTGATGCTGTTCATCGTGACGGTCGCGATGGCCCTCCTCTACCGGTTACAGGACTCGCGCGTCGGACGGGCCTGGAACGCGGTCCGCGAGGACGAGCTGGCGGCGGCGGCGAACGGGATCAACACGGTGACGACGAAGCTTCTTGCCTTCGCCCTCGGCGCCACGACTGCCGGCCTGGCCGGCGTGTTCAGCGCCTCGAAGCTGACGATCGTCGGCCCGGACCAGTTCTACTTCCAGGTGTCATTCACGATCCTGGCGATGGTCATCCTCGGCGGGATGGGCAACATCTGGGGAGTGGCCGTCGGGGCGTTCGTCGTCTACCTGATCCAGTCGATCATCCTCAAGCAGCTGAACGCGTTCAAGGAAGCCCTGCATCTGCCGGCGCTCGACCTTGGCCCGATCCATTTCGACATCAACGCGATCAACTTCACCGACTACCAGTTCCTGCTGTTCGGCATCGCCCTCGTGCTGATGATGCTGTTCAGACCCGAGGGCCTCTTCCCGAGCCAGCGGCGACGGCGCGAGCTGCACATCGCCGACGACCTGGCCGGTCCGCCCGATGAGGATCCCGCGATCGTCGGCGCACTCGGCGAGACGCCCGGGGCCGAGGAGCTGACCGGCGAAGACTCCGGATCCGGCACACCGGGGCACGACCGATGACCGACGTCCTGCAGGCTGCCAAGGTCTCGAAGCGGTTCGGCGGCCTCGTCGCTGTCAACTCGATCGATTTCACGATCCCCGAGAAGAGCATCGTCAGCCTGATCGGCCCCAACGGCGCCGGCAAGACGACGTTCTTCAACATCATCGCCGGGATCTACGATCCGTCGGGCGGGCAGATCGACTTCCGCGGCGAAATGATGATCGCCAAGGCCCGACGCGCCTGGCTGGAGCCGATCCTGTGGCTCGTCCCGGCCACGATCACGATCCTGATCACGATCCTCCTGTCGTCCATCGGGGCCCCGAGCGCCGTCGTCATCGTCGGGATCTTCCTGACGGTCATCGCGCTCCTCGTGGTCATGGTCACCGGAGCCGCCCGGCCCCTCGCCTACCAGCGCCGCCTGTCGAGATTCGGGATCTTCCGGAGCGCGCGGCCGAACGACATGGTTGTCGCGGGCCTCGGCCGGACCTTCCAGAATATCCGTCTGTTCCCGAACATGACTGCGCTGGAGAACGTCCTGGTCGGGATGCACGCGCGGCTCAAGGCGAGCTGGATCGACGCCCTGCTCTCGACGCCGCGCGACCGCGCGGAAGAGGTGAGCTCGCGGCTCAGGGCGCGCGAGCTGCTCGAGCTCGTCGGGCTGAAGGGCCAGGACGACCAGCTCGGCAAGAACCTCCCGTACGGCGACCAGCGCCGGCTGGAGATCGCCCGAGCGCTGGCCTCGGACCCGGCGCTCCTCCTCCTCGACGAGCCGACCGCCGGGATGAACCCGAACGAGACCCGCCAGCTGACCGACCTCATCGGCCGGCTGCGCAGCGAACTCGGTCTGACCATCCTCCTGATCGAGCACGACATGCGGGTCGTGATGGGCATCAGCGACCGGGTGACCGTGCTCGACCATGGCGAGAAGATCGCCGAGGGCACGCCGGCGGAGGTCCGGGCCGATCCGAAGGTCATCGAAGCCTACCTGGGAGCGCCGCCGGTATGACGAGCGTGGTGCCGGCGCCGGCCGGCTCGGCGGCGAGCCCGTCGGGCGACGCGGAGACGATCCTCGAGCTTCAGGACGTCCACACCTATTACGGCAACATCCACGCCCTCCAGGGCATCTCGCTGACCGTCGGACGGGGCGAGATCGTGACCCTCATCGGGGCCAACGGCGCCGGCAAGACGACGACCCTCAAGACGGTCAGCGGGATGCTCCATCCGCGCCGCGGCACCGTCCATTTCGAGGGCAAGGACATCTCGCGCACGGCGGCCCATCTCCTCGTCCGGCAGGGGATCGGGCACGCCCCGGAAGGGCGACGGATCTTCTCCCGCATGACCGTCCTCGAGAACCTCCAGATGGGCGCGTTCACTCGCGACCAGAAGACGATCCAGCCCGATATCGAGCGGGTGATGGAGTTGTTCCCGCGGCTCCGGGAGCGGACCCACCAGCTCGGCGGAACGCTGTCGGGCGGCGAGCAGCAGATGCTTGCGATCAGCCGGGCCCTGATGTCGCTGCCCCGCGTCCTCCTCCTCGACGAGCCGTCGCTCGGCCTGGCCCCGATCCTCGTCCAGCTCGTCTTCGAGAAGATCAAGGAGATCAACGCCCAGGGGACGACCGTCCTGTTGGTGGAGCAGAATGCCCTCCAGGCATTGTCGATCGCCCACCGAGGCTATGTCCTCCAGACGGGCAGCGTGGTCCTCGCCGGCAGGGCGAGCGACCTGATCCAGAATGAGATGGTTCGCAAGGCGTACCTCGGCGAGGACTGAGGGCCGGGCGAGCCACGGGCCGGCGGTCGGACGCCGGGCCCGGGTGAGGAATCGATCGGATGGTCGAACGCGAACCGCATCAACACGGTTCGGCAGCATCGTGGCCGGATGGCACGGAACCGCCACCGACCGCGACCGTCCGGGTCGCCCGCCGCAGCCGGCAGACCGGCTGGCTCGCAGTCCTCGTGGCCGGGTTCATCGTCGTCATGGTCGCCAAGCCGTGGGCGGGCGCAGCGCGGCCGCCGGGACCCCTGGTCCAGGGCTCGTTCACCCTGCCGACGGCCACCCCGGTGCTGATCCCCGGACCGCCCGCGGCCGCGGAGGCGCTCCAGCTCCAGTGCGGCTCGCCGCTCGGTTGGCGCGTGTTCACCCACGAGGGCTTCCTCGGCCAGACGCTCCGTGCGTGGCGCTTCGTGGAGCCCGCCGCGGCGGCGTCTGGGCCGCTGGATCCAGGCGTTCCGATCATCGAGGTCGGGCCGACGATCGAGGCCCTCGGCTACTGCTCGTCCTGGACGCGCGACGAGCGACCTCCGGCCGACGTCGCCGTGTCGGCGTGGCGGATCGTGGGGTCGGTCGCGGCTGACGAGACCGCGGTCGCGGTCCGCCTCGAATCGCTCGTCCCCGACTGGCCGACCGACCTCGGCGCCCTGTTCAGCCCGGGTGCCGGCAGCATTGGGGCCGTCGGCGGGAGCAGCGCCTCGGGCGCGCGTGGCGGCGGCGCGACTCCGGGCAGCGGAGGCGCGGGTAGCGGAGGCGGCGACGGTCGGAGCGGCGCGCCGGACTCGAGCTGGTCGCTCGGGCGGTATGTCTTTGCCGTCCGTGGCGATGGCTTCGAGCGCTGGTGGGCGGTCAACATCTCGCGTCCCGGTCCGGCCTGACCCGAAACGTCGGTGCGTCGGGCCGGGAGGCGCCGAGGCCGGGCAGCCCCTACGATGGCGCGATGGATCTCGGTCTCACCGGGCTGCGTGCCCTGGTCGGTGGCGGCTCGAGCGGGCTCGGGGCGGCGATCGCGACCGTCCTGGCGGCCGAAGGCGCGTCCGTCGGGCTCGCCGCCCGACCCG
>JANMCU010000172.1:0-3425 GCA_031361415.1 Chloroflexota bacterium | reverse complement strand
TCATCTCGTCGACGAGCTCGATGATCAGGGTGTCACGGCCAACCTCGGCCGACCCGGTGTCGCGGGTCAGGGTCGGGTCGTTGTCGTTATTAAACGTCACGTGAATAATCTACGCCAGCCGAAACGAGGTTGTCAACGCGGGCCGCGGCGGCACCCATTTGGCAGTGCCCGTCCGCGAACGCACCGGCCCGGCACGGTGGGGGACGAACGGCCGATGGCGTTGCGTCCGGCGCGTCAAACAACGTCTGAACGGCTGGGGTCACTGCGCTGCGAGCCTTCCTGAGCCTGTTCCGACGACCGTTCGTGCGGTCGGCGCACGATTCGGCGCCCGAATGACGTCTCGGGGGTTGTTTGACTCACTAGGCGCGCAAGGGCAGCCCAACCCGCGGTCAGCTGCGCCGGGCGCCGATCACGCGCGCCTCGGGTCGGAAGAACCGCAGCCGGCGCTGGAGCAGGAACGTCTCGCGGTCGATCAGGCCGAGCAGGTCGCGCAGGCGATCCTCGGTCGTCCGTGCCTCGAGCAGGCCCTGGCGACGCGGCGCCTCGACCTGGAGGATCCCCGCGAGGAGGTGGGACAGAACGGTCGGATCGTCAGGGATCGTGACCCGTCGCCGGCGGGGAGCCGGCGGGCCATCATCGTCGTCGCCGTCGCCCGCAGGTGCCTCGTCGGCGTCCTCCTCGATGGCGAGCTCGCCCTCGGCCTCCGGGTTCTCCTCCTCGTCCGCGACCTCTTCCTCGTCCTCGGTCTCGACCTCGACCCGGACGTCGATCTCGTCGGCCGTCTCGCCCGGGCGCGGCTGGAGCAGTTCGAGATAGGTGACGAACCGCCGGGTCGCCTTCATGGCCAGGCGGTGGGCCTCCTGCTCGTCGCCCACCGACTCGTCGAGGACGTCGACCTCGGCGACGAGGTACGGGAGCTTGCCGTCGAGCACCCGCCGGATCTCGAACCGTCGCGTCCCGACGACGAGCAGGTCGTAGCGACCGTCGTCGTCCCGGCCGGCATCGCGGATCTCCGCAATCGTGCCGATCCCGCTGAACGAAATCACCCCGGAGCCGACCTCGCGCCCCTCGCGAATCAGCACGACCCCGAACGGCGAGGTCGTCTGGAGGCAATGGCTGACCATTGCCCGGTAGCGCTCCTCGAAGATGTGGAGGGGCAGCGCGATGCCGGGACAGAGGACCGAGTTGAGCGGGAAGAGCGGCAGTTCCATCCGGCGGTCATCTCGCGCGGGGGAGGCCAGGTCGGGATCGGGTCGATGTGAGCTGCGCGTCCGGTCCCCAGTCTAGGGAATCGAAACAGCCGCCGGACGGGCCGGCGGCTGCGGCCCGTCCGCGTCGAGCGCGACGCGGGCGGCGGTCAACGGGTCAGTGCGAGCAGCCCTTGGCGCTGCCGGCGTCGTCGGCGGTCCGGAAGCTCGAGCCGCAGCCGCAGGCCGCGACCGCGTTCGGGTTGTTCACGGTGAAGCCGGCGCCCATCAGCGTGTCGACATAGTCGATCTGGGAGCCCTTGAGCAGGTCGACCGACTTGCCGTCGACGTAGACCTTGACGCCGTTCGCCTCGAGGACCTTGTCCTCGGCGGTCGGGGCGTCCTCGAGCATCATCCCGTAACGGAAGCCGGAACAGCCGCCGGAGTAGACATACACACGCAGCCCGATGTCGGGATTCGTTTCCTCGGCCGTCAGCTCGCGCAGCTTGAGCGCGGCTGCATCGGACAGGCTGACGACGGTCGTCGGGCTGATGACGGGCTGGACGACGGTCGGCTGGGTTTCCAACATCGAGAGAGGCCTCCTCGGGAGGGTGCGGGTTGATTCGGCATTCTCGGGGAATCGCCGGGGTTCGTCGATGGGTCGATCGTACGCGGCGCAACGGATTCCGGCAAGAGTGACGCCGAAACCTGCGGCTTCGGGCGGAACTGGGGCTGGTCAGCCGTCGATGCGCTCGACGACCGTCGCGATCCCCTGGCCGACCCCGATGCACATCGTCGCGAGGCCCCAGCGCCCGCCGGTCCGGCGCAACTCGTGGCTGAGCATCGTGATCAGGCGCGCACCGCTCATCCCGAGCGGGTGGCCGAGTGCGATCGCGCCGCCGTTGACATTCACCTTCGTCGGGTCGAGCCCGAGCTCGTCGATGCACACGATCGACTGGCTCGCGAACGCCTCATTGAGCTCGATGAGATCGAGGTCGGCCGCGGTGATCCCTGCCCGCTCGAGGGCCTTGCGCGTGGCCGGTACGGGGCCGTAGCCCATGATCGCGGGGTCGACCCCGGCGACCGCGGTCGACACGATCCGGGTCATCGGTCGGAGCCCGAGCGCCCGGGCCCGGTCCGCCTCGACCAGCAGCACGGCGGACGCCCCGTCGTTGATCCCGGAGCTGTTGCCGGCGGTCACGGTCCCGCCGTCGCGGAACGCCGGCCGGAGCCTCGCCAGGGCCTCCGCGGACGAGTCGGCGCGCGGATGCTCGTCGCGCGCGACGACGACAGGCTCGCCCTTCCTGGCCGGGATCGAGATGGGAACGATCTGGTCGTCGAACCGGCCGGCCTCGATCGCGGCGACCGCCTTCTGCTGCGAGGCGAGCGCGAACGCATCCTGGGCCGCCCGATCGACGGTCCAGCGCTCGGCCACATTCTCCGCGGTCTCGCCCATCGAGTACGGGTAATGGAGGGCCGCCAGCGCCGGGTTCAGGAAGCGCCAGCCGAGGGTCGTGTCCTCGAGCTCGCGCGGCCCGCGGTCGAACGGCGCCGCGGGCTTGGCCATCACGTACGGTGCCCGGGTCATCGACTCGACCCCACCGCCGATGAACACGTCGCCATCGCCGACGGCGATCGCGTGGGCCGCCGAGTTGACGGCCTGGAGCCCCGACCCGCACAGCCGGTTGACGGTCAGCCCGCCGACCTCGACCGGCAATCCCGCCAGGAGCAGGGCCATCCGGGCGACGTCGCGGTTGTCCTCGCCGGCCTGGTTGGCGCAGCCGAGAATCACGTCCTCGATGAGCGAGGGATCGATCCCGGATCGCTCGACGACGGCCCGGATCGCCGCGGCCGCAAGGTCGTCCGGGCGAACCGTGGCGAGGGCACCGCCATATCGACCGATCGGGGTGCGGACCGCCTCCACGACCCAGGCGTCGCGGAGCGGTCGGTGGAGATCACGGGTCATGGACCGATTGTATGGGCCGGCTCCGAACCTAGGAGGTCCGGCCGCCCGTGCGCATCCGCTCGAACGGGCCGATTGGATGGTTCGCCCCGAGGCGCATGGCAAGATCGATGTCCGCCTCGGTCGCGACGCCTTCGGCCGCGGCGAACCGGGCCTCCGCATCGATCGCGTCGAGGATCTCGTCGCGGATCGACGGCGCCGGAGCGACGTCGTTCGTCGTGGCCCGCGCGCTGAGCGGTGCGACTGCGGTGGCCACCCGGCGACCATCCACGTAG
>JANMCU010000105.1:0-4758 GCA_031361415.1 Chloroflexota bacterium | reverse complement strand
AACCGGGTGGCGGCACGGATCCCGTGCCTCCCGTGGCACGATGGCGCCGATGACCGAGCAGGCTGAACGCTACGACCGGATCTCCGAGGGCTACGCGCAGTGGTGGGCGCCCGTCATCGCCCCGGCTGCGCTCGCCGCGGTCGATGGGGCCGCCGCAGCGATCATGGCCGGCGCAACGCGGATCCTCGATGTCGGAACGGGAACCGGGACACTGGCGATCGAGCTGCTCCGGCGCTGGCCGGCCGTCCGGGTCAGCGCGATCGACGCCTCGTCCGGGATGATCGCCAAGGCCACGGCCGAGGCCGACCGCCTCCTGACGCCCGACCAGCGGGCGGGCCTCGATCTCCGGGTGGCATTCGCCGACGATCTCGGCCTCGAGGACGGCAGCTTCGACGTGGCCGTGTCGTCGTTCGTGCTCCAGCTCGTGCCGAACCGCTTCCGGGCGCTCCGGGAGGTTCGCCGCGTCCTCCGGCCTGGTGGCCTGTTCAGCTGGGTATCGTGGCTGGCCCACGACGCGATCTGGGCGCCCGACATCGACTTCGACGACGCCCTCGAAGACGTCGGCGAGGAGCCGCGCGAATGGAACGATCGACCCGGGGACCTGCGCGACACGGCAGCGGCGGCCGCCCAGATGCGGCGGGCGGGCTTCGCTGACGTGACGGCCGGCGCGGCCGAGCTCGTCCACGAGTTCACGATCGACGGCTACGTCGGGTTCATGGCCGAGTTCGACGAGGAGGATCTCGTCCAGACGATGGAGCCGGATGTCCGGGCCCGGTTCGAGGCCACCCTCCGCGGTCGTCTGGCCAGGCGCCGGCCGGAGCAGCTCGCCCTGCGCCAGCCGACGGTCAGGGTCCGCGGGGTCCGACGATGACGATCGATCACGACCAGGTGTCGGTCGGCATCGGCGTGATCGGCATCGATCACGTCCTGCTGACGATGCCGCTTCGCGGCGAGGCTGCGGCGCGCCAGTTCTACGCGACGGTCCTGGGGCTCCACGAGGTCGCCAAGCCGGCGTCGCTGGCAGGCCGCGGCGGCTGCTGGTTCGCGGGACCCGGCGGCACGTCGATCCATCTCGGCGTGGACGATCGGTTCATCGCCGCCCGGAAGGCCCATCCATGCCTGATCGTCGCGGACCTCGCGGTCGCTCGACGGGCGCTGATCGCGGCCGGAGCAAGGGTCGATGACGACGACGCGGACACGGGACTGGCCCGTTGCTACACGACCGACCCGTTCGGCAACCGGATCGAGCTCGTCGATGCGACCGACGCCGGGTTCACCAGCCGACGACGGGACGGCTGATCGCGGAGCGGTCGACCCTTCGGATCAGCTCTCCGAGTCGTCCCCGGCGGGAGCCTCGCCCTCGGTCGGAGCCGGGGCCTCGCCCTCGGCGCCCTCCGCGGCCTCTGCAGCGGCCTCCGCGGTCTCCGCGCTCTCGGCGGCGGCCTCGGCCTGAAGTCGCGAGGCAAGGACCTTGGCGACGACTTCGTCGGCGTCGTTCAGTAGCGTGACATCGCCAGGGATCGAGAGGTCGGACACGTTGACGACGGGGTCTATGTCGGCGCGCGACTCGATCGAATACTCGATCGACTGCGGAAGATGGTCCGGCAGGGCCCTGATCCGGACCGAGTCGAGCTGGTGCATCAGCGTGCCGTTGAGGTTCTCGACGGCATTCGAGGTGCCGATCGGGACGAGCGGCACGTCGACCGTCAGCTCCTCGGTCATCCGGACCAGGAACAGGTCGACGTGGAGGGGCCGCCGATGGACCGGGTGGACCTGAACGTCGTGGACGAGGACCGGTCGCGCCTTCTTGCCGTCGACCGACAGGTCGATCAGGGCGTTCTGGCCGGCCTTGCGGCGGAGGAGCTCGAACTCGTGGGCATCGATCGACACGTTCTCGGAGCTGACGCCGTGACCGTAGACGACCGCGGGCAGGCGGCCGACGCGGCGCAGGGTGGCAACCTTCTTGCCGACCAGCTCGCGCGGTTCGGCCGCGAGGTGCAGGCGATCGGTCGTGGCGGTGGACATCGGGGCGGGACCTCGGTTGGGCACATGTGGAGCGGGCGCGGCTCGCCGACGGCAGGGTCGGGGCGCCCGGAACGAGCGCACACCTTATCACGGCCCGGGCTGGAAGCGGCCCGCGCCGCTCGGTTCGGGGCGCCCGGTGTACAGTCGGCCGCATGAGTGCCACGATCCTGATCGTCGAGGACGAGTTTGCGGTCGCCCGCGGGATCCAGTACGCCCTCCAGCAGGAGGGCTACCAGGTCGCGGTCGCCAAGAGCGGCGAAGAGGGTCTGGACTTCGCGACGAACCAGGCACCCGACCTCGTGGTCCTCGACGTCCGCCTGCCGGGAATGGACGGCTTCGAGGTCCTTCGCCGGCTTCGGGCGTCCGGCTCGAAGGCACCGGTCCTCGTCCTGACCGCCCGTGACGACGAGGTCGACAAGGTGATCGGCCTCGAGCTCGGCGCCGACGACTACCTGACCAAGCCGTTCGGCCTGCGCGAGCTGATGAGCCGGATCAAGGCGCTCCTCCGACGCGCGTATGGCGATCTCAGCGACGCGGCCGGCGGGCGGGTCATCCGCCACGGTGACCTCGTGATCGACCTCGAACGGCGACGAGTCCAGCGCGGCGATCGCCGGATCTCGCTGACCCCGACCGAGTTCGAGATTCTCCGCCATCTCGCCTCCCGGCCCGGCCGCGTCTACACCCGGAGCGAGCTGCTCGAGCTCCTGCGCGACTACGAGGCGCTCGACCAGGACGAGAAGACGATCAACGTCCACGTCAGCCACCTGCGCGACAAGATCGAGGACGATCCGGCCGTGCCCGCGTTCGTCATGACGGTCCGCGGCGTCGGCTACGCATTCGCCGAGCGCTAGACCGGGCACGGCCGCGGACGCCTCGCCAAGCCCGAACGCGAACCGCCCCGCGGCCGAAGCCCCCGGCCGCCGGATGCGCCGCCCACGGCTGATCCCGAAGGTCATCCGGCGGGCCGGACCCAAGACCCTCCAGAGCCGCCTGACGCTCGGATTCGCGAGCGTGGTGGCCCTGACGCTCCTGCTGGTCACCGTCTTCGTGCTCAACCGCCTCGACGACGAGTTCCGGACCCAGCAGGCTGCGGATATCCGCGACAAGACCGCCCTCGTCGCCGCGTACATCGACTTCTACGCCGGCGACGTCGCGGCCGGCGCACCGGTGGTCCGGGCCGACAACACGGTCAACCCGCTGGTGGTCTCAGCGCTCGAGGCACCCGATCGAGTCTCGTTCATCGCGGATCGGCTCGCCGAGGCTGACGTCGACTACACGCTCGGGCTGCCCGAGGTCGGTCAGGGCGATCTCAACGGGATCGTGCCGGCATCGAACGGGTCGTTCCATGCCTCGGCGGCGCCACCCGCACCCGACCGGCCCGGGCTGCAGAAGGAGGCGCTCGTCGCCGAGCCTCTCCTCCGGCCGGCCCTCAACAGCCAGTACCCCTACGTCATCCTCGTCCGCCTGTCGAACCCGTACACGTTCCGCCAGACGGCGATCGACAACGTCACGACCGTGGCCGCGGCCGTCGGCGCGCTGGCCCTCGGGATCGCGGTGATCGTCGCCGCGGCGATGTCCATCCGGGTCACGACGCCGCTCCGCCGCCTGACCGAGGCGTCCCGCGCGCTAGCCGCCGGCGATCTGTCGAGCCGGATCCCGCGCGCTGACGTCCGCGCCGGGTCCTCCGAGCTGGCGGCACTGGCCACGCAGTTCAATGCGATGGCCGACCAGCTCGAGGCGAGCGTCGCGATGATCCGGCGCGACCGGGACCGCGGTCGCGACTTCCTGGCCGATGTGTCGCATGAGCTGCGAACACCGATCGCCGCCCTCCTGACGTTCAACGAGCTCCTCACCGCGCGGGCGGGCGACGACCCGACGGCCCGGGCCGAGTTCCTCAACAGCAGCCGGATCCAGCTCGAACGGCTCGACTGGCTCGCCCAGAACCTCCTCGAGCTCTCCAAGCTCGACTCGGGGCTGGTCCTGCTGGACCTCCGCCCGGACGACCTCCGGGCGGCCGTCGAATCGGCGGTCGAGCAGGCCCGACCAGCGGCCCGCCGCCGAGGGGTCGCCCTGCGGCTCGACCTCGCCTCCGCGCCGATTCGCCTGCGCCACGACCCGCAGCGGATCGGCCAGGTCGTCACGAACCTGGTCGGCAACGCGATCAAGTTCACCGAGCCCGGCGGATCGGTCGATGTCGGAGTGAGCGCGACCGCAGACGGTGGGGCGCGGATCGAGGTCGCCGACACCGGTGTCGGCATCGAGCCGGACGAGCTGCCGCGGATCTTCGAGCGGTTCTACCGCGGCTCCCGGGCGAACGAGGCTCGCGGCAGCGGCAGTGGCCTGGGACTCGCGATCGTCCACTCGATCGTCGACATGCATCGCGGCACGGTGGCCGTGGTCAGCCGCCTTGGTGCCGGGACGACCTTCACGGTCACGCTGCCGGCGGACCCACGTCGCGATGACGATGGCCAGACCCCCACCGGCACGACACGCGAACCCACGCCAGCCCTTCCGAAGATGGCGGATTCTTCACCGACCGGGGCGCCGGGCCTGAACCGCGAGACCCCAGGCTAGAGTCAAGCTCACCGGACGACCGCGTCGCGCTCGCTCCACACACCCCTCGCAGACGAGATTCTTTGCCTGATGACCGACAAGCCTTCCGACCCCGCCGACGAGACACAGCCCCACGCCAGCGACGACTGGCGCACGATTGAGCAGCAGGCCGCGGACGAG
>JANMCU010000100.1:0-4046 GCA_031361415.1 Chloroflexota bacterium | reverse complement strand
AGCGTTCAGCCTGCTCGGTCATCGGCGCCATCGTGCCACGGGAGGCACGGGATCCGTGCCGCCACCCGGTTGCGCCAACCACCTGCCCCGCGCAACAGGCGCGCTCGCCGGCCCGTCTCCGCTGGGCAGCCTCGCCGACCGTTCGTCGTCCGGACGCATCCGGCATTCCTTCGGGCTTCACGTCGTTCCCTCGGCTCAGCCCGACCGCCAACCTCATGCGACGAGAGGCCCGCGCCGACCGGCGCCGCGCACGGGAGCACCCATGACCCGACCAGCCGCCCTCCGGATCCTCGTCCTGGCCGCCGTCGTGGGGCTCGTCGCCCAGGCTCTGCTCCTGGGCAACCTGCTCGGGATCAACGCCCCGATCCTCGCGAGCGCCCTCCTTGGCGCGGCGCTCCTCCTCCGGCCATCCGACGCGCGGATCGATCCACTCGATCGCTGGCTGCCGCCGGCGGCTGGAGATCTTCGTCTCGATCGCGATCCGCGCCGACCCGGCTCTGCTCGCGCTCGACCTCATGACGGCGTGCGCCCTGCTCGGCGCGTCGATCGCGGCGATCGCGGGCCAGGCGGTCACCCGCCGGGCGGCCGTCGCGGTCGTGGAGCTGGCGTTCGTCGTGCTCGGCTGGGCGGGGATCGGGACCTTCCGGGTTGTGACCGCCACCCGACCGGCACGCTCGGGCACCGACGACGAGGGTGAACCGGCGATCGCGCGACTCCCGGCCTGGGCCGGACCGATCGCCCGCGGCCTCCTGATCGCGATCCCGGTCCTGTTCGTCTTCGCGAGCCTCTTCTCGGCCGCGGATGTCGCGTTCGAGCAGCTGATGAGCCGGCTCTTCACGTGGCAGGTCGACCTCGGCGAGCTGCCGGTCCGTCTGTCGATCGCCTTCCTCATCGCGTGGGCGGTCGCCGGCCTCCTCGCGGTGGCCTCGGGCGCGCTCGGGCCGGCGCGAAGCCGAGGCGAGCGTTCGGTCGAGCCGCGGCCGCAGTCGCTCGGCGCGGCGGCGATCGGCCTGCCCGACCCGGACGGCTCGATCGCGTACGGCCGGCCGGTCCGGATCGGAGCCATCGAGGCGACGACGATCCTCGTCGCGGTGGACATTCTGTTCGCGATCTTCGTGCTCCTCCAGGTCGCCTACCTGTTCGGCGGACAGGACACGCTTGCGGCGACCGGCCTGCCGTATGCCCAGTACGCCCGGAGCGGTTTCTTCGAGCTCGTCTGGGTGGCCGTGCTCGCCGGTGGGTTGCTCGCGACCGTCCACGCACTGGCCGCCCGGCGCAGCCCGGTCCTCGTCGGTGCCGGGCTGGCGCTGGCCGGGCTGACGGCGATCGTGCTCGCGTCGGCGCTCCTGCGGCTGCGCATCTACCAGGAGGCGTATGGCTGGACGGAGCTCCGGTTCTACGTCCTCGCGACGATCGTCTGGCTCGCGATCGGGATCGCCGTCACGATCGTCCTCCTCGCGCGCGACCGGATGCGCTGGCTGCTGCACGGACTGGCCCTGGCGGCGGTCGCCGTCCTCGTCGTGATCAATCTCGTCGGGCCGTCCCGGCTCATCGCCGAGCAGAACGTCGCTCGCGTGCTCGACCCGGCCCTCGTTCCCGCGGACGGCATGACCGGGCTCGACGTCAGCTACGCCACGCGCCTCGGAGACGATGCGATCCCGGCCCTCGTCGCGGTGCTGCCCGCGCTTGGCCCAGCCGACCGCTTCGAGCTCAGCCGGCGGCTCCTCGTGCGCCGCGCCGCGCTCGATGAGGCGGCTGCGACGGGCTGGCCGTCATGGAACCTGGGCCGCGAAGCCGCCCGCAAGGCGCTCGCGACCCTCGGGCAGTAGCCCTCGCGCAGTAGCCCGCGGGCAGTAGCCCTCGGGCAGTAGCCCCGCGCCGTCGTCAGGCCTCCGCAGCCGGTGCCGGAGCCGGCGGCGGGACGGGGGCCGTCGGGTCGCTCGGCGGAACGCCGCTTGGCCGGCGCCAACCGAGTCGGCGGGCGATTGCCAGCCCGATCGCGCCAAGGATCGCCAGCACGAGGAGGATGGGAAGCCAGACGATCGCGAACACGATGAGGAAGTTCGCGGCGGCTTGTCCGACGCCGATCAGCGTGGCCGACGCGCGGTCGACCTGGGCTGCCGGATCCCATCTGGCTGCTGCCTCGGTGACGGCCACGACCTCGGTTCCGAATGTGACCGCGAGGGTCGCCAACGCGGCCTGGTCCGAAAGCGTCGCCTGCTGTGCCGTGAGCTGCTCGATCTGGCCGCGCGTGTCGGTCAGGCGGGCCTGGATCTCGAGCAGGTCCGAGGTCTTCGGTGCCTGCGCCGCGAAGCCGACGAGTGCGGTCTCGCTCGCTCTGAGGTTCCGAATGCGCGCATCGAGGTCGACCAGCTGGCCGGTGACCTCCACAGCCTGGGTCTGCTCTCCGACCTCGGTCCCGAGATTACGGATCGCCGTGAGCGCGTCCTCCCAGCGGGTGACCGGGATCCGATACGTGACCGTGCCCACGACCGTTCCGTTGGTCCGCTGCTGCTGCGACGCGCCGATGTAGCCACCGAGCGCCCGGATGGCGTCGCGCCCGGCGAGCAGGGCCTTGTCGGTATCTGCCACGGTCATCTCGAGCGACCCGGTCCGGACGATCTTCGTGTCGTCGACGAGCGGTGCCTGCTGGACGTTGCCGCCATTCTGCGAGCCGTTCCCGTTGCCTCCGTTCCCGAATGCCGCGCCGGCCGACGCGGCGGCCTGGACGGGCCCTCCGGCCGGAGCGGCGGCCGCCCCCTGGGCGCCCGCCGTCGCGGCGGACGACCCGGAGCATGCAGCCACGACAAGGGCGATTCCCACGAGAAGCATGACCCGAGCAATGGTCTTGGTCCGTCGAGCGGTGCGAGCGGAACTGCGCATGGCGCCGTCCTCCTCTGGGCTGCCGTGTCCGGCGGCCTGGGTCCGGGGGACGCCGGTAGCACGCCCGCGGTTCCGGACCGCCTTGCAGGTCGTTCCCACGCAACAGCCTCTAGACTCGGGCACATGCACTTGCCGTTTGATCCGCCGCTTGAGCCGATGCTGGCCAAGCCCTCAAACGGTCTGCCCGATGGCGACGGCTGGCTGTTCGAGCCGAAATGGGACGGCTTCCGGGCGATCGTCTTCCGTGACGGCGACGACGTCCTGATCCAGAGCCGCGACCTCAAGCCGCTCGACCGTTACTTCCCGGAGCTGTCCGCGCCGATCCGGGCGAGCTTTCCTGAGCGCTGCGTGGTCGACGGCGAGGTCGTCATCGCGACCGACGGCGCGCTCGCGTTCGAGTCCCTGCTCCTGCGGATCCACCCGGCCGCCTCTCGGGTGAAGATGCTGGCCGAAGAGACGCCCGCGAGCTTCGTCGGCTGGGACCTCCTCGCCCTCGGCGACGAGGACCTGCGTGGCATTCCCCAGGGCGAGCGGCGGGCCCGGCTCGAGGCTGTGTTCGGCGGGGTCGAGCCGCCCATCCACCTGACGCCCGCGACGCTCGACCGCGTCCTCGCCGCGGACTGGTTCGACCGGTTCGAGGGCGCCGGGCTCGATGGCGTCGTCGCCAAGAAGCTTGACGGCCTGTACCAGCCGGGCAAGCGGGCAATGCTCAAGATCAAGCACCAGCGCACCGCCGACTGCGTCGTCGCCGGGTTCCGCTGGCACAAGAACGGCCCGGGGACGCACGTCGGGTCGCTTCTGCTCGGGTTGTTCGACGACGGGGGCAACCTTCACCACGTCGGGGTCACCTCGTCGTTCACCTGGGACAAGCGCGCGGCGCTCGTCGAGGCGCTGGCGCCCCTGCGCGTGAACGCGCTCGTCGACCATCCGTGGGGCGAGTGGGCAGAGTGGTCGTCGATGGGCGCGGCCGACGCGTCCGGCCAGCGCCTGCCGGGCGCGACGAGCCGCTGGAACCGGGGCAAGGACCTGTCCTGGGAACCGCTTCGCGCGGAGCGCGCGGTCGAGGTCGCGTACGACCATCTCCAGGGCGATCGGTTCCGACATGGCACGACGTTCGTCCGCTGGCGCCCGGACAAGAAGCCGGCCGACTGCCGCTACGACCA
>JANMCU010000088.1:0-4940 GCA_031361415.1 Chloroflexota bacterium | reverse complement strand
GCCCGTTACGACGGCTTCTACGGCGCCTTCATCCACGATCCGCTGGCGGTTGCCGCGGCCCTCGACCCCTCGCTCGTGCGAACGAAGCCGGTCACGGTCGACGTCGAGCTGGGCGGGACGCTGACCACGGGCGAGACGGTGACCGACTGGCGCGGAGTGTGGGGCCGGCCACCGAACGTCGACGTGGCGGTCGAAGCCGACGCACAGGAGTTCCTGCGCCGGTTCGTCGAGCGCGTCGGCAAACTGGCGGCGTCTCGTCCGACGTAGCACACTACCCGCGGAGGGTCGAGGTCCCGGGCGATCGCGAAGGTGGACGCTCGCGGATCACATGGAGGAGGTCACATGGCGGGCACTGGGCTCCGAGCGCTCATCGGCATTGTGGCGTTCATCGTCGTGCTGGTCGTCGGCATCAACGTGGCGGGCAACATCGACCTCACGCCGGACAAGGTCTCGGGCGTCCCGGTCGGCTTCAGCACGGTCGTCTGGATCCTGGCCGCGGCGCTAATCGTGGGCGTAATCGCGTATGCCGCGACGGAGTACGGCCAGACGGGCCGCCTGGAGTCCATCTCCTCGCAGTTCGACACACGAACGATCGTGTTGATCCCGATCGCCATCGCGATCAACATCATCCTCGGCCAGACGGTCGCCCAGGCCCTCAAGGTGCCCGTCTACCTCGATTCGATCGGGACGATCCTCGTCGGCGTCCTCGCCGGGCCCATCGCCGGGGCGCTGACCGGCGGACTGGCGAACCTGATCTGGACCTACGTCCTGCCGGCACCGTTCCACTCGGACTACGCCGCGCCGTTCTTCATCGTGGCCGTCGAGATCGGCCTGCTCGCGGGCGTCTTCGGCCGGCTCGGCTTCTTTCGCAGCCGACCGAATGCCTCCGGCCAGCAGCTCGCGATCGGGGGCATCGTGGTCGCCGCGATCGTCGCCGTCATCGGCATCTACGGGTTCGTGCCGTTCTACACCAACGGCCTCACCTTCTTCGCCACGCCGGCCGCCGGAGCCCCCGCGCCCGACCCGATCTTCATCCTCCTCGGCTGGCTCGTGGCGCTGCTCCTGATCGCCGCCGTGGTCGGGCTCCTGGCCCTGCTGTTCATCCGCCGGGATCTCGGAGCCGCGTACGTGTTCGTCGCCGGGCTGTCGTGCGGGATCATCTCGGCGCTCATTTCCCAGCCGATCTCGTCGATCGTCTTCGGCGGCGTCACGGGCTCGGGCACCGACCTCCTCGTGGCGGCGTTCCAGAAGGCGGGTGACGACCTCGGGACAGCGGTCCTCAAGCAGGGCCTCCTGTCCGACCCGATCGACAAGACGCTGACCTTCTTCGTCGTGTTTGCCATCCTGGGCGCTCTCAGCCGTCGATTCGTGGCCCGCTTCCCGCAGGGCGAGCAGGCCGTCGGGCTGGAGGGCTAGCCGATCGATCCCGCGAACCCGGGCGGCGCTGGCGCCCTGACGGCGAGCGACGCTGCCTTCCTCGCGAGCCTCGCCCCGGCGGCGCCATCTGCCTATCACCGCCTCAACCCGCTGACCAAGGCCGTCCTCGCGACGGTCGAATCCCTCGGCGCATTCGTCCTCGGCGGTTATCTCGGGCCGCTCGCGATCATCGGCCTGGCCATCCTGCCGGCCGCCGCGCTCGCGGGCGTCGCGGGACGTCTCGTCCGAATCTCGCTCCTGTTGACCCTCCCGATCGCGATCTCGGTCGTCCTCGTCAGCGTCTTCACCCGGGCCGGAACGCATGTCCTGTTTTCGATCGGGCCGTTCGATGCGACGAGGGAGGGCGTCGATTTCGCCGGCCAGACACTCGTCCGGCTGTTCGCGATCTCGACTTCGATCGGGCTGTTCGGCCTGACGACCGAGCCGCGCAGCTTCGTCCTCGATCTCGAGCGACGCGGGCTGTCGCCGCGGTTTGCATTCGTCGCGCTGGCCACCCTCGAGGCCGTGCCCGCGATGGTCGAGCGGGCGAGCGTCATCGCCAGCGCCCAGCGCGCCCGGGGACTCGACACCGAAGGCAGCATCCGGGCTCGGCTGCGCGGCGTCCTGCCGCTGGTCGGGCCCGTGATCCTCTCGTCGTTGACGGAGGTCGAGGAGCGGAGCCTGGCCCTGGAGGTTCGAGCCTTCGGGCGGCCCGGTCAGCGCCACCTGCTCTGGCAAATCCCGGACAGCCCCGTTCAGCTCCTCGTCCGGATCGTTCTGCTGATCGCCCTGGGTGCCGCGATCGTCGGCCGATTGACCGGAACCTTTCCGAGCCTGCCCTGACATGCTCGAGCTCACGGGCGTCTCGTATCGCTACGCCGGCTATGCGACCGAGGTCCTCCGCGACATCGACCTGCGTCTCGACGACGGCGAGATCGTGGGACTCGTCGGGGCGAACGAGGCCGGCAAGTCGACCCTGTGCCTGATCGCTTCCGGGCTCGCCCCGGCGTCCGTCGGGGGCAGCCTCCGGGGGACGCTAACGCTCGATGGAACGCCCGCTGCGGGCCTCGCGACCCATGAGCTCGCGGAGCGGGTCGTCGTCGGGTTCCAGAACCCGAACACCCAGCGGTCGGGGATCGCCGCGACGGTCTTCGAGGAGATCGCGCTCGGCCCGATGAACCTCGGGCTCGCGGTCGACGAGACCGTCGAGCGGACACGCGAGGCGATCGTCTGCCTGAAGCTCGAGCATCTCGTCCTGCGCGACCCGCAACGGTTGTCGGGCGGACAGGCTCAGCTCGTCGGGATCGCGTCGCTGCTCGCGATGCGGCCACGCCACGTGATCCTCGACGAGCCGACCGCGCAGCTCGACCCGGCCGGCACGCGACTCGTCGGCGAGGCGCTGCGCAGCCTGGCCGGGACGGGCACCTCGCTCCTGATCGCCGAGCACAAGACCGACCTGCTCGACGGGCTCTGCAGCCGGATTGTGGCAATCGACGGCGGCCGGATCGTCATCGACGGCCCGACGGCGGAGGTCTTCGACGACCCGCGCCTCGCGGCGCTCGGCGTCGAGCGGCCGGCCCGTGCCCGACTCGCCGCGGCGCTCACGGGGCGCGGGATCGAGCCCGGTGTGCTGGCCGGGGCACTCGCGGACTCGGCCCGATGAGCGCAGTTGCGCCGGATCCCGTGGCCGATCGCAACGTCGTCCTCCGGACCGAGGGCCTCGTTCACGTGTACGACGGCGCGACGAGGGCGCTCGACGGGGTGGACCTCGCGATCGAGCGCGGGGACCGGATCGCGATCGTCGGCCAGAACGGCTCGGGCAAGTCGACCCTCGTCCGGCACTTCAACGGCCTGCTCCGGCCGACCGAGGGCCGCGTTTTCGTCGACGGCGTCGACGTGGCGAGCCGCCGGGTGGCCCACCTGGCGGCGACGGTCGGACTCGCGTTCCAGGACCCGGATCGCCAGATCTTCGCCGGCAAGGTGCGGACGGAGGTTGCGTTCGGACCGCGCAACCTCGGCCGGCGTGGGACGGAGCTGGAGCAGTCGATCGATGCCGCGCTCGTCGCGACCGGCCTCGACAAGGACGCCGAGACCAATCCGTACGATCTCGGCTACTCGCGCCGGAAGCTCCTTGCCCTCGCCTCGATCCTTGCGATGGACACGCCGGTCGTCGTCCTCGACGAGCCGACGACCGGCCAGGACGCGCGCGGCGTCGAGCGGATCCACCGGATCGTGGCCGACCTGTCCGCGGCCGGACGAACCGTCGTCGCCATCAGCCACGACATGCGCTTCGTAGCCGAGGCGTTCGAACGGATCATCGTGATGCGCGACGGCCGGGTCGTTCTGGATGGCTCGCCCGCCGAGGTCTTCGCCGAGGCGGCGTGGCCGACGCTCGCATCCACGTTCCTCGAGCCGCCGCTGGCCGCGCGGATCGGGGGGCGGCTCGGCCTCGGCTCGACCCCGACCGACGGCGCGCTCCTGGCAGCCGTGGCCGCGCGCTGATCCACGACCAGACCGCGCGCCGGCTGTCCGCCCGCCGCTCGTCCGCGTGGACCGTTCGCGCGCCGCGATGCGTCTCGGCGAACCGTTGCGCTCAGGAATCTGGCGCCTACTGGTGCGAGCTGATGCGCTCGGTTGGCGACGTTCACGCTCGGCCGCCCGCGCTGTCCTCTGTCCGGCAGGCGGCTCCCGCCTGAGCGCAACAGATTCGGGCGGGCGGCCGCTTCAACAGGCGGCTCTCGCCTGAGCGCAAGAAATCCGCGGCCGGCCGGGCCTGCGCGACGAGCCGCGCACCGCTCGCCCCCGCGCCCTGGGCCGATCAGCGGCCGTCGTCAATTCGGTGTTGCGCGATTGGGATCGGCGCGGCGGCGCTCGGAGCCACCGCTGTTCACGGCGAACCGACGCGAGATCAGCGCCCGCTTCTGAGGCCGACGACGATCAGGAGGAACGAGGTCTCGAGGACATCGACCCCGGCGATGACGAGCGCCACGACGAGCGGCAGCGGGTGGCCGAGCAACCAGCCCGAAGCTGCCGCGAGGGCTGCCACGGCGAGGAACACGAACCGGACGCCGCGGATCATCGCGCCGATGTCGCGTGGCGTCTGGCCCGCACGTGCCCGGCCGGGCTCGTCGTCGTCACCGACCAGCCGGTTGAGCGCCCCGAGCAGCAGCACGAGCGCGATCGCAACCGCCAGACCGACGAGGGCGGCGCGGATCAGGGGCGGCGGCGTGACGATGGCCGAGAGCGAGGCCGCATCCCAGCCGAGCGCGGTCCCGGCGCCGATCGCGAGCCCACCCACGAGCAGCCAGGCGATCCTTGCAGCGTCGGGCGCCTCGCCGCCGTCCCCGGGCGAGCTGCCGCAATCGGGGAGGCGCGGCTCCGGCTCCGGCTCCGGCGAATCGCCCGAGCTCGGCAGCCCGCGGTGGCCGGGTTCGAGATCGATGCTCATCGCGATTCCGGCGCGCGGGCCACGACCCACAGGAAGCGCGCATCGAACCGGTCCTCGGGCTCGGTCAGGATCTCCG
>JANMCU010000087.1:0-32022 GCA_031361415.1 Chloroflexota bacterium | reverse complement strand
AAGTACCCACGGTCGCCCACCGGCCCCCCGTTGCGGGGTTTCAGGTTCGTGCCGCCCGGGGCGCCGGCGTCGTCGTGCGCGGCGACCACCGCCGCGCGCGACTCGATGTTGATCGCGAGGGTGATCCCGCCGAACGACCCGCGGGTCGGCTCGACGAGGTTCGCGTCGTCGGCGAGGTCCTGCCAGCCGAAGATCCCGAGATAGCTGTCCGCCGTCCGGAACCAGGCGATCGCATCCATCGACGTTGCGCAGCGCTCCCAGCCGAGCGCCTGGTAGAAGCGAACCGAGCGGGCGATGTCGGCGACGCCGATCGTGACGATGTTCAGGCGGGCCGGAATGCTCATCGACGGAGTCTACGACCGACGGGCCGCCGGCTCAGCCGACGGTGACCGGCGCCTCGAGCTTCTCGATCCGGATCGCGGTCGCCTTGAACTCCGCGGTGCCGGACTTCGGATCCGTGGCGTCGATCGTCAGGAGGTTCGTTGCGACATCATCCTGGAAGTGGAGAGTCATGAACGTCAGCCCGGGCCGGAGCGACTCATCGATCCGGATCGGCGCCTCGACCTGGCCGCGGCGCGACACGACCCGGACCCGCTCGCCGTCCGCCAGGCCGAATGCCGTCGCGTCCTCCGGCGAGATGTCGAGCGACTCTCCGCGCCGAAGCGGGGAAGTGTACCCGCCGGTCTGGACGCCCGTGTTGTACGAGTCCAGACGGCGGCCGGTCGTCAGCCGGATCGGATAGTCGTCGGACAGCTTGTCGACCGGCGGGTCGTGGTCGACCGCGACGAACGGCACCCGGTTGCCGGGCACCGGGTCCTCCCACAGGCGGCTGTGGAGGAACAGCTCGCCGGGATGGTGCTCGTCGTAGCACGGCCACTGGAGCCCGCCGAGCTCCTCGAGCCGGGCGTACGACATCCCGGCGTGGACCGGCGACAGCGCGCGGACCTCGTTCCAGGCGTCCTCCGCGGTCTCCCAGCCCCAGTCGGCGCCCATTCGCGATGCGATCTCCTCGATGATCCAGAGGTCGTCGCGGGCCTCGCCCGGCGGGTCGAGCGCCTTGCGGACGCGCTGGACGCGTCGCTCGGAGTTGGTGACCGTGCCCTCGCTCTCGGCCCACGAGGCGGCGGCGGGCAGGACGACGTCGGCGAGCTCGGCGGTCGCGGTCAGGAAGATGTCCTGGACGACCATGAAGTCACGAGTCGAGAGGAGATGCTTCGCCCGCTTCTGGTCGGCCTCGGACTGGACCGGGTTCTCGCCGATCACGTAGATCGCCTGGAGCTCGCCGCGCTCCATCGCGTCGAACATGCCCGACAGGTGCCAGCCGCGCTTCGGCGGGACGGTCACGCCCCACCGGGCGTCGAACTTCGCCCGGAGCTCGTCGTTCTCGACATGCTGGAAGCCCGGCAGCCGATCGGGCAGGGCGCCCATGTCGCCACCGCCCTGGACGTTGTTCTGGCCGCGCAGCGGATTGACGCCGCTGCCCCAGCGCCCGACGTGCCCGGTCAGGAGGACGAGATCGATCAGGGCGAGGACATTGTCGACGGCATTGTGGTGCTCGGTGATCCCGAGGGTCCAGCAGATCATCGCCTTGTCGGCCGTCGCGAACGCATGGGCCATCTCGCGGATCGCCTCGGCCGGGACGCCGGTCTCACGCTCTGCGTAGTCGAGGGTGTAGGTCTCGACCTTGGCCTTGTACGCGTCGTAGTCGCTGGTGGCGCGCTCGATGAACGCCTTGTCCTCGAGCCCGGCGGCGATGATCTCGCGGCCGATCGCATTGGCCAGGGCGATGTCCGAGCCGACGTCGATCCCGAGCCACGTGTCCGCCCACTCGGCGCTGCTCGTCCGGCGCGGGTCGACCGTGTACAGCCGGGCGCCGTTGCGGACGCCGCGCAGGAGGTGGTGGAAGAAGATCGGATGCGTCTCGCGGGCGTTGCTGCCCCACAGGACGATCAGGTCGGTCTCTTCGACCTCACGGTATGAATTTGTGCCGCCACCGGCACCGAACACGGTCGCCAGACCGGCGACGCTCGGGGCGTGTCAGGTCCGGTTGCAGCTGTCGATGTTGTTGCTGCCCAGCACGGTCCGGCTGAACTTCTGGGCCGCGAAGTTGACCTCGTTGGTCGCCTTCGAGCACGAGAAGACCCCGAAGGTCGTGGGTCCGTGCTGCGTCTTCGCAGCCTGGAAGCCCGCGACCACCCGGGTGAGGGCCTCGTCCCAGCTCGCCGGGCGCAGGGGTGCGTCCTTCGAGTCGCGGATGAGGGGCTGGGTCAGTCGAACGTAGTTCTTCGGCACGGGCGCCTCCTGCGGAACGACGACCCCGCGAGTGTAGCGCCGCGGTCGGTGCGGCCGGCGGCAACCCTTGGATTCGAGCATGCGGTCTGGCTGATAGGCTCCGCCGATGCCCGTCCAGCGCGATCGATCACGCGTCCACGAGGCGCGGATCAGCGGGCTGGCGATCACCCTCAGCCTGGTGGCGCTGATCCTCGTGGTCGTCTACGTCGTTGGCGGATATGCGAACCGGGTCGTCATCGAGGTCGTGGCCATTCCGGGCATCGCCAGCCCGACCGCCTCGGCCCGCTAACCGAGTGGCCGTCGGACGTCGCGCCGGGCCTCCCGGACGATCCGGATGAACTCGCGCAGGTGTGCGACCGGCTTGATGTGCGATGGAGCGCCCGCGTAGATCGTCCGGATCGGGACCCATGCGATCGAGCCGCCGATCCGGATGCAGGTCGTGATCTGCTCGACCTCGAACGCGAAACCCGACTCGTCGCTCGCGAGCGTCGCCTCCGCGAGCTCGCGCGAGACGAGCCGGTAGCCGGACTGGTTGTCCGGGATGTCTCGACCGACGGCCCACGAGAACGCCCGGCCGCCGAGCACGTTGGACAGACGTCGGAGCGGCGGCATCGCCCGGAAGTTGCGCCGGCCGATCACGAGGTCCGCCTGGCGGCCGGGGGCGTCCCAGGCCGCGAGAAATGCCGGGATCTCGTCCGGGTCGTGCTGGCCGTCAGCATCGAGCGTCAGGATCGCTTCGGCGCCGTCATCGATGGCGCGACGGAAGCCGGTCCGGAGCGCTGCGCCCTTGCCCCGGTTCGGCCGCTGCTCGACCACGGTTGCGCCGGCCGTTCGGGCCACCTCGGCGGTTCCGTCCGACGAACCGTCGTCGACGACGATGACCGGCAGGTGCCGGACGGCTGCCTCGACGACCGGGCCGATCCGCGGCGCCTCGTCGTAGCCCGGGATGAGCGCGACGATCACGCGAGCTCGACGCCCGGCGCCGCGTCGGATTCGAGCGACTCGACCCGACCGATGACCCAGTGCTCGACGCCTGCGTCGTCCAACCCGGACCGAACGACTTCGAGCTTGTCGATCGGGATGGCCGCGAGCAGCCCGCCGGAGGTCTGGGGATCGTGGGCGAGCGTCACCAGCTCGATCGGGACGTCGCCGGCGACGGCCAGGGCGGACTGCACGAAGCGGCGATTGTGGGCCGCGCTGCCGGTCTCGACCCCCGCGGCGGCGAGCGAGACGGCCCCTTCGAGCGCCGGCAGATCCCGGGCGAGGAAGACGAACCGGGTGTTCGAGCCGCGAGCCATCTCGAGGCCGTGCCCGAGCAATCCGAACCCCGTGACATCGGTCGCGGCCGCGATCCCGTGGGCGACGAGGATCTCTGCAGCCGCCCGGTTCAGCGTCCGCATCTGGTCGATCACGGCGGCGAGGTCGGCCGCGCTCGTCCTGCCCTGGCGATGACCGCTGACCAGCAGCCCGGTGCCGAGGCGCTTGGTCAGGACGAGGATGTCGCCGGGGCGGGCGCCGCCCTTGCGCAGGAGCCGATCGGGGTGGGCGGCGCCGATCACCGCCAGCCCGTACTTCGGCTCCGCATCGCGGATCGTGTGGCCGCCGGCCAGCGTCCCGCCGGCCTCGCGGACCTTCGAGGCCGCGCCGTCGAAGATCGCGGCCATGGTGTCCCGCGGCAGCTCCTCGGGGAATGCCGCGATCGACAGGGCGAACAGGACGCGGCCACCCATCGCGAACACGTCGCTCAGCGCGTTCGCGGCCGCGATCTCGCCGAAGGTCCGGGCGTCGTCGACGAGTGGCGGGAAGAAGTCGAGGGTGCCGATGATCGCGAGCTCGTCGCTGATCCGGTAGGCCGCCGCGTCGTCGGCCCGCTCGCGGCCGGCGATCAGCTCGGCCGGCTCCGGGCTGCCCGCGCCGAGCCCGCTCAACGCGTCGGCCAGGAGGTCGGCCCCGAGCTTCGCCGCGCAGCCACCGCAATCGGTCAGCTCGGTCAGGCGGATCGAGGGCAGGCTCGGCGCGTCGACGGTCGTCACCGGGCGATCATAGGCGGGACGGACGGAGGCGCCGGCGCGGCCAACGCGGCGATGGCGTGCCCAGGCGCGGCAGCCGTTGGGTCTACCATCGTTTCAGGGGGAGTGGATGGGTCCCGGTGGGTCCCCCGGTCTTCAACACCGGTGACGCTGCGTTCGGCGCGGCGTGGTGGGTTCGACTCCCATGCGCTCCCGCCATCAACCGCGGAGGATCGATGACGACGTTGGCCCGGGCTCGCGCCAGACCGCCCAGCGTCGATCGGGTGCTCTCGATCCTCGCCACGGACCGGGTCGAGGTCTCCGAGCGCGATGCCCTCGTCGTCCTGGTCCGGGCCGTCCTCGAAGAGGAGCGGCGGCGCCTCGCCACGGGCGCCGAGCCGACCGCCGATCGCGATCTGGCCCGCGCGGTCGTCGACCGCCTCGAGCAGCTCGATGACCCGATGTTCACGATCCCGCCCCACGTGATCAACGCGACCGGCGTGATCCTTCATACCAACCTCGGGCGCGCACCGTGGCCGCGGGCCGCGCGGGTCGCTGCCGTAGCCGCCGCCAGCTCGTACGGCTACCTCGAGCTCGACGCGGCGACGGGCCGCCGCGGGTCGCGCTACCGGGTGGCTGAGGACCACCTCGTCGCGCTCACGGGGGCCGAGGACGCGATCATCGTCACGAACAACGCCGCGGCGATCGCCCTCGCAGTCGGGATCGTCGGTCGGCGTGGCTCGGTCGTCGTGTCGCGCGGCGAGCTCGTCGAGATCGGCGGTGGCGTCCGGATCCCCGACATCCTGGCGCGGGCGGGCGTTCGCCTGATCGAGGTCGGGACCACGAACCGGACCCGGGCGGCCGACTTCGCCGGGCCGCTCGCCGACGGCCGCGCGAAGGCCGTGCTGCGCGTCCACCCCTCGAATTTCGCGGTCACGGGGTTCACGGAATCGGCCGATCTGGCCGAGGTCGCGACGATCGCCCATCAGCCCGGGGCGATCGTCATCGACGACCTCGGTTCAGGGGCGTTGCTCGACACCGGGGCCTTCGGGCTCGCCCACGAGCCGACCCCGACCGAGCGCCTGGCCGCGGGCGCCGACATCGTCGCCTTCAGCGGCGACAAGCTCGTGGGCGGCCCCCAGGCCGGTCTGATCGTCGGCCGCGCCGATCTCATCGCCCGGCTTCGACGCGATCCGCTGGCTCGTGCGATGCGGCCGGACAAGGCGATCCTCGCGGGCGTGGCGGCGACGCTCGCGATCTACCGGGCCGGTCGGGCGACGATCGACATCCCCGTCTGGCAGCTGATTGCCCTCGACCTCGAAGCGCTCCGCACCCGCGCCGAGCGGATCGCCGCGATCACCGGACGATCCGACGTGACCGTCGTCCCGCTCGAGTCGGCCGTGGGCGGCGGGTCGCTG
The DNA here is from genome assembly GCA_031361415.1 of Chloroflexota bacterium. Lineage (GTDB taxonomy): Bacteria > Chloroflexota > Limnocylindria > Limnocylindrales > CSP1-4 > CF-46. The sequence goes on along the minus strand of JANMCU010000087.1, from coordinate 26,303 downwards.
CCGGGGCAGCTCCTGCCGTCGGTCGGCGTGGCCGTCCGCGTCCCATCGCCAACCCGGGCCCTGGCAACGCTCCGCGGCGGGCCGGACCGGATCCTGGCACGCATCGTCGACGACGCGGTCGCATTCGACCTGCGGACGGTCCAGCCGTTCGACGACGGCGTCGTCGCGCGACGGATCGCCGATCTCGTCGCCCGTTCATGACCGTCGTCATCGGCACGGCCGGCCATATCGATCACGGAAAGACGGCGCTCCTGCGCGCGCTGACCGGGATCGATCCGGATCGGCTGCCCGAGGAGCGGGCGCGCGGGATGACCATCGATGTCGGCTATGCCCACGTCGCGCTCGACGACGGAACCGAGATCGACTTCGTCGACGTGCCCGGCCATGACCGGCTCGTCGGGAACATGCTCGTCGGCGCCGGCGAGATCGATGCCGCCCTGCTGGTCATCGCGGCCGACGACGGGCCGCGGGCCCAGACCCGCGAGCACCTCGAGCTGCTCGACGCGATCGGGATCGTCGCCGGGCTCGTCGTCGTGACCAAGTCGGATGTCGTCATGCCGGAGCGGGTCGCCGACGTCGTCGCCGAGGCCCGCGCCCTCATCGCGCCGACCGCGCTCAAGAGTGTTCCGGTGATGTCGTGCTCGGCCGTCACGGGCGACGGTCTCGACGCGCTCCGGGCCGCGATCCTCGAGCTCCGCGACCGGGTCGTTGGCGACATGGCGCCGGCCGCGGGCGACGCTCCGAGCCGGCTCGCCGTCGATCGAGTCTTCTCGATCCGGGGTCGCGGAACGGTCGTTACGGGAACGCTCCGTGGCGGGCCGATCGAGCGTGGTGCGATCCTCCGTGTCGTGCCCGGACCTGACGATCGGACGGCGCGAGCCCGCGAGGTCCAGGTCCATGGCCGGACGGTCGACGGCGCCGGTCCGGGACGCGTCTCCCTGAACGTCGCCGGCGACGGGCTCGATCGACTCGAGCGCGGCGTCGTGCTCACGAACGATCGAGCGGTGGTCGCGTCGGACCGGGTGCTCGTCGCGCTTCGTCCGGTCGCTCCATTGGCCGGCCGGCCCGGATTCGCGGCGCGTCCGGGGGGCGTGCCGGGCGAGCGGGCGCGGGTCGCCGTCCATCTCGGGACCGCCCGCGTCGACGCCGTCGTCGGTCGGAGCGGCCGCGATGATGTCGACCTCGACCACGGCGAGCGATCGGCGATCCTCCGCCTCGACCGGCCGATCGCGGTCGCACCGGGCGATCGCTTCGTCCTTCGCCGCCCGTCGCCCCCGGAGACCCTGGCCGGTGGCCGCATCCTCGATCCGGAGCCCGCCCGCGGGATCGTCCGGCGCCGCGCGACCGGGGAACGCCTGCTGGCGCTGGCCGCAGCGGGGCCCGGTTCGGACGCCTGGAAGACCGCGCGTCTCGAGCTCCACGGCGCCCTCGCCGATCCGGTGCTGTCGATCGCCCCGGACGTCGCCGCCGCGCTCGACAACGCGGTCCTTGGCGCAGTCGAGGAACGACCCGGGCTCCGGGTTGCCGAGGCGGTCCGGGTCGGGACGACGGAGCTGCGCCGGCGGGTCGGCGTCCTCGGAGCGACCGCCGTCGAGGGCCGGGCCACTGCCAGCAGGATCGTCGGCGATCGGCTCGACGAGCTCGTCGCGACCGGCCGGCTGGGCCGGGCCGCGGACCGATTGACACCGCCCGGCTTCGTCATCGCCGAGCCGTCCTCGTTGATGGCCAGCGCGATGGATCGTCTCGTGACGGCGATCTCGTCGGTCAGCCCGCCGCCGCTGTCCGCGGCCGCACGGAGTGCCGGTTGCCCGCCGGAGGGGATTCGCCTGCTCGAGCAGGCCGGTCGGATCGTCCGGCTCCATGACGATCTCGCGTGGGCGCTTCCCGCCTATCGCGATCTCGCCGACCGCGCCCTCGCTCTCGCCACGAGCGGGCCTCTGACCCCGGCCGCATTCCGGGATGCAACGGGCACGAGCCGAAAGTACGTCATGGCGATCCTCGAGGACCTCGACCGGCGGGCGATCCTCCGGCGAACTCCAGCCGGGCACGTTCCCGGTCCTCGCGCGCCCCGCGCCGCGGCAGCTGCCGTCCAGGCGGAGGCACCCGGCGCAGCCGCCCGAGTCGGCGCCTCGCGCTCGACGTCGTGATCGACCCCGACGAGATCCAGGTCAGCGCCATCGTTCTGGCCGGTGGGCGGTCGCGCCGGTTCGGGTCCGACAAGCTCGCGGCCCGCGTCGGTTCCGGAACGCTCCTCGATCGATCCGTCGCGGCGGTGGCAGCGATCGCGGTCGAGGTCGTGGTGGTCGTCGCGCCCGGCGACGATCGGACGCCCGCCACGGTCGGTCGCCCCATCCGGGTCGTCGCGGACGCGACCGCCCACGGAGGCCCGCTGGTCGGCCTGCTGACGGGCCTCGAGGCGATCAACCAGCCGCTCGCGATCGTGGTCGGCGGCGACATGCCGGACCTTCGTCCGGAAGTGCTCGGTCTGCTCGTCCGGCGGCTGATCGCGGAGCCGGCGATGGGCGCGGTCGTCCTTCGGTCGCGCGGCGCCCTCGTGCCGTTGCCGGCCGCCGTCCGGACCGGCGCCGCGACCGATTGGGTGGGCCGACTCGTCAGCGACGGCGAACGTCGACTGAGGGGCCTGTTCGAACGGCTGCCGACGCGCAGCCTCGAGGAGGGCGAATGGCGGCCGCTCGACCCGGACGGCGACACTCTCCGCGACGTCGACACGCCCGGAGACCTGCCCGCGCGTTGAACTCGACCGGAAACGACGAACGCGCCCGCCGAAGGACGGACGCGTTCGCGTGGAGGAGGGAGCGGAGGGGGCTGTGAAGGTCAGCCCCGGGACTCGGGCAGGCGCAGCCCTCCCTAGCCCAGCGACGGATCCTCGAACACGGCCGCCCCACCGACGAAGGTCCCGATCACGCGGGCCAGGCTGATCGGCTCGGCGTCGGGGACGAACGGGTCGCGGTCGAGGATCGCGAGATCGGCGAGCTTGCCGACGGCGATCGAGCCCGTGTCGTCGAGGTGGTTGACGTACGCCGAACCGGCCGTGAATGCGGCAATCGCTACCTCGAGCGACAGCGCCTCCTCGGGCAGGAGCGGCGCCCGCTCCCCGAACGAGACCCGAGCCTCGTGAGCCTTCGGGATCCGCCGGGTCACCGCGACCTCGATCTCGTCGAGCGGGTTCGGTGTCGAGACGCCCCAATCCGAGCCCATGGCGAGGCGCGCGCCGCCCCGGAGCAGCGACCCGAACGGATATTGCCAGGTCGCCCGCTCCGGTCCCAGGAAGGGGATCGTCAGCACGTCCATCTGGGGCTCGTGGGTTGCCCACAGGGGCTGCGCGTTGCCGGCCACGTCGAGGGCGGCGAACCGGGGAACGTCGTCGGGGTGGATCACCTGGATGTGGGCGATGTGCGGCCGGGTGTCCGATGGGCCGTTCGCGGCCCGGGCGGCGGCGACCGCATCGAGACAGTCGCGGACGGCCTGGTCGCCGATCGCATGGAAATGCGGTTGGAGCCCCGCGCCGTCGAGGCGGGTGACCCAGCCCGGAAGCCGTTCGGGGTCGATGAACCGAATGCCGCGGTTCGTCGTCGGTGAGCCATCGGCGGCGAGGTAGGGCTCGATCATCGCGCCCGTGTACGTCTCGAGCACGCCATCCTGCATGAGCTTCACGCTGTTCGAGCGGTACCGCCCGAAGGTGCCGGTCCGCGATCGCTCGATGAGCTCGTCGATCTGGTCGTCGCCGCGATCGCGGTCCCACCACATCGCGGCCTCGACACGGGCGGTCAGCCAGCCCTGCTCGGACGCGCGGCGATACACCGCCCCGTCGCGCGGCGTGACGATCGCGTCCTGCCATGCGGTGATCCCGAGCGAATGAAGGTAGGCCTGCGCTCGACGGAGGCCGGCCAGCAGCTTGTCGTCGGTCGGCGCGGGCAGGAGCCGCTCGACGAGGCGACCCGCGCCCTCGTGGAGCGCGCCGGCCGGGCTGCCGTCTGCGTCCCGCTCGATCCGTCCGTCGTCCGGGTCGGGCGTGTCGCGGTCGATCCCGGCCAGCTCGAGCGCCCGGCTGTTGACCCAGGTCGAGTGGCCGTCCCGGTTCGGCAGGAGGGCCGGCCGGTCGGGCACGATCATGTCGAGGTCTTCGCGGCGCGGCGTGCCGTTCTCGAAGTCGGCCATGGACCAGCCGCTGCCGACGATCCAGTCGAGCTCCGGGTTCGCCTCGGCGAAGGCGCGGATCGTCGCGAGCACGCCGTCGCGGCCGATCGCGTCGCGGACGTCGCAATCGAGCTGGTCCACGCCCGCCGAGATCGGATGGACATGCGCGTCCTGGAAGCCCGGGATCAGCAACCGACCGGCGAGATCGATCACGCGTGTGCGTGAACCGACGAGGTCGGCGACCTCGGCGGCCGAGCCGATGGCGACGATCCGCTCGGCGCGGATCGCGACGGCCTCGGCCCGCGGCCGGCCGGGATCGACGGTGTGGACGTGGCCGCCGGTGAGGAGGAGGTCGGCGGGACCCTCGGAGTGCAGCATCGATCGAGGATGACAGGGCGTCGGGCCGGCCGGTCGTGTGGTCCGGACCGCGGGACGAGCCCGCGTGCGACACCGGTCGACCCTGCCACGTATTCTCGATCGATGACGACCGTCGAGCTCATTCACCCGGGCTACGTTCGCGCCGCAAGCCGGGTCGGCAGCAGCATCAGCCTCATCCGCGACGGCGACGCGATCATCATTGCGGACCCGGGGCTCGTCGCCTCGCACGCCCGGATCCTCGAGCCGCTCGCGGAGCGCGGCGTTGCGCCAGGCGACGTGACCCACGTGTTCCTGAGCCACCACCACCCCGATCACACGATGAACGTGGCGCTCTTCCCGAACGCCGAGGTCGTCGACTTCTGGGCGCGCTATCGAAACGACCTGTGGCTCGATCACGACGGCGACGGCTGGCAGATGACCGAGCACGCCCAGCTCTGGCTGACGCCGGGCCACTCGAACGAGGACGCGTCACTGATCGTGCGGGCTGACGACGGGGTGTACGCTCTCACTCACCTGTGGTGGCACCAGGATCGGACGCCCGCGATCGATCCATTCGCGCCCGATCAGGCCGTGCTCGAGACGCAGCGGGCTCGGGTCCTGGCCGCGGTCGACATCGTGATCCCTGGTCACGGCGCGGCGTTCCGGGTCAAGGGATGACGCGTTTTCGCAGCGTGGGGTTGACGCGCGGCGTCGGGCTCATCCGAAATCGTCAGCCGTCGAAACGCGTCTCCGTCTCGCCGCGTGTCGTGCGATCTCGTAAGACGAATTCGGACCGGCCGCCGAGAATTCGGTTGTTCCTGGAGACCTGTTGATTTCGGAGGATCGCGGGCCGAGCGCGTGGATCGGCGGCGCTCAGCCCCGGATCGCCACCATGTTCAGTCGGACGTAGTCGATCACCGGCTCCGCGAGGCCGCTGACCACCTCGCTGACGAACGCGTCGCGCTCGCCGGCGGGCTGACGAGCCAGATGGTTGCCGAGGACGACCGTCCGGAGGAAGGTCTCGAACGGCTCGCCCGCCTCGAACCGCGTCGGCTCGGGCTGGAGCCAGGTCTCGACCTCGACGAACCCTGCCGCCGTCAGCCGGTTCGTCGTCTGCTCCGGCGTCGCGAAGTTGACGTCGCCGAGCCAGCCGTCGCCGATCGTGGCGAGGACCGCCATGATCGATGCGATGTTGCCGGCGCCGCCGCACTGGGCGACCAGCCGACCGCCCGGGCGGATGACCGCGGCCAGATTGCGGAAGAGCGCGTCGTGGTCGGCGACCCAGTGAAAGGTCGCGGTGGACAGGATCGCGTCGACCAGGAGTCCGCCAGGCAGCGTGAACGGCCGACCGAGGTCGGCGACGATGAAATCGATCCGGTCGCCGAATGGGGCGAGCCGCCGGCGCGCCTCGTCGACCATCGACGGTGAAGCGTCGAGCGCGACGACCCGACCGCGCGGCAGCCGCGCCACGAGGAGCTCCGTGACCCGGCCCGAGCCGCAGCCGGCGTCGAGGACCGTCTCGCCACCGGCCCGCGGCAGCCGATCGAGGACCGCTCGACCCCAGCGGGTCTGCGGGTCGGCGACCCGGTCATACGTTGCGGCGTCCCAGTCGCGCGGTCTCTGCATCGTGCCAGTATGGAAGGGAACGATCGTCAGGTCTGGATTCCACAGGCTTGCATCGCTACCCTAACGTGGGGACGCAATCCGCCGGTACCGCGGCGGTAGAACGGAGGGCGATCAGTGCCACAACTCCAGGAGATCTGGAACAAATTCAATCCACGGGAACGCCTGTCGGCGATCGGCGCGGCGGTCATCATCCTCGGCTGGATCGTCAGCCTCGCCAGTTATGGCGTCGGCGCAGGGACGGTTGCCCTCCTCGGCGCGATCGCCGTTCTCGCGATCCTGTACCTGAAGTACGCGCCAAACCAGAACATCACCTGGCCAGCACCGACCTCCTTGCTGATTCTCGCGATCAGCGGCGTTGTCGCGCTGCTCGTCCTTCTGGATCTGCTCCGGGTGCTCGGCGTGCTCAGCTTCTTCGGAGCCACCGCGGTCCTTGCCATTATTCTCGAGGTCGCCGGTGCCGCGTTGATGGCTTGGGGAGCGTGGCAGGAGTACCAGCTTGTGAAGCCCGCCATGCCGAACTTCGGCGCGACGACCACGCCGACCACGCCGACGACAACACCGACCGCACAGGTTCCTCCGCCACCGGTCGCCCCGGCCCCGGCTCCGCCGATCGACAACACCGACGAGGCACCGCCCGCCTGACCCCCGTCACGGTCAACGCCTTCGAGAACCGGGCGGGCCGACCGCCCGGTGCGTCGTTTCTGGGACGCCACGGCCGATCGCGGGAACGAGCCTCCGGCCGAGTTGGCCGGGCGTGCGCGGCAAGCTGCCGCGCGGTCAGCCGGGTCCGGCGGTGCTCGACCCGGGCTTGGGCTCGCCCGCCGACGCCCGGCTCGTGCTCGATCCCGGCGCCCGACCGGTTGCCGGCCGCAGTCCGACCCAGGACGTGGCGGCGCCCGCGATCATCAGCCCGGCCGAGACAAGCGCCGACAGGTGGAAGGCGTCGACCGAGGCGACCCTGGCGGCCGCGACCTCGTCGGGCGGCGTTCCTGCCTTCGGCGGATTGAGCGGCACGATCGCGCTCCGGACCGCCGGATCGGCGGGGTCCAGGCCTGGGACGTGGGCAGCGAGCGCCGAATAGAACGATGCCGTGATCGCCACGAAGATCACGGCCCCGAGCAGCGGCTGGCCGACCCGCGACAGGGCGTTGTTGATCGCCGACCCGAGGCCGGTGTTCCGTGCCGGGACCGAGCCCATGAGGGTGTTCGTCAGCGGCGCCACGACCATCGCCATCCCCGCCCCGAACGAGATCACCGACGGCAGGACGTCGATCAGTGCGTCCACTGGCGGCACCAGCGAGGCGGGCCGGCCGAGTTCGGCAAGCCACGGGGTGGACGTGGCAGGGATCCGGGCGAGCCAGAGCTGACCGGCAGCGACGATGAGCGGGCCGATGATAAGGAAGATCCGCGACCCGAACCGGGCGGTCAGGCCGCCGACCCTGGCCGACAGCGTGGCCAGCAGGATCCCGCTCGGCAGGCCGATGATCGCGGCCCCGGTGGCGCTGTACCCGAGGGTCCCCTGGTACAGCAGGGCGGTGTAGGTGAACGAGACGTAGAGCGCGCCGTAGATCAGGAACGTGGCGAGGTTGATCGTCGCGAACTCGCGGTTCCGGAACAGGGACAGCGGGACGAGCGGACGCGGCCGGACGGCCATCATGATCGGGAAGAGCACGAGGCCGACGGCGCCGACCGCCAGGGCGAACCACGCAATCCCGTCGGTCCATTGCGACTGCTGGCCGCGGATCGCCCCGAACGCCAGGCCGCCGACCGCCCCCGCCCCGACGATCGAGCCCAGCCAGTCGAAGTGGCCCGCGCTGTCGGGGTCGCGCGATTCGTTGACGTGACGGATCGCCGACCACAGGGCGACGCCGACGAGTGGCACGTTGATCAGGAACGCTACGCGCCACGACACGTTGTCGACGAGGAGGCCGCCGAGGATCGGGCCGAGCAGGGTCAGCGCCGACGTCGACGCCGCCCACAGGCCGAACGCCCGCGCCCGGGCGGCTCCCTCGAAAGCAGCCGTGATGATCGCCAGCGAGCCCGGCACCAGGAGAGCGCCGGCGGCGCCCTGGAGCAGCCGCGCCACGATCAGGATCTCGAGCGTCGGAGCGAGACCGCACAGGATCGAGACGACGCCGAATGCGGCCAGCCCGATGATGAAGATCCTGCGCCGTCCGTAACGGTCGGCAAGTGCCCCGGCCACGATCAGCAGCGCCGCGAGGACCGCGAGATAGCCACTGCCGATGTAGGCCTGGGCCTCGAGGATGCCGAGGGAGGTCGTCGTCGGCAACTCCTGGCCGATTCGCTTGAGGGCGAGGTTCACCACGGTGCTGTCGAGGAAGACGATGCCGGACGCGACGATCGCCGCAAGCAGGGTCCAGCGTTGGGCGCGGGTCATGTGGCGGGCAGTGTCGCACAGGCACGGATATGCTCACCCGCATGCCGGAATCGGGACCGATCGCGCTCATCGGATCCGGCGAGTTCCTGCCCGCGATGAGCGGCATCGATGCGGCGCTGCTGGCCGCCACGGGCCGTCGCCGGCCGCGGGTCGCGATCCTGCCGACCGCGTCCTGGCCGGACGGCGAAGACGTGTTCCGGCGCTGGGCGTCGATGGGCGTCGAGCACTTCAGCGCGCTCGGCGCGGAGGTCGAGCCGGTCCTCATTCGCGACCGGTCCGACGCCCAGGACGAGGCTCACGTCCAGGCGATCGGCGAGGCCGACCTCATCTACCTGTCGGGCGGCAAGCCGGGTCATTTGACCGACACGCTCGTCGGCTCGCCGGTCGGGGACGCGCTCATCGCCGCCCATCGGCGCGGCGCGACGATCGCCGGCTGCTCGGCCGGCGCGATGACGCTCGCGGCGCGCCACTGGGACTTCCGCAGGCGACGGCTCTTCTGGCCGCTCCGCTGGCGCGACGGGCTCGACCTCGTCCCGAGCGGTGCCGTCATTCCGCACTACGACGCGTTGCCCGAGCCGATGACGGCGATGATCGTCCTCCAGTCGCCGCGGACGCTGGTCACGCTCGGGATCGACGAGGAGACCGCGGCCGTCGGCCAGGGCGGCGCCTGGCAGGTCCACGGCCGCGGCCGGGTGACGGTCTGGCGTGGCCGCCACCGAGAACGATTCCGCGCCGGGGATGTGTTCCGCCTTTGACGCAGTCACGCAGTCACGCAGTCACGCACTCACGCAGGCGCTGAGTCGGAGTGTGACTCAGTACCGGCTCCGGCGAGCGTGAAGGTGTCGGTTTCTGGGCGGGATCACGCTCGCTGCACCGACATCTGAGGCGCGTGGCGACTCAAAAGCGCCGACGTAGACGGCGCCCGTTGGTTCGTCGAGCTGGGGCCAGGATGGCAGCGGGTCTGCGACAGCGAGCTTGCGGCCGGCCCTCCGAGATCCGAGGCGGAGCTCCGCGACGCCATTGGCCCGAGGATTCCGAGGATCAGTCGGGTTTGACCTGGCGGAAGCAATCGGAGCAGTAGACCGGCCGATCCATGCGCGGCTTGAACGGAACCTGCGCCTGGTTGCCACACGATGAACACACCACCGCGAAGTACTCCCGGGCGACGTGCTCGTCGCCGCGCTCGTAGCCGCGCGGGCCACCGATCTCGCGGACGTCGTAGCCGGCCTCGCGACTCGCTCGCCGGCTGGCGCGGCAGCTGGCGCAGCGCTTCGGGTCGGAGGCGAAGCCCTTCTGGACGTAATACTCCTGGTCGGCGGCCGAATGGATGAACTCCACTGCGCAGTCGACGCAAGTCAACGTTCGGTCGACGTAAGTCACGAAACCTTCCTCTCCTCGGGCGATGCGACTGGTCCCGGGCACGACCGGGGAGGCCACCACGCGGGCGGGATGGTGCGGATGCGTCGGAGAGGCCGGCGCCGCGCTATCCAGGTGCCGTGATGGAGTCCCTGTTTCGGGGCGCACGGGCTGATCGATGGCCCGACCATACACCGATCGTCCGGAACGGGCGTTGCAACAGCCGCGACACCTGGACCACCAGCCGCGACGGGTCCGAGCGCCTCCCTCGGTCGACGGCGTCTGTCACAATGGGCCCGACACTCGAGGTGGCGGTGCGGGTCGCGGGCCTTCGCTCGCGACCGGTGCCCGGGATGGAGGACGCTCCCGGCGCCGGACGAGTCATCTCGCCTCGTCGCCCACCCGCGACGGCACAGGGAGGCCAGGCCGACCGGATGCTCCGACTTCTCCATACGGCGGACGTCCACCTCGGCGCGCGCCATACCGACCTCGGCGAGCAGGCCGCCGCCCAGCGCGAGCGCCAGTTCGCCGCCTTCAACGCCACCGTCGACCTCGCCATCGCCGAGAAGGTCGACGTCGTGCTGATCGCGGGCGACCTGTTCGACTCGAACACCCAGCCCCGGCGCTCGGTCGAGCGCGTCGCGGCCGAGCTGAAGCGACTCGTCGGAGCGAAGATCCGGACCGTCCTGATCCCCGGCACCCACGATGTCTACGACCGCTCGTCGCTGTATCGGGTGCACGACCTGGCCGCGCTGGCGGGCTCCGGCGAGGACGACGATCTGGTCACGGTCCTCACGCCGGACCGGCCGAGCATCCATCTCGCTGCCTGCGACGTGATCATCCACGGCCCGGTCTTCGCCACCAAGCGCGCTCCGTACAGCCCGCTGCGCGACCTCCACGTGACCGCCGGCGACGGCGCGACCTGGCACGTCGGGATGGTCCACGGCTCCCTCGCGATCCCGGACCGGACCGACCGCGACGAGGTCGTCTTCACCCGCGAAGAGATCGAGGCGACCGGACTCGACTACCTCGCCCTCGGCCATTGGCATTCGGCTCAGCAGGGCAAGGCGGGATCGACGACGTGGGCCTACTCGGGCGCGCCGGAGCCCGTCGCGGTCACCCAGGACGGCGCCGGCAAGGTCCTGCTCGTCGAGCTCAACGAGGCCAATGGCAAGCGCACGGTCACGATCGACGAGCGTGCGATTGGTCGGACGCGGTTCGAGAAGCTCGACATCGACGCGTCGACGGTCGTCGACCAACCTGCGGTCGTCGCCGCGATCGCGGCGAAGGCCGATCCCGACCTCGTTCTCGACGCCCGTCTGACCGGAGTCCGGCCCGACGAGCTCGACCTCTCGATCGACGAGATCGAGGACCAGCTCAAGGGCAGCTTCCTGAAGGTCCGCGTCCGCGACCTCTCGATGCCGGCCCTGACCCAGGGCAACCTGCCGTCGCCCGACACGATCCCCGGCGCATTCATCCGGAACGTCGAAGGCCGAATCGCCGAGCTCGAGGCGGACGGCACCGACACGTCGGCCGAAGAGGCAGCTGAGCTGCGCGACGTGCTCCGACTCGGCCGGCTCCTGCTCGCCGGCCACGAGGTCACGCTGTGAGGATCACCCGCCTGACCCTGCGCGACTTCCGTCGATACCGGGAGCTGGAAATCCCGCTGTCGCCCGGCCTGACCATCGTTCACGGCCCGAACGAGGCCGGCAAGACGACGATCCAGCGCGCGATCGAGCTCGCCCTGACCCGCAAGGTCACCAGCGGTGGCGCCGACATGGACGCCCTCCGCTCGTGGGACGCCGCGGATGACGCCCGACCCGTGATCGGGCTCGAATTCGAGATCGAGGACGAGGAGAAGGGTCTACGGACCGGCACGCTCGAGAAGGAGTTCCGCGGCGCGAAGGGGACGGTCCGGCTCGAGGTCGACGGGACCACCATCACCGACCCGACCCTCGCCGACCAGGCGCTGGCCGAGCTGACCGGCATCCCGAGCGAGGCGTTCTTCCGCTCGACGGCGTCGGTCCGGCATCACGAGCTCGCCGATCTCGATCGGGACGAGGCCGCGTTGCGTGACCGCCTCCAGGCATCGATCAGTGGCGCGGACCGCGGGACGTCGCGAGCCCGGCGCAAGCTCGAGAAGGCGATCTACGAGTTGAACACGAAGGGCGCCAAGAACCCGGGCCGCCTCAAGGTCGCCGAGGACGCGGTCGAACAGGCGAAGCTGGCCGTCGAGCAGGGCGAGCTGGCGCTCGCCCAGCTCGAGCGCGACCGGGACACGCTGTCGGGCACACGCGAGCGGCGGGCCGAGACGGACACGAACCTGGCCGAGCGGCGTTCCCTCCTCGAGAAAGCCCGCCAGGCCGAGCGTCTGACGGCCGAACGGGTCAACGCACAGGAACGGTTCGAGCGGTACCGCCAGGCTGTCGCGGTGTCCGAGGAGCTCGCCGAGCTGCACCACAGCCATCCGTCCGAGAACCCCCTGCCGGTTCTCGAGCAGATCGTCGGCCGGCTCGGATCCCTCGACGCGAAGATCCGCGAGCTGCGCGCGGCGCTCGCCGGCGAGGTCGACGTCTCGTTCGAAGTCCCGCCCGAACCGACCTGGCGACCGCTGTCCCGGATCTCGCTCGGGCTGGTCGTGCTCGGCCTGGTCGTGGCGGCGGGGACCGTGGGACTCAAGGCGACCGGGATCCTGGATCTCGGCCCGGCACCCCAACTCCTCGGCGGCGCGGCCGCCGGGATCGGCTTCATCCTTGCGTTCGTCGCGCTCTGGCTGCGGCGCAGTGACCGGATGCAGGCGGAGCTGCGGGACGTCCAGATCGACCGCCGGCTGCGCGGTCGATCCGAGATGGAACAGGATCTCCGTCAGGCCGAGGCGGACACGGCGCAGCAACTGGCCGGTCTTCGGCTCGACGACCTGCCCGCGGCCATCGACCTGCTGACTCGCGAACAGGAGCACGTCAGCCGGATCGAGCGGCTCGCCGCCCAGCTCGATGGGCTCGTCGGCAAGGAGCCGGCCGATACCCTGCCAGCCCTGCGCGACGCAGCCGCGCTCGATGTCGAGCAGAAGACCCACGCCCTCGAGGCGCTCGGGCCGATCGCCAAGGAGCCACGGGCACGAGAACGGCTCGAGGTCGAGGTGCGCGATCTCGAGGCCGGTCTCGAACGAGCTCGTGACGACGAGGCGAACGCGCGCGCTCGGGTCGAGGCGAACGGCGTCGACGCCGAGCAGGTCGCGGGCCACAGCGAGCGCCTGGTTGGCTGGCGCGACCAGCTCAGCGCGCTCCAGCGGCGGGCCCGCGTCTATGACCGGACCTTCAAGGAGATCGACACCGCCGAGCAGACCACGATGAAGACCGCCACTCGCTTCCTGGAGAAGCAGATGGTCGGCGATGTCGATCGGATCACGGGCGGCCGCTATCGGCGGGTCGCCGTCGACGATCGGACCCTGGACATCCAGCTCCACGCGCCGGAGAAGGGCGACTGGGTCGACGTGCGCTCGCTGAGCCAGGGCACCCTCGACCTCGTGTATCTCGCCGCCCGGCTCGGGCTCGTTCGGCTGGTCACCGGCGACCGGCGGCCGCCGCTCGTCTTCGACGATCCATTCGTGACCCTCGACGACGAGCGTGCTCTGCGGGCCCTGGAGCTGCTCCGCGAGATCGCCAGGGACTTCCAGGTCATCTACCTGACGACGTCCGACCGCTACCACGGTTCGGCCGACGCGGTGGTCGCGCTCGCGGGTCCGACGGAGGTCGACGACGGATCGGCTGAGGCCGGCTTGGTGCCGTCCGGCGCGACTGCGGGCTCGGGTGCGGCGGTTGCCAACGGCTGATCCGGCCGGACCGGGCCTCGCCGTCGTCGTCTTCGGACTCGCGTCGGCCGTCGCCTGGGGTGCCGGCGACTTCGGGGGCGGCTGGACGAGCAGGCGCGCACCCGTCCTCGGGATCGCGATCGGCGTCGACGTGATCGGGGTGATCCTCATGGTCGGGATCGCTCTCGCGACCGGCGAGCCGATCCCCGGCCTGCCGACGCTGGGCCTCGCAGTGCTCGCCGGTATCCTCGCCGTCGCCGGCATCCTCGGGCTGTACACGGGCCTCGCGGTCGGCCGAATGGGGGTCGTCGCCCCCGTGACCGGGGTGATCGCGGCGACGCTGCCGGTCATCGTCGGCCTCGTCACGGAGGGCTGGCCGGGCATCGAGGTCGTCGTCGGGATCGGGCTCGCGCTGGCCGCAGTCATCCTCGTGTCCCGCTCGGCGGATCCGGGCGGTCGGCGGTCCGGGATCGAATACGCATTGCTCGGCGGTATCGGCCTCGGGCTGTTCAACATCGCCGTCGGGGCGTTCCCCGAGCATCGGGTCGCATGGCCGCTGGCGGTGATCAAGGCGGGTTCGCTCGTCCCGATCGTCGCGCTCGTCATCCTCGGCCGGCGGCCGTGGCGCGTTCCGCGTCCGGTGATCCCGGCGCTGCTGGCGACCGCAAGCCTCGATCTTGCGGGGAACGGCCTCTACATCCTCGCGACCCAGGCCGGGCGGCTCGATGTCGCGGCCACGCTGAGCTCGCTCTACCCGGTGACGACGGTCATTCTCGCCGTCGCCGTGCTCCGCGAGCGGGTGACCTTGAGCCACCTGGTCGGGATCATCATGGCGGTCATCGCGGTCGCCCTGATCGCCGGGGGATCGGCCACGTCGGGCGTCTGATCATCCCCCAATGCACGACGGAGGCAAGATGACTGATCTTCCCGGCACCCCGATCGAGCCCGTCTGGCTGGTCGAGGCAACCTACGCCCCGGACGCCGCCGAGACCCGCGCGCCGTTCCGGGCCGAGCACATTGCCCGCCTCCAGGAGCTGAAACAGCAGGGAATCGTGATCGAGGCCGGCGCCTTTACCGACGTGTCGGCCACGCTCGTGCTGTTCCGGGCGACCGACGAGCAGGCGGCGCTCGACATCTGCCGCGACGACGTCTACCTCCGGAACGGCGTCTGGGTCGAGCTGCGGGCGCGGAAGTTCGGTCGGGTCAGGGACGCCTGACGACCTCGACGCGCACGGCGGTGATCGAGTCCAGCTCGCCGACCGAGCGGAGCACGTGCGTCTGCGTGAACCCCTCTGCCGCGAGCGCCGCAACGATGGCCTCGGCCGACGAGCCGAGGGCCCGCAGGGCGGCAAGATGGCGGTCGACGATATCGATGGGCACGACCCGCCCGGTCCGGCCGGCATTCCGTGCATGGACGTCCGCCGCCACGGGAGCGAGGACGATCGCGATCGCGCGAACGCCCGCCACTCCGGCCAGGCGACGCAGCGGAGCCCTGGCTGCCGCGGTCACATTGGTCGCATCGACGACGACGAGCCGACCGTTCGCGAGCCGGCGACGGACCTCGCGGTGCAGGATCGCGAACGCCGGCCGGGTGGCGCTCTGATCGGCCGGATCGCCGGTCAGGGCCTCGCGCAGCGCGTCGGATGACAGGATCTCCGCTGGCTCGAACAGACGACGGGCGAGGGTCGACTTGCCGGCGCCCGCCGCACCGATGAGAACGACGAGGCTAGGAACGGGGACCTCGATCGGATCGCCCGGCGCGGTCATCGGCGGGCTTGAACGGCGGGCGTCGATGCAGACGACGTGATCACCCGCCGGTCAGCCCGTGGCGAGTCGACGGTCGCTGTTCGCCTCCTCGTCGTCGAAAGCGCATAGCTCGACCCCGTTCGGGCCGCCGCACCGGCCGCGTACGTGTCTCGTTCCGCCGGGATGGCCGCGGCCCCCCGTCTCGAGGAGCCGCTTGAGCTGGCGCGTCACGACGTCTGACGGCGAACCTCCCAGCCACCTGACTCGACGCGGCGCACGTCGTAGGCCGGTTGGTCGTACATCGACGGTCCGCGCACGACGTGGCCGTCGGCCAATCGGAAGCGAGAGCCGTGCCACGGGCACTGGATGGCATCGCCGACGAGCGTGCCCTCGGCCAGTGGGCCCCCGGCGTGGGCGCACTGGGCGTGGACCGCGAGGATGCGATCCCCGTCGCGGACGATCGCGAGCTCATTGATCCCCGCCTTGAGCTTCGTCGGGCCGCCGGCGGGGATGTCGTCGAGGCCGCCGAGATCGAGCTTGATCCACTTCGCGCCGGCGCCGCGCCAGGCGTGGCGGTTGACGTGGGTCCCGACCAGGAAGACGAGATCGCCGCCGATCGATGCCCCGAGGGTCAACAGGCCGTACGCGACGAGCGCGATGGCGATCGGCGCGAGCCGGTCCGACGGGCTGCCGCTGCGGATCGCGAGCGAGATCGCGTACAGGACGAGCGCGACGACCATGATCGCTGAGTGGACGGTCGCCCGGTTGCGAGCGGTCCCGTCGACCTCGGCGTAATCCGCCGCGCCGGTCACGGCCGCGGCGACCATCCCGAGCACGCCGAGCAGCAGGGAGACGTCCGCGACGAGGGCCTGGCCGATGACGTCGGCGATGATCGAGACCGTCAGCGCGCCGATCGGAATGTCGGTGACGACGGCGTGGACCGGATGGCCGAGCCACGTGCCGTTGAGGAAGTTCTGGACCGGTCGGATCGAATGGAACAGCGCGCCGAGCCAGCGGTGATTGAAGTCGCCGAGCGGCTTCGACCAGCGGTTCTGCGCATCGACCGCGCGGGTCACGTAGCGACCGAGCATGCTCGCCTCCCTTCCTCGATCGAGTCTACGTCCGGTTGGCGCAGTCGGTTCGGGTGGACCCCGGGGATCCGGCGGACATCGGCCTCCCCGGACCCGGTAGGCTTCGTCGCCATGTCAGCCGAGCCCGCCCCGGAACCACGCGACCGAGAGCGCGACGGCCGATCCGACTGGAAGCGGATCGTCGTCGTCTTCTGGTTGACCTCGATGGTCGAAGGCATCGGCGTCAGCCAGGTGTTCTCGTTCCTGGCGCCATACCTCCGGATCGTGGGCGTCCCGGATGCGGATCGAGCGCCGTTCGTCGGGCTGTTCTCCGCGCTCATCTTCGTCGTCGGGATGCCGCTCGTTCCGCTGTGGGGCGTGTGGGCCGACAAGTACAGCCGCAAGGCCGTCGTCGTCCGGAGCTGCCTCGTCGAGGCGGTCGTGTTCGCATGCGTCGCGCTCTCGCGCGAGCCGTGGCAGCTGGCGGTGAGCCTGCTCCTGATCGGCTTCCAGCTCGGGAACACCGGAATCATGCTCGGCGCGATCCGGGACGTCGTGCCACGCCACCGGATCGGCACGGTGAGCGCGCTGTTCGGTGCGTCCGGCCCGATCGGGTTCACGATCGGGCCGACGCTCGGCGGATTCCTCGTCGATGGGCTGCACTGGCCGCTCCCGTCGATCTTCTGGGTGTCGGCCGCGTTGTCGATCGCGACCGCGGCCGTGATCTGGTTCGGATCGACGGAGGTCCGGCCGCCCGTCGTCCCCGCGGGTCGGATCCTCCCCCTGGCTTATGGGGCGTTGCGCAGCGTCCTCGGCGACCCCACGGTCCGGCGGATCTTCGCGATCTACGGCGTGGCGTTCGTCGCCAACCAGATGAGTAGGCCGTACCAGGCACTGATCGTCGAGTCGATCGTCGGAACGGGCCCCGGCCTCGCCTCGTCGATCGGGTTCGTGGCGGGCACGGCCGCATTCGTCGGGGCGCTGATCGCGCCGCTCGGCGGGGTCGTCGGCGACCGGATCGGGTTCCGGCCGGTCCTGATCGTGTCGCTCTTCGTCGGCGGCTTCGCCCTGCTGGCCGTTCCACTGATCCACGCGATCCCGCCGCTGGCGGCCTCGATCCTCGTCTTCACCGCGGCCAACGGCCTCGTCGGTGCGATGGTCTTCAGCCTGCTCGCCACGGAGGTTCCGGCCGACCGACGCTCCCAGACGCTCAACCTCGTCTACCTGCCCCTGTACGCGGCCGGGATCATCGGGCCGCTCGTCGGCGGCGCGGTGTCGGCCGTTGCGGGCCCGACCGGCCCGTTCTGGGCGGGTGCCGCGGTATTCCTCGTCGGCGCGATCGTGGTGGCCCTCCGGGTCCGGACGCGCGCGACCCCGCCGGATCCATCGCCCGAGCTCACGGCTCCGGCCGGTCGCGCCTGAGGCACCCGGCCGGGACGAAGGGGAGGAAGGCGCCGTGAGTCGTTTGGCGACTCAGAATCGCCAACACCACGAGGCGATCGGTCGCAATTCCGGCAGCGGCACGCTCACTGCCGGTCAAATTGAGTCGCTTGCTGACTCAACGTCGGAGGAGCTCGAGGACCGGCGCTGAACGATCTGCCGCCGGCACGGTTCGACACGGTCGACGTTGCGACTGTCCGGGAGGGTCTGACGCGTCGCCCGCGGGAATCACGATGCGCCGGCAACGAACCCGGCTTCACCTCGTGTCACGGTTCCGCAAGGTCGAGAAAACGACAGTGTGCCCGTCGCCACCGACAATGTGCGGAGGGACGCCATCAGCCGAGGAGCCCGCCCGTGGCCCTGAACCTTCCGCCCGATCGCGCGGTCGCGCTCCACGAGCAGCTCGAAGAGACCGATCGTGGCCTCGTCTACGACCTCTCGACCCTGATCGACCGCCGCCAGGTCCTCAAGCTGGCCGGGCTGACCACGATCAGCGCCGGCCTGATGTCGATCGTGGCGTGCGCGCCGGGCGCCTCCGGCACGCCGTTGTCCTCGGCTTCCGCGACATCGAGCGCGACCGGGAGCGCCGCCGCGACCGGCTCAGCCGTTGCCGCCGCGACCGGCTCAGCCGTCGCCGCAGACTGCGCCGTCATCCCCGAGGAGACCGCGGGACCATTTCCCGGTGACGGTTCGAACGGCCCGAACGTTCTGGCCCAGAGCGGCATCGTTCGCGCCGACATCCGCTCGAGCTTCGGCACGTCCAAGACCACCGTGACAGGCGTGCCGCTCACGATCAAGCTCGCGATCCAGGACGCCGCCAACCGCTGCGCGCCGATGACGGGGCCGCGGTCTACCTCTGGCATTGCGACCAGGCCGGCAACTACTCGCTCTACTCGCAGGCGGCCGCGAGCGAGAACTACCTGCGCGGCGTCCAGGCGACCGACGGGTCGGGTGTCGCGACCTTCCAGAGCATCTTCCCGGCCTGCTACTCGGGTCGCTGGCCGCACATCCACTTCGAGGTCTACACCGACCTCGAGGCGGCGACCAACGAGGCGAACAAGATCGCGACCTCGCAGATCGCGCTGCCCAGGGACGCCTGCGCGCTTGTGTACGCCACCGACGGCTACAGCCAGAGCGTCGCGAACCTTGGCCAGGTCTCGCTCCAGTCCGACATGGTCTTCGGCGACGACGGCGCGATCCACGAGCTGGGCACGGTCACTGGCGACGTCACGAGCGGCATGACGGTCGCGCTCACGGTTCCGGTCCGGGCCGCCTGAGCCCGAACGGGCCCGGCGTCACGAACAGAGCTGGAATTCCTTGGGGCCGGAGTGGCGCGTGAGGTCGAGCGCCAGGCCATCCGCTCGTGTGAAGACGGCGGTGTCCGTGGTGGACAGCCGAAAGGCTCCCTGCTGGCCATCGAACGCGACCGGGTCGGCCGGCTCGCCGACTGCGTCCCAGAAGCTTCCGTCGACGTCGATCGGACTGAGGATCCCGCAATGCGGCATGTCGTAGCCGTACTCGACGCCGATCACGGCACCTCTTGGCGAGATCGGCATGAGCGTGATGGAACTGGGCCCGCGGCCGACGACCGGCTGGTTCGCAACGGCGGCCCGCGCGGTCGTCGCAACGCGATCGCCCCAGGCTGGGCCGGGCAATAGAGAGCATCCGCCAACCAGTACCGCCAGGATCAGCGCGAGCATCGCCTTCATCGCGGCGCAGCGCCAGCGCGAGCACTCGATCGAGCCGCATTCCGGTCGGGCAGCAACGGGATGACCGCGAGGAGCATCGAGAGCCCTCCGTACCACAGCGCCGGCAACGCCAGCATCGATGCGACCGGGACCGTCCAGCGCCGATCCGTCCGGGCGCCCCAGACCACGATGACGACGGCGGCCGGCAGCCGGATCCACAACGGGATCGGGACCGACGCCCACGTTCCGCCCTTGCCCGCCGCTGCGTTCCGGATGACGACGTCGATCCATGTCCGCCACTGGTCGGGCAGGATCGCGAACGACACAAGTGCGATCCCGGCCGTCGCGCCAAGGGCGATGGCCAGCGGACGCCACTCGCGTCGGACCGCGAACCACAGCAGGCCGATCCCGGGCGTGATCTTCGTCAGCAATACGATCGACCAGGCGGCCGGCCAGCGGAACCCGATCACGATCGCGACCGCCAGGAGCAGCGACACGTTGCCGCCGGCGACCTCCATCGCCGCGAACGGGAAGACGAGACCGGCAGCGAGCAGGCGCGGCCCGGTCAGGAATCGGACGGCCAGGACGAGGATCGCGGTCCAGGCCGCCATGAACGCCTGCCACGGCAGCGCGGTCAGCGGCGAGACCAGCTGGAGGAACGCCGGTGAGTACACGTATGCGATCGGGTCGTTCCAGTCGCTGTGGATGTAGGGGTGGGAGAGGTCCTGCGCCGCCTGCCAGTAGCAGTAGGCATCCTGGCCCGTTCCCCACAGCCGCCCCCATGGTGCGCTGAACCCGACGATCAGACCCCACAGCCCGACGGCGACGACGAGCCCGACCCACGTCGGCGTCTCGAGCCGGGCGAGAACAGGCAGCCGTCGGCCGACGACCCGGCGCAGGCCGCCGAACAGCCGCTCGGCGGCGTCGTCGAAGGCAACAAGGGCTTGGCTCACCCCCGAATTATCCGGCCTGCTGGACGGTTTCCGCGTCGGGTCGACCGAGACCGTCAGCCCGGCCGCCGGCGCGACACGACGAACGCCCCGAGGCCAAGGAACGCAAGGCCGACCGCGATCTCGACGAGGCCTTCGCGGGTCACGATCTCGCCATAGCGCGTGCCGGGGATGCCGAGTGGGACGTACGGGTACTGGATGCCGTCCGGCGACTCCATCGCACCCGGGTCGATCACCGTCAGCTCGTCCCAGGTCACGAGCCGACCATCGGGCAGCTGGAAGCGCGAATCGAGCTGGAGGTCGTTTCGCGAGTTGTCCTGGCCCGAGTTGTCCTGAAGCGGGACCGCCTCATTGATCAGCAGCTTGTTGTCGACTTCGAGGATCGCCGCGAAGCTGGCGCCGCTGAGCAGGAGGGCGAGGATCAGGGTGGGCACCGTTCGTCCGACGATGGCGCCGACCCCGATCGCGATGGCCACGACGAGGAAGCCGGTCGTCGCGATCAGCACGCCGCGCTGGTGGAAGCCCGTGAATGAGTTCGCAAGATCGACGTTCGGCGCGAAGAGTGCGACGAGCCGATCGGCGATCAACCCGATCGCGAAGCACGCGACGACGGTCACGACGACGATCAGGGCGACGCGCTGCGAGAACCAGCGTGTTCGCGACGGGCCGAGCGACCAGGCCAGGCGGGCCGTCCCGCGGTCGAGCTCGCGGGCAATGACCGGCGCCCCGAGGAGCAGACCGGCCAGGAACGGGAAGATCGGCACGAGGTTCATGGAGGTCGAGGCGATCCGCGTCGCAATTCGGCCGAGGTCCATCAGGTTCAGGCAGGCGACCGTCGGCGTGTCGTAGACCACGATGCACGCGGCGTAGCCGCTCGAGGCGATCCAGGCGAGGACCGCCGCCGAGACCGCGACCGACAGGCCGGTCACGACCAGGATCGAGCGGATCTCGAACCGGTTGATTCGATAGGTCAGGCGGGTCGCGGTCAGCATTACGCGGCCGCCTCGACTGCGGCGGCGACCCGCCGGACCCGACCGGCGGCCATGTGGCCGATCACGACCTCTTCGAGCGTTGCTGGCCGACCTTCCTCCACGACCTCCGCGGTCAGCGCCTGAGCGGCCGGGACCCGGACGAGGGTGAGCCCTTCGCCGGATGCCGACGGGAACGATCCGACGAGGCGGTCGGGGGCGATCGGGGCGATCGGTGACCCCTCGATGACCCGGTGGTGGGCGAGGGCCTCCGAAATCGACAGGTCGAGCAGGGTGTGGCCCTTGCCCAGGACGATCAGGCGGTCGCAGGCCTGTTCGATGTCGGTGATGACGTGTGATGACAGGAGTGCCGTGTGGCCCTCGGACCGGACGGCTTCGACCAGGACGTGGAGGAACTCCCGGCGAGCCAGCGGGTCGAGGCTGGCAAGCGGTTCGTCGAGGAGCAGGATCCGCGCTCGCGTGCCCAGCGCGAGGGCGAGGCCGACCTGTGCCTGCTCGCCCCCGGACAGCTCCGACGCCGACGCTGACAGTGGAATCGACAGGCGCTCGATGTAGTGGGCGGCGAGCGTCGCGTCGAACCCCTCGCGGAGCGTCGTCGCGAGGGTGATGTGCTCGGCAATCGTCAGGTTGCCGTACAGCGACGGCGACTGGGGCACGTAGCCGACCCGGGCGACCGCTGCCGCGCGGTCGACACGCGGATCGACGCCGCCCGTTGACAGGCGACCCTCGGTCGCGCGCTCGAACCCGATCCAGGCCCGGATCAGGGTCGACTTGCCGGACCCGTTCGGTCCGACGAGCGCCGTGATCGTCCCCTCCGGAACCGTCAGGTCGACACCGCGCAGCGCCCAGTTCCGCCGTCGATAGCGCTTGCCGAAGCCATGGGCCTCGAGGACCGCCGTCATCCGTCCCTCCTCGGTAGTGCCGGCCTCGGACCGGCGGGTGACTTGCACTGTATCCGCGCGCCGTCAGGCCAGCGTGCCGGCGCCCGCCCCCCAGAGCGAGCGCCGGCCGCACGGGTCGTGCGGCCGTCATCGTCCAGCGCCGCCGGCGCCGACTCCAGCCGTCACTCCCCGGCGAGCCGTTGCGGGACATCCCGGTACGGCCCGAGCCGGGCCGTCTGATACCGTCGGGCCGTGTTGACGACCCAGCTACGCGACCGAATCGCGATCGTCATCGCGGCCATCGCCCTCATCGCCGGGTTGGCCGCCACGGCCTTCGGGACGTACGACAGCGGGATCCGATGGGCGCTCGACAACGGCCGCCTCGTGGTCGGCTCGGTCGAGCGTTCCAGCCAGGCGGCGCGCGACGGGGTCGAGGCCGGGATGATCGCCGTCACGTTCAACGGCCAGCAATTGATCCGTCTTCCGGCCACCCAGTTCGGCGAGCCCGGTCCCTCGGACCCACCGGACGGCCCCCCGCCGGTCAAGGGCGTCGAACCCGCAGTCCCGACGACGATCGCGCTCTCCACGGACGCGCTCCTCGGCCTCGCCGCCGAGCCCGTCCAGGAGGTCGACCTGATCCGGCCCGCCGACCTGCAGACGGGTCAGGCGGACAACTGGGCCGTCTCGGGTTACACCTACCCCGGGCTCTTCGACTACCAGGAATCCGGCTACGCGCTGCTACCGGGCATCGCCGTCCTCCTCGGCGGGGTGTGGTGGCTCCAGACGGGCCGCGCCGGCGCCTCGCTTCGGCCGATCGGATTGTCCCTCGCGGTCGCCGCGTCGGTGCCGCTCCTCGTCCTGCCTCTGGCCTCGACTGGCGCTGCCTGGGCGACCATCGGCGCCGGATTACTGACCCTGGCCGCGATGCTCCCACTCGCCCTCGCCCTCGCCGATCCGATCGAGTCACCCGACGAGCGACGGATCGTCCTGATCGTCATCGGTGCGCTCGCTCTGGCCGCCATCGTTCTCATCGTCGGCGAGGCGACGGGCGTCTCGGTCCGGGCCGGCGCGACGCTACGTTGGGTCCTGATCGGAGCCATCCCGCTGCTGCCGGGGCTGATCGCCGCCGGGCCGGTCAACTTCGACTCGCTCAGGACGGGCGTCGGGCGCGGGGCCGGCGGGCTTCTCCAATCAACCGAGCTTGCCCTTGCCGGTGCAACCCCGCTGTTCGCGGTCGGCACCGACCAGTCGCCGTTCATCTGGCCGCTTGCCCTGTGGCTCGGCGCCATCGTCGTCGCCGGCCGGTTCACCGTTCGGCCGTTGGCCCGCCTCGCCACGCGGGCGACCCTCCAGCGGGACCTCGTTGTTGCCGCGACCGAGGCCGAGCGGGCCCGGCTCGCAGCCGACATTCACGACGACGCCCTGCAGGAGTTGACCCTCCTCGTCCGCCGGCTCGAGGCGTCGGGCGACACCGAGGGCGCGGAGATCGGCCGGACCGTTGCGGACCGGCTGCGCGCGATCTGCGGCGACCTGCGCCTGCCCATCCTCGACGACCTCGGGGTCGGGCCTGCCCTCGACTGGCTGGTCCTGCGGATCGAGCGCCTCGCCGGCGGCGAGGTCCGCCTCGAGCGTGCGGACGAGGCCCGTCACTCGCCCGATGTCGAGCTCGCGATCTTCCGGGTCGCCCAGGAAGCGCTGGCGAACGCGGTCAAGCACGGCAGGCCGCCGATCGTCGTCCGCTATCGCTCGACGCCCGGCGGGATCTCGCTGGCGATCGACGACGCCGGACCCGGGATCACCGACCAGGCGCCGGCCGACGCGGAGAAGGCCGGCCGGTTCGGGCTGTTGAACATGGCCCAGCGCGCAGAGCAGATCGGGGCGATCCTCGACGTGAAGCGCTGGCCGACCGGTGGGACCCACGTGGCCCTCGAGTGGCGGCCCCGTTGACGGACGCTTCCGCCGGCTCGATCCGGTTGCTCATCGTCGACGATCATCCGGTCGTCCGCGACGGCACCGCGGTTCTCCTGGCGGCCCAGGCCGGGATCGACGTCGTCGGGACGGCCGGCTCGATCGACGAGGCGACCGCCATGATCGCCGCCGTACCGGCCGACGTCGTGCTGCTCGACATCCGCCTCGGGACCGACTCCGGTCTGCGTCTCCTGACGGACACGACGACCGGCGAAACGCCCGCGATCATCGTCCTGACCGCGTACGACTACCCGCAGTACGCCGAGGCGGCTCTGCGCCTTGGCGCATCCGGGTTCGTGCTCAAGACTGCGCCGCTGGCCGAGCTGCTCGACGCGATCCGGCGGGTGGCAGCCGGCGGGATGGCATTCTCGATCCGGCCGAGGACAGGTTCCGGCCTTGCCCGCCTGAGCGAGCGCGAGCTCGATGTCGTCCGGCTCGTCGTCGACGGTCTCTCGAATGACGAGATCGGGGCGCGCCTGGGGATCGGGCCGAAGACCGTCGAGTCGCACCTCCGCCGCCTGTTCGAGCGGTTCGATCTCGCGTCCCGGACGGAGCTCGCGACCCGCGCCCTGCGCGAAGGCTGGCTCGAGGTGCCGCCGGGCACGTGAGTCGGCCGACCCCGGCCTTCCGGCCGGGAACGCGCTACGCTCGATCCGTGGCCCACTCGCATTCCGCCGCCGGTCGTCACGCGGCCCCCCTTGCCGCGGCGATCGGAATCGGCGTCGCGATCCTCGTGGTCGAGCTGATCGCCGGGATCGCCGCCAACTCGCTCGCGCTCCTCGCCGACGCCGGCCACGTCTTCGCCGACGTTTCGGGCATGGGCCTGTCGCTCGTGGCGATCCGTCTCGCCGCGCGGCCGCCGACGGGCGGTCGATCCTTCGGCCTCTACCGGCTCGAGATGCTGGCAGCCGCGATCAACGCGGTCGTTCTCCTCGGCATCGCGATCCTCGTTGCGATCGAGGCCATCCGCCGGTTCGCGGCGCCGCCGGATGTCCAACCGTCGCTCGTCATCATCGTGGCCGTGCTGGCGCTCGGGGCGAACCTCGTTTCGCTCCGCCTGCTCGCACCCGGTCAGCGTGAGAGCCTGACGCTGCGCGGCGCCTATCTCGAGATTGCGGGCGACCTCATGGGCGCGATCGCCGTGCTGGTCGCCGGGCTCGCGATCCTGACGATCGGTTGGCGGCCGGCCGACGCGGTCGCGTCGCTGGTCGTCGCGATCCTGATCGTGCCGCGGACCGTGCGACTGCTCAAGGACAGCGTCGACGTCCTGCTCGAGGCGACACCGAAGGGAGTCGATCTCGCCGACGTCGAGCGCCACGTCCGCGAGGCACCCGGGGTGATCGACGTCCACGACCTCCACGCCTGGACGATCACGAGCGGGATGAACGTCGTGTCCGCCCACGTCGTCCTCGGCCCCGACGCGCGGCCGGGCGACATCCTCGACCACCTGGGGACGTGTCTCTCGGCCGACTTCGACATCAACCACTCGACCTTCCAGCTCGAGACCCCCGAGCACGTTCTGTGGGAGGCGAACGCGGAGCAGGCCCAGCACTGAACGGGGCTGTCGGGACGTCAGTCGGTGGGCCGGGTCTCGCGCTCGCGCTGGCGGCGGTGGACGCCCGGGTCGGCGATCTCCATGAACCGCTCCGGGGCGCCGAGCGGCGCAAACCCGAGCCGAGCGTAGAGGCCGCGGGCGGTGGTCGAGGCGAGCATCCAGCGGCGCAGCTCCCGGAGATCGGGGTGGGCGAGGACGCAGCGCATCAGCCACAGCCCGAGGCCGCGGCCCCGATGGCTCTCGAGGACGAACACGTCGCCGACCCAGGCGAATGTCGCCCGATCCGTCACGACCCGGGCGAACCCGACCTG
>JANMCU010000052.1:0-7594 GCA_031361415.1 Chloroflexota bacterium | reverse complement strand
CCCTTGAGGATCCCCTCGAGGTCGCCGCGCCCGCTCTTCGCGATCGCGGCTGCGATCTGCTCGTCGATGAGGCGATCGTGGGTCGGTCTGGCGACCGCGCGCAGGACACCGACCGGGACCGGGAACGCCGGCCAGAACATGCGCGACAGCATCAGCGCCAGGTACGGCTCGTCGGCCTGTTCGTCGTGGACGAGGAGGTCGCTCTCGGCGATGCCGTTCTCGCCGATCGTCACGACCTCGGGATGGAGGCCGCGCAGCCGGATCCCCTTGTCGCGGTCCTTGCCGAAGATCATCGGCTTGCCGTGCTCGAGGACAAGCATCCGGTCCTCGCGGACCTCGCGGTCGGTGAAGTCGCGCCACGCCCCGTCGTTGAAGATGTTGCAGTTCTGGAGGACCTCGACGAACGTCGAGCCGTGGTGCAGGCCCGCCCGCTGGAGGGTCTGCTGGAGGTGCTCGGTGTGGGTGTCGACGCTCCGGGCCACGAACGAGGCCTCGGCCGCGAGGGCGACGGTCAGCGGCTGGATCGGGGTATCGACGGTCCCCGCCGGAGTCGACTTCGTCTTCTTCCCGAACTCCGACGTCGGGCTCGCCTGGCCCTTCGTCAGCCCGTAGATCCGGTTGTTGAACATCACGAGGGTGATGTCCACGTTGCGCCGCATCGAATGGAGAATGTGGTTGCCGCCGATCGAGAGGGCGTCCCCGTCGCCGGTGATCACCCAGACCATCAGCTCGGGACGGGCCGCCTTGAGCCCGGTCGCGAGGGTCGGGGCGCGGCCATGGATCGTGTGGAAGCCGTACGTGTTCATGTAGTACGGCAGGCGTCCGGAGCAGCCGATCCCGCTGATGAACACGATGTTCTCGCGGGGCACGCCGAAGTCGGGCATCTGCTTCTGGGTCTGGGCGAGGATCGAGTAGTCGCCACAGCCAGGGCACCAGCGGACCTCCTGGTCGGACACGAAGTCCTTCCGGGTCAGCTGGATGATCGCCGCGTTCTCGGGACTGAGAGCGGGCTGGGCAGCGGCCCCGTCGGCGGCGGCGTCGGCGTTGGCGTGGAAATCGGTCATCGGGTCGTTCTTCCTAGTCCGCGAGGCTCAGCAATCGGTCGGCCTGGGCCACGATCTCGGCGATCGTGAACGGCTTGCCGCGGACCCGGTCGTAGCCCTCGGCGTCGATCAGGAACTGGGCCCGGATCAGCATCAGGAGCTGGCCGAGGTTGACCTCCGGGATCAGGACCCGGCGATAGCTCCGGAGAACCTTCTCGGTGTTGGCCGGGAAGGGGTTCAGGTGACGGAGATGGGCGTGGGCGACGGTCGCCCGACCCTGCCCATGGAGGCGCTCGACCGCGCTCCGGATCGCGCCGTAGGTCGAGCCCCAGCCGAGGATCAGGAGATCGCCGCGGTCCGGCCCGAACACCTCGAGCGGCGGGATGTCGTCGGCGATCCGGGCGACCTTTGCCTGGCGCAGGAGCTGCATCCGGTGGTGGTTGTCCGGGTCGTAGCTGACGTTGCCGGTGATGTCGGCCTTCTCGAGGCCGCCGACGCGGTGCTCGAGCCCGGGCGTGCCCGGGATCGCCCAGCGCCGGGCGAGCGTGTTCGGGTCGCGCTCGTACGGGTGGAACCCTTCCTTCTCCGTCCAGTTCGCGACGGAGATGTCGGGCAGGTCCTCGACCGACGGGATCTTCCACGGCTCGGCGCCGGTCGCGAGGAACGCATCCGAGAGGTAGACGACGGGCGTGACGTACTTCAGGGCGAGGCGCCAGGCTTCGATCGCGAGGTCGAAGCATTCGCCGGGCGTGGCGGGCGCGACGACCGGCAGCGGCGAGTCGCTGTTCCGGCCGAACATCACCTGGAGCAGATCGGCCTGCTCGGTCTTGGTCGGCATGCCCGTCGAAGGACCGGCCCGCTGGACATCGATGACGACAAGCGGCAGCTCGACCATCACCGCCAGCCCGAGCGCCTCGGACTTGAGCGCAATGCCCGGCCCGGACGACGCCGTCAAGCCCATCGCGCCGCCGTACGCCGCACCGATCGAGGCGCCGATGGCGGCGATCTCGTCCTCGGCCTGGAACGTCTTGACCCCGAAGTTCTTGTAGCCCGAAAGCTGATGGAGGATGTCCGAGGCCGGCGTGATCGGATACGAGCCGTAGAACAGCGGCCGCCTGGCCAGCTTCGAGGCGGCCAGCATGCCGAGCGCGGTCGCCTCGTTGCCGGTGATGTTCCGGTACGTGCCCGGGGCGAGGTGAGCCGGGGCGACCCGATAGTGGGTGTGGAAGATCTCGGTCGTTTCGCCGAACGCGTAGCCGGCCTTGAGCGCGCGGGTGTTCGCCTCGGCGACGACCGGCCGCTTGCCGAACTTCTCGTCGATCCAGCGGACCGTTCCCTCGTAGTCCCGGCCGTAGAGCCAGAACATGATCCCGAGGGCGAAGAAGTTCTTCGTCAGGTCCTTCTGCTTCGACGTCATGTCGAGCCCGTCGAGGGAGCGTTCGTTGAGGGTCGAGATCGGGATCTCGAACAGGGCGTACTGCTTGAGCGAACCGTCCTGGAGCGGGTTCGCCGCATAGCCGGCCTTGGTCAGATTGGCCGCCGTGAACGCGTCGCTGTTGACGATCAGGGCGCCGCCCGCCGGCAGATCGCCAACGTTCGTCTTGAGCGCTGCCGGGTTCATCGCGACGAGAACGTCGGGCTGGTCGCCCGGGGTGTGGATCTCGCTCGAGCTGAAGCTGATCTGGAAGCCCGACACGCCGGGCAGCGAGCCGGCCGGCGCCCGGATCTCGGCCGGGTAATCGGGCAGGGTGCTGATGTCGTTGCCGTAGACGGCGGCGGTCCGGGTGAACTGGGTGCCGGTCAGCTGCATCCCATCGCCGGAGTCGCCGGCGAAGCGGATCGTGACGCGATCGAGCTCCTGCGTCTGCGGCTCGGTCTCGCGGGTGGTGGTCACCTGGTCGTCAGCCCCCTTCGGCTCGTTTCATCGTCTGGTGCGGGCGCGGCGGCAGGTTGAGGAGCTCCTCGGGGAATGCCTCGGCGAGGTATTTGAGGATGTCCTGCGGCCGGATCACGCCCTGGAGGATGTCGTCGTCGTCGAGCAGTGGCACGTTCCGGTAGCGCCCGGTCTGCATGAGCTCGATGGCCGCGCGAACGGTCTCGTCGAGATGGAGGTGGTGCGGCTTCGTCGTCATCAGCGTCTCGACCGGCTGATCCAGGTCGATCGGGGCGACGTCACCACCGACGAGGCGGCCGAAGATGTCGCGCTCCGTCAGAACCCCCTCGAGCCGGCCGTCAGCGTTGACGACGAAGACCGAATCGCCGGTTCCGGTCTGGCGGATTGCCGCGAGGCAATCGGCCAGGCTGGTGTGCGGCGCGACCGTCACCGGCTCGCGCCGAGCGAGGACCTGGAGACGCTCGTCGACGAGGGACGGGACACGCGCGACAACGGCGCCTTCGGTCAACTCAGTCACGCGGCCAAGTGTAGCCGCTCGCCGATCGGCGACCCGGCGCCCGATCGAGGCGGTCCCGACGCTGCGCGCCGGCCGCAACGTCGGCCGCTCGCCGACCGCCTGCTGATAGCCTCGGGCGATGGATCGCCGCCGGGCCGTGGGCCTCGTCCTCATCGTCGTGTCCGCCGCGGGCTTCGGCTCGGGCACCGTCCTGTCCAAGCCGATCTACGCGGCGGGCCTGGACTGGCTCCAGCTTCTTGCCTGGCGGTTCACGATCGGAGCGGCCCTCGCCTGGAGCTGGATCCTGGTCTCGCCGGAGCGGCGCCTGGCGGTCCGCCGGCTCGGTCGGCGGCCGGCGCTCGTGGCGGTCGGGCTGGGCGTCTGGTACACCGGCAACGCCGGGACCTACTACGCGGGTCTCGAGACCGTGCCGGCATCGCTGGCCGGCGTGCTGGTCTACCTGTATCCGGCGATCGTCGCCGTCATCTCGATCCGCTACGCCACGCGGCTGACCGGCAGGCGGCCGTGGGTCGCTCTCGGGATCGCCCTGATCGGCGTCGTGCTGGCTCTCGGCGGGATCGACCTGAGCACGCCTCCGCCGGTCGGCGGGATCGCGCTGATCCTCGCCTCACCGCTGATCTATGCCGGCTGGATCGTCCTGTCGGCGCGCCTCGCCGGCGAGCGCTCGGAGCACCTCGCGCCCAACGAGGCAGGCGGCGCCGGGGTCGACGATGCAGCGGCGGCGAGCGCCCTGATGATCTCGGCGACCGCGATCGTGTTCGTCGGGGCGGCACTCGTGACGGGCCGGCCGTACCTGCCGGGCGAGATCCCCGGCGGCGCCTGGCAATACCTTGCCGCGATCGGGTTTGCCGGAACGTTCCTCGCCATCCAGACGTTCTACGCTGGCGCGCGCCGGATCGGGGCGGCCCAGGCGGCTCTCGTCAGCACGGTCGAACCGCTGATCATCGTCACCCTGGCGTGGTTCTTTCTCCACGAGACGCTTGCTCCGATCCAGCTGGCCGGCGCGGCGCTGATCATCATCGGTGTCCTCATCGCCCAGACGGCGCCCCGGCCGCCCGGGGCGCCGGAGCCTGCGTCACCGCTCGACGCCGAGGTCCGCGCCGAGGGCTGACATCGCGTCAGGCGCGGACGGCCGCGAGGAACCGTTTCGCCTCGCTTGCCACGAAGGCCGCATCCGAGCCGATCCCGACAAACGAGAACCCGATCTCGAGAAGGCGCGCCACGACGGCCGTGTCGTAGACCAGGATCCCGGCGGCCTTGCCGTGCGCCCGGCAGGCCGCGACGACCTGGTCCAGGGCGGCGAGGTAGTCCTCGTGCCCGAACTGACCGGGGATCCCCAGCGAGTGCGTCAGGTCAGCCGGGCCGACGAACAGGACGTCGACGCCGTCGATCGCGGCGATCGCGTTTGCGTCGCGCAGGCCGCCGACCGATTCGATCTGGATGATCCCGACGACGCGCTCGTTCAGCCGCTTGACGTCGGCATGTCCGACGACGCCGAGACCGGCGCCGCGGACGCGGGTGGCCACGCCCCGGATCCCGTCGGGTGGGTAGCGCAGGAACGTCACAGCCTCGCGTGCCTGATCGGCGGATTCGAGGCGCGGGACCATGATCCCGCGGGCGCCCATGTCGAGCGCCCGACCGATCCGGATCCGCTCGCCGGACTGCGGCCGGACGAGCGCCGTCGGACCGCCGAGCTCGACGGCGCGTAGGAGACCGGGCAGGTCGACCTCGGTCGCCGCGCCATGCTCGAGGTCGACCAGGAGCCAGTCGTAGCCGGCGGCCGCGCACAGCTCCGCCGCGCCCGGCGAGCCGAGGTCGAGGAACAGGCCGAGGAGCGTCTCGCCGGCCAGCGCCCGGTCGCGGAAGGTGCGGTCGAAGGGGTCGTTCATCGGCCTATGATGCCCGCCCTCACGGCTTCCGGCGCGCCCCGTTTTGAACGCTCGGCCGCGCCGTCCGCTCAGTGGAGATGACGGCGCCCGACCGGGCGTCGCGAACGCCCAGGGTGGAGATGGATCGCGACCTCGTCGAACAGGCGCAGCGCGGGGACCGGGCGGCGTTCGCCATCCTGGCCCGGACGCGCGGCGACCGACTCTACGCGATCGCCCAGCGCATCCTTCGGGACGTCCACCGAGCCGAGGACGCCGTTCAGCAGACGCTGGTGATCGCCTGGCGTGAGCTGCCGCGGCTCCGCGATCCGGATCGGTTCGACGCCTGGATCCACCGTCTCGTCGTCCGGGCCTGCTACGCGGAGCTGCGAGCGGCACGGTCCTGGAACCGGTCCATCCGCGTCATCGACGTCGAGCCCGCGGATCCGGACCCCTCGATGTCGCTTGCCGATCGAGACGAGCTGGAGCGCGGCTTCCGCCGTCTCCCGCCGGACCAGCGAGCGATCCTCGTCCTGCGCCACTACCTCGGGCTGGAACCGATCGAGATCGCCGAGCTCCTCGAGATCCCGGTCGGGACCGCCCGATCACGACTTCATTACGCCCACCGGGCGATGCGGGCGGCCCTCGAGGCCGACGAACGCCAGGCCAGGGCGAGCGGAGGCTTGCATCGATGATCGAACGCGACGACCTCGACGGGCTGCTCGACCGCTTCTTTGCGGAGGGTCCGCTCGAGATCGCGGACGACGTGATCGAGGCGAGCCTCCTGACGATCGACACCACCGCTCAACGGCGGGCCGGCTTCGACCCGCGGAGGACCCTCGCCATGACCAACCCTGCCCGGTTCGGGCTGGCCGCGGCGGCCGTGCTGGCCGTCGCCCTTCTCGGAACAGTCGTCCTGCCGGCCGTCCAGGGCACGGCGGGCCGATCGCCGTCCGCGACGCTCGGCGCAGCCATTCCGCCGTCGAATCTCCCGCCGAGCGCGATCCCGTCGATCGCCAGCAGCCCGACGGCGTCGACCGGACCCACCCTCCTTGCTCCGCTCGGGTACCCCGGGACCGGCACGATCGTGTTCGCCCGGCTCCACACAGGCCGGGACGACCAGGCGACGTTCATGATCGACGTTGGCGGCAGTCGCGAGGCATCGCTCCGCGTCTCGGTGGGCTGGGGTGGTGCGACGAGCCTGCCGGGTACGGGCTGCTGCGCCGTCCTCTCCCCCGACGGACGGCAGGTGGCCGTCGGCTACGACGAGATCAATCCTGGCCGGGGTGCCGGCGCCCTGGCCGCCGGCCAGATCCTGGACATCGGAGGCTCCAGCCCCGGCAGTCCGCTGCGGACCATCCCCACCGAGTGCGGCGGCTGCGGCTCGATCAACAACATCAATTACGTCCCGAGCGCCTGGTCCGCCGACGCTTCGCTGATCGCGGCCGAGGTCTGGAATGACACGGACCCGACGCGCGACGGAATCAACCTCGCACCCATTCACGGCCATGATTGGGCGATGCAGGTCACGGGCGCGCACCCGGATGTCCCGGTCGCGTTCTCGCCGGACGGCTCCAGGCTGCTCTTCGTCCGCCGATCGAGCAGCGGGTCGACTGGGACCCTCATGGTGGCTTCGATCAAGACCACCAAGGGCGTGATCACGGCTGGTCAGCCGCGGGCAATCAGCGCCGCCGGCGAAGGGGTCTACGTGGACGGTTACTTCGGTCCGGCCGCGAGCTGGTCACCGGACGGCATGCGGATCGCTTATGCGGCCACCGATGCCACGGGCTCGGCGAACGCCATGACCGTCTACGTGGTCGACGCGTCGGGAGGCACGCCGAAGGCGATCGCCGGACCGGCCGCCTTCATCACGTTTGCGCGCTGGTCGCCCGACGGCACCTGGATCGCGTTCGACCTGCCGACGGGCGGCGCCGGAACGCATGACGAGTACGTCATCCACCCCGACGGCTCGAGCTCGACCAACCTCACCGCCCGGTTCAATCCGGGCGTCTGCTGCGGCCGCTGGGCGCCCGATTCGTCAGCGCTCCTGGTCGCCGGAACAGCGGGCGGGGACGACCAGAGCGACCTCGTCATCGTGCCCGTCAACGGCGATCCGATCTTCCAGGTCACCCGGTCGCCCGCGTTCTACACCGATTTCTCGTGGAGCCCGGCCACACGCTGACCCGTGGAGCCGGGTCGACCGGCTCGCACGACGAGGACGCCTCCGGGACTTGCGCCGCGAGCCCGGAGGCGTTTTCCACGATTCCCGCCGCGC
>JANMCU010000277.1:0-13787 GCA_031361415.1 Chloroflexota bacterium | reverse complement strand
GTTGTGGGGTCGTCGGTAGTGCTCGAGGATGTAGTCGCGGTAGAGATCGTCCATCGGTTCCGGTTCAGCTGCCGTCCCGGGCCAATCCCGAGGCATTTCATCGGAATTGATGCTATGACCGCTCGGGGCCGTCGTCAATCGTGCGGCCGACGGGTCAACTGACCAAAGCGCTCAGTGCTTCGTCACGGTCAGGGTCACCTTGACCGAGCGCTGGACTGTCCCGCTAGCACCTGAGATCGTCAGCGTGAAGCTGCCACGTACGCCGGTCGCCGTCTGCACCTTCAGCGTCGACGTGGCCGTCGTGGGGTTCGGAGTGAATGTCGCCGTCGCTCCCGTGGGCAGGCCGCTGACCGAAAGCACCACTGATCCGTTGAAGGTGCCGATCGGCGTGATCGTCACGCCGTAGCTCGCCGCGCTGCCCTGGCGGACCGACCGCGAAGACGGCGACGCGGAGATGGCGAAGTCGACGACGGGCGCGGTCACGGTCACCGTCGCGGTGCCGGAGACGCCGCCGCTCGTCGCCGTCACCGTGTCGTTCGTGCTCACCGTGGCGGCCGTGAACAGGCCCGAGCCGGTGATCGATCCACCGCCGTCGACCGACCAGCTGAACGTGGGCTGCGGGTTCATCGCTTGACTGTTCTGGTCGTAGCCGGTCGCACTGAACTGCTGGGTAGCGCCGACCTGCACCCAGGCATTGGCCGGAGCGACCGTGACACGGGTCAGGACGGGACTGGCCGTCGAGCAGCGGACGTCCGCGTCAAACCCACCAGTGATGTATTGGACCAACGCGACACTCCCTCCGGTGAACCCTGGATCGGTGCAGATCGCTGCCGCGCCTGCCGCGTCCGCCGCCCCTGCGACCCAGCTCGGGTGGGCGCTGAAGATCGTCGTGCCGCCCGTGATCACGCCCCACTGGTAGCTCGTCGAGTAGAAGCCGAGCGACGCGACATGGGCAACGTTGCCGAGATAGTCCGCGGCACCAGACAGCGCGGCGATATTCAAGGTGACGTCGGACCGCCAGCTGTTCGACGTCTCTACGTCGAGCCACCACGCGCTGCCCGCCGGAGTGCCGGCCAGGCCGAGCGCCGCGAATGCGGAGGCGGCGTCGGCGTACGAGTCCGTCGCGGCGTTGTACCCGTAGTCGTAGGCGCACGCGGCGCTATCGGTGGCCGTGGCCGAGCAGACGGCGGGGCTCGTCTGGCCCGTCGGCCAGTGGGTCGACAGGGCTGGCCCGGGGTTGCCCGTATTGGCATAGAGCGCGGCGCTCGTCCCTCCCGCCCACGTCACCTCGCTCGCCAGGCAGGGGTTCGGACTGAACACGATCCCCTTGTTCACGCCGACGATTCCGAACGCCGGGCTGACCGGATAGGGTCCGTTGCACTGAGGCCAGGAGATGTCGTAGCCGGGCGTCGAGGCGGCCGCAAGTGAAGTGGCGGACTCGGGCGTGGCGGCGTTGACGCCGGCGGCCTGGGCGAGGGCGAGCAGCGTCGTCATCGCGACGACGACCGCGCGCAGGCTCCTCGCTCTCCGCATTCCACCCTCCCTCAGGGCGTCCAGAGCCCGCGTGGGTTGGACTGGATCGGTGCTTGAGGGTCCAGATTACCTTCGGCGGAGGCATTCGACCACCCCGTCATTCGTACGCGGAGGACCACGATCGGCGAGCGGGGAGCAATTCGCCCTGACCCAGGTCGACGGACGGCGAGTCGGATTCGCGATTTCGAAGGGCTGCGGCCGGTCGGAGCGTCTTGACGCGGCCATCGATATCGTTCGGGAATGCTGTTCGCCCGATCGGTCGTCGTCGGCGCGCTCGTCGTCCTCATCGTCGCTGGCTGCGGTTCGGGGCCCGGCCCGAGTCCGAGTGGTGCTCGCGGGAGCGATTCGACTGGCCGTCCTGAGCTCTCCAACGCCCCGGATCAGAGCGCCGCCGCCGCCGATCCGATCGGCGGCCCCTGGCGTTGGTCACCGATCCTCGTCGATGACGCCCGCGTCGCGATCGTCTCCGACGCGTGTGCCGCGAAGGCCCGCGCGGACCTCGGCGAGACAGATGCGAACCTGCCAACGGCGATTGTCGACGCCCGCGGCGAGGGCTTCGTCACCGTGATCATGGCCGACGACCTGAACGCGATCGAGTGCCTTGCCCATCTCGACGGCGTTGGAACGACCGCCACCGTCGATTCGGTGGACGGCCTCTCGATGACGGCGGTGGCGCCGGTCGACGGCTCCGCCATCACGGTCGCGAGCGTCGTCAACGAGGCGGATGGGGGCGGCGGCCGGACGGTCGCATTCGGCCGGATCGGTTCGGATTCGGCGACCACCCGCATCCGGCTGGCCGACGGGTCGTCCGTCGTCGCCTCGAACAGCGCAGGCTGGTGGGCGGCCTGGTGGCCAGGCACCGTCCTCGCGAGTGGCTACGCCGCAGTCGACGGCGACCTCGTGGTTGCCACGGCAACGCCGCCGGCGGGCGAGCTCGAGGCGCGGGTCGGGCCTGCCTCGTGGTGGCTCGATCCGGCCACGGCCGCACCGAGCGCGACCTCGACGACGATCCATGCCCTCGTTCTCGAACACGCCTGCGTCGGTGGGAAGTCGCCGAAGGGTCGCGTCGAGCCGCCGCTGATCGACGTGGAAGACACCGCCGTCACGATCACGTTCGCGATCCGCCGGCTCGCCGGTGAGGGCGACTGCATCGCAAACCTGCCGTTCCCGGTGACGATCACGCTGCCCGAGCCGCTCGGCAACCGGACGCTCTTCGACGGCATCGGCGCCGCGCCGCGGAACGCAAACTCGATGCCGTCGAACTGAGGCCGTCAGCCGCCGCGGACCCTCAGGCGCCGAAGACCCGCTGGACCTCCACGAGGCCGTCGGCGAGCGCGTCGATGTCGGCGCGGGTCGTATAGACCTGGAACGAGGCGCGGGCGGTCGCCGCCAGATCGAGCCGTTCGTGGAGCGGCATGGTGCAGTGATGGCCGGCCCGGACGGCGATCCCGAACCGATCGAGGACCTGGGCGACGTCATGCGGATGGATGCCGGGCAGGTTGAACGGGACGACGCCGCCGCGCAGGTCCGGATCCATCGGCCCGTACAGCTCGATCCCGGGGACGCGGGTGGGGAGCTGCTCGAGCGCGTACGAAACGAGGTCGCGCTCGTGGGCGCGGACGTTGGCCATCCCGATCGCGCCGAGATACTCCGCCGCGACGCCCATCCCGATCGCGTCGCCGACGGCCGGCGTGCCCGCCTCGAACTTCCACGGGATGTCGTTGAAGTCGCTCCGCCGGAGGTGGACCTCGCGGATCATCTCGCCACCGGACAGGAATGGCGGCATCGCCTCGAGCAGCTCGCGTCGGGCCCACAGCGCGCCCGAGCCCATCGGCGCCAACATCTTGTGGCCGGAGAACGCGTAGAAGTCTGCCCCGAGCTCCTGGACGTCGACCGGCACGTGGGGCACCGCCTGGGCGCCGTCGACGAGTACGAGGGCGCCGACGGCATGAGCCATCTCGACCATCTCGCGGACCGGGTTGATCGTCCCCAGGGTGTTCGAGACGTGGGTGAACGCGACGAGCTTCGGGCGGAGCTTCAGGAGCACCTCGAAGACCTCGAGGCGGAGGACTCCGTCGTCGGTGATCGGAATGAACTCGAGGTCGCCGTCGCGCTCCTGGACGAGGAGCTGCCACGGGACGAGGTTCGCGTGGTGCTCCATCTCGGTCAGCACGATCGCGTCGCCGCGGTTGATGTTCTTTCGGCCCCACGAGTACGCGACGAGGTTGATCGCCTCGGTCGCATTGCGGGTGAACACGATCTCGTGGGCGTCCGGGGCGTTGATGAACCGGGCCGTCCTCGCGCGAGCCTTCTCGTACTCCGCGGTCGCCTTCTCGCCGATCGTGTAGATCCCGCGGTGGACGTTGGCGTTGTACTCGCGGTAGTAGGTGTCGATCGCGTCGAGGACGACCTGCGGCTTCTGCGAGGTCGACGCGGAGTCGAGGTAGACCAGCGGGTGGCCGTTGATCTGTTGCTGGAGGATCGGGAAGTCGAGCCGGATGCCGGCCGGGTCGAATCCGGAGGTCGGGGTGACACCGATCACGCCCGTGGCCGCCTTGGGCTCGGTTTCGATCGCCATCGTGGTGATCCGCCCGGCTAGCGGGCGGCCCCCGCCGGCTCGTGGTCCGGCTCCGCATCGGCGCCCGCCGGCGCCTGGGGGACGAGGAGCGCCTCGTCGGGAAGGTTGACCTCGAGCCCGGCCTCGCGCAGGACCGGTCCGTAGCCCTCGTCCTCGAGCCGCAGCGCGAGATCCTTGCCGCCGCTCTTGACGATCCGGCCCTGGGCCAGGACGTGGACGACGTCCGGGGTGATGTAGTTGAGCAGGCGCTGGTAGTGGGTAATCAGGAGGACGCCGAGCTCGGGGTTGAGCATCGCGTTGACGCCTTCGGCGACGATCCGCAGAGCGTCGATGTCGAGCCCGGAATCGGTCTCGTCGAGGATCGCGATCTGGGGCTCGATGACGGCCATCTGGAGCATCTCCAGGCGCTTCTTCTCGCCGCCGCTGAAGCCCTCGTTGACGTAGCGCGACGCGAAGCTCTCGTCCATCCGGAGGAGCGCCATCTTCTCGCGCATCTTGTTGCGGAAGTCGCGCATGTTGATGCCGCCCTTCATCGGGTCGGTCGGGTCGACATCGCCGGTCTTGTCGATTCCCTGGAGCTTGGCGTTGAGCGCGCTCCGGACGAACGACGCGACGCTCAGCCCGGGGATCGCGGTCGGGTACTGGAAGGCGAGGAACATCCCGAGGCGGGCCCGCTTGTCGGCCGACAGCTTGAGGATGTCGCGGCCCTTCCAGAGGATCTCGCCGCCCTTGACGAGGTAGGCCGGGTGGCCCATCAGGGCGTAGGCGAGGGTCGTCTTGCCCGAGCCGTTCGGGCCCATGATCGCGTGGACCTCGCCCTTGCCGATCTCGAGGTCGATCCCCTGGAGGATCTCGTGGTCGGGCTTGGCGAGGGGCGCGACGCGGAGCCCGCGGATCACGAGCCGGTCGGGGTCGGCGGTGGCCGTAGCGGGCGCGCGGTCGGGCGCGTCGGCGGTCGGTGGGGCGGCGATGGGCGCGATCTGGTCGGTCACGATGCGGTCAAGGCTCCTTGGAGGTCGTCGGCGGCGGCGAGGCGCTGGGGCACCAGGTCCGCCAGAGTCATCGAGTCGAGCGCCCCGGAGATCGCGTCGCGGACGCGGACCCACAGGACGTTGACGGTGCAGCGCGAGCTGCGGTCGCAGGTCAGGGCGTGCTCGGGATCGTCGGTCGCGCACATCATCGGCGCGATTGGGCCCTCGAGGGCGCGGAGGACCTCGCTCATCCGGATGTCGGCCGGCGGGCGGGTGAGCTCGTAGCCGCCGTGGGCGCCGCGGGTGCTCGCGACGAGGCCGGCGTCGCGCAGGCTCGTCACGAGCTGCTCGAGGTAGGCCCGCGGCAGATCCTCGTCGGCCGCGACGTCGGCCAGGCTGGCGGGCCCGGTCCCGAAGCGGCGCCCGAGCTGGACCATCAGCCGGACGCCGTACTCGCCCTTCGTGCTGAAAGAGACGGCGCCCGAGCCGTGGAAGGTCGGGCGGACCGTGGGAGCCGTCGCGGGAGTGGTCGTGGGGGTGCCGAGTGCCTGCGTCAGGGGACGATCCTCAATCCCGAGTGATTTCATCGGGATTGTAGGTCGGGGCCGCTCCGGGCGTCAACGAAGGGGCGGGGTAGTAGATAGAGAGCGAGAAAGTTGCCGCTAGTTCCGGGCGAGTAGAAGCGGCGGTAGACCTGCGGCTCCTAGAGCGGTTGCAAAGGCGTACTTGTCAATGTGATAAGTAGCGACTAACCCTAACGCACCATGCCAGCAACTTCCCGGCTAGGGACCTTCGAGCAGCTCCAGCTTCTGCCGGAATCCGAGCAGGTCAACGCACTTGTCCTTCGAGGGGAGGACCAGTGGTTCGATCGGAAGAGTGCTCGTGTTCGGCCTCGTGAACTCGCGGACGCCATGATCGGCTTCGCCAATGCCGAGGGCGGTCTAATCGTTGTAGGCATTCACGAGGGCCGAGTGGAAGGCGTGGGAGGAAACCCCGGTGGCGAGAACGGGTGGAGGCAGGCTCCTCGCGAATTCAGCATCCCACCGGTTCCCGCACGCTTTGAAGTCCTCGAATGTACGAACACCAGGGGCCAGCCTGACCACCTGTTGATTATCGAGGTCGAGGTCAGCGAACACGTCCATGAGAACCAGTCGCACGAGACCTACCTGCGGGTCGGCGACGAAAACCGGAGGCTCGGACCCGTCGAGGCTCAAGAGCTGCGATACGACAAGGGCACCACCTTTTTCGACGGTACTCCGGCTCGGGCAGCGAGCCGCGATGACCTCGACGACGAGTCGGTCGCGGACTACCTACGTCGCATCGGCGGGACTGCTCGACCAGAAAACGCCCTAGCATCGAGGGGCCTCCTGACCCGGGTGCAGGGCCGACTGGTTCCTACCGTTGCTGGACTGCTGGTGCTCGGTCGCGACCCCCAAGTGGAGTTTCCGGAAGCCCGGATTCGGCTCCTTCGGTATCAGGGGACAGCTCGTGAATCCGGTGAGCGCTCGAACGTTCTCTCTGACGTCCAGATCGGCGGCCCCCTCCGGAACCAGATCCAGGGAGCTCGGAACTACTTGCGCCGGTGGCTTGGTACGGCAATCCGCCTCCGTCCTGGGGGGCGGTTTCGGCCTCAGGGCCTGATTCCACAGGGCGCGTGGCTCGAGGCGGTCGTCAACGCGGTCGTCCATCGCTCGTACTCGATGGGAGGGGATCACATTAGAGTCGCGGTCTTTGGCGATCGGGTGGAGGTCGAGTCGCCCGGCCGCCTGCCGGGCCTCGTCCGAATCGAGACGATGCGCTCGATTCGCTACGCGCGGAATCCGCGCATCGCAAGGGCTGTCCTCGAGCTCGGGTTTGGGCGTGAGCTTGGTGAGGGAGTTGTGCGGATGTTCGAGGACATGCAGCGTGCGGGGCTCCCGGATCCGATATTCCGACAAGGTCCCGCGAGCGTGTCAGTGGCCCTTCTCATGGATCCGCTCGGCGCTCGGATGTTGCGCGAGCTGCCGGCCGGATCGGAGCGATTGGTGGAGTACCTGCTCACCAACGGAACGGCGACCACTTCCGAGGCTCGCGATCTCCTTGGAGTCTCGGTGAACACGGCGCGTCGGTATCTGAACGCGCTTCTCGAAGCAGGGTATCTCGAGCACGATCGCCAAAGTGTCCGGGACCCCCACGGGCGCTGGCGAATCGCAGCCATGGATGCAACTGCCGGGCGCTAGGGCCACAGCGCCTACTTGTCAAGTTGATAAGTAGAGCCAAGGCATGCACACCGGATCGTGTGTCGGGTGGATCAAGTCGACCTAGTGGTGAGCACGGACGCGGACGGTCCCTGGCTACTCATCGGGTCCTAGATAATCCGCCGGATTTCGCTCGCCGGCGGTGACGCGGTCCTCGATGAGGCGCAAGCCAACGTCGACATAGCCTTGAATCAGGCGAACCGGTGTCGTTGTGCCTGGATGGAGGGCGCCGAGCAAGGCCTGAATCTCTCCAGTGTTGTCGAACGATGAGAGATGCCAAGCGGCGAATCAGGTCAGGGCTTCGGTGGATCCGGGATAAGTATGGCCGTTTCGAGTCAAGTCAGAAAGGACAAGCGCGCTCGCGCGATGTCGGCCGCCGCCGCAGCGCCGACGCGCGCCGAGCGACGGAAACATGCTGGACCGGTGTCTAGCCTCTGCCGGTGACGTCGATCGAGCTGATCGGGATCGCGACGGTGGTTGCGATCCGAACTCCGCGGGGGTTGCCAATCAGCAGGCAGTCGCCCTTCTGGGACGCAGCCAGCACCAGCAAGTAGCGTCCGCCTTGCGACGTAAAGGACAACACCGCATCGCGCTCGCACGGACCTCCGAGCCAGGTGATGACAAAGGCCTTCGGGTCGGTTGGATCCGGGAGGACCTCGGCCGTGGGTTGGGCGCCGCTGGGATCGGTGGCGGGTCCGATCGTGCTGACCAACCCCGTCCCGTCGCGCAGAACTACCGGCAACGGCGGGTCCACCTCTTGCGGTAAGGCGGTACGAAAGACACTCGCTTCGTCCGCTCCCGAGCAGCCAACGAACAAGCAGATGAGCACGCTCAGGGCGAGACTTCTCTTGACTTGGACGCACCTCCGCCAAGCCTTGCCAGTCGACGCGTTCGACGCCGGTCTCTCGACCATTTTCGGGCGTTCGCACCTCTACGTGGTCAACGAAGGATCGGGTGGCGGAGTTCTCACGGCGCGCCCGCGGGGTTCACCTGCACGGCAAGGGCGTCGGGCGGATAGCGCGCGATGAGCGCGTCGAGCAGCGGCTGGCTCGCGGCGCTGATCACGATCATGGCGCGGTTGTCGCGCCAGTCGGGGACCGTCGAGTAGATCAGCTCGGCGCCGGGAACGCCCTGCGCGCGCAGGAACGTCGCGTCATCCTGGATCCGCCGGAGCACGCCGGCGCCGTGCGCGACGACCCGGATCCTGTACGGCGCCGTAATCCCCGCAGCGTCGATCAGCTCGCGGCCCCGCGGGGTCACGACGGACAGGACGAGCTCGCCGGTCGTGGCGTCGAACCACGGGTAGCCCAGGTCGTCGCCATGGTTCTCGGCCAGCACCTGTGCGTTGCTCATGACGACCTTGAGCTCCTCCGTCGGGGGCCTGCCCTGGACCTTCTCCCCGGGCTCGATGAACAGGATCCCTGGCGGGCCGACGCTCGCCGATGGGGTGGGCGATGCCGTGCAGGCGGCGGCCACGAGGGCGAACGAGGAGAGAGCAACAATCGCGAGCAGGATCTGCGCGACGGCACGGGGGAACGCCATGGGAGCTCTCTCCGCCTCGGGTCCATCCGGGTCAGCTTGGTCAACTATGCCTCAGCGGAGGCCCCTTCAGACGCCGGCAACTTGGGTCCGGAACGAACGAAGGCCGGAGCTTCGGAATGATGAAGCTCCGGCCCACGAATGATTCCCCGGCGGTGTTCGCCGACCCGCGTAGCGTAGGTCGCGGCCGGGATGATGTCCAGTATCGATTCGGTTGCGTGGTGCGCTGGGGCGACGCGCCGGAACGCTCCGATGCAGCCCTCGACGGTCAGTCCGCGACGAGCTCCCGCTGGAGCGTCACGGCGAGCCACGCCGTGAACACCTCGTGGTCCCAACCCCGTTCGCGCACGAGCAGGTGGTAGAGGCCCGGATCGACGAGCGCGAAGACCACGTCGGCTGCGCGTTCGGGATCGGCCCCTGGCCGGAGCCCGCCGCGCTCTACGACGCTCGCGACGATGTTCGCGCCGCCGATCCTTCGCTCCGCGCTGACCTGCTGCCAGACGGCGGCCGCCTCCGGTTCGGCGTGGGCGGCACCACGGATCGCCTCGTAGATCGGGCTGACCCGGCGGGCCACACCGGTCACGATCGCCGCGTAGCCGGCCAGGAACCTGCGCGGATCGCGCTCGGCCCGGACGGCGATGGACTCCGGGCGCTGCGGCAGCGGGATCGGCTCGTCGTCGCCGACCAGGGTCACGTCATACGCGGTCTTGAGCAGCTCGGCCTTCGTCGGGAAGTGAGCGAACACGGTCGCCCGTCCGACCCCGGCCGCCCCGGCGATCGCGTCGAAGGACGTCCCGACGTACCCGCGCTCAGCGAACAGGCGCGCCGCGGCATCGACGATCGCCCGGCGCGTCTCGCGGCGCTGCGCAAACCGGCGAGGCGATTCGTAGCGGCGCTTGACAGGTTCGGCGTCGTTCGTCAGACTCACGGTCCATTCATCATACTGCCAGTATGGTGACAAGTCGAGATGCGGGTCCTCGGACCCGGCACGAGGAGGATCGCATGAACACGACGACCGGGATCGAGGTCCTCGAGGGCCTGATCGACGCGGTCAACCGGCACGACCTCGACGGCCTCGTCGGACAGTTCGCCGACGACGTTCGGAGCAATACGCCCGCCCACCCGGCACGCAGCTTCGTCGGCAGCGACCAGGTTCGCGGCAACTGGGCCCAGATCCTGGGTGCGATCGGCGACCTCCGTGCGACTGTTGTCGCGAGCGCGACCGTGCCCGGCGAGGCTCCGGGCGGCGAGGCGGTCTGGGCCGAGC
The DNA here is from genome assembly GCA_031361415.1 of Chloroflexota bacterium. Lineage (GTDB taxonomy): Bacteria > Chloroflexota > Limnocylindria > Limnocylindrales > CSP1-4 > CF-46. The sequence goes on along the minus strand of JANMCU010000277.1, from coordinate 3,662 downwards.
TCGCATTCGACGGCCACCGGCCCGACGGCGCGCCGTGGCGGATGCGCGGCGTCACCGTCAACCAGGTCGTCGGCGGCCGGATCACGAACGTCCACTTCTACATGGAGCCGCTCGACGACGCGCCCGTCGACGTCGGCGCGTCGATCCGCGGCAGCGTCGCCCCCGGCAGCTCCGGCGAAGCCCCGGCGATCGCCGCCGTCCCGGCGGGAGCGGCGCGATGATCCTCGTCGCCGGCGGGACCGGCCTGCTCGGCCGCAACGTGGTTGGGCGCCTCGTTGCCCGAGGCTTGCCGGTCCGGGTCCTGACCCGTGAGGTTGCAGTCGGTCGGACCGCCCTTGGTCCGCTGGCCGACCAGGTCGAGCTGGTCGCGGGCGACGTCCGCGAGCCTGCGACCCTGGCACCCGCGATGGCCGGCGCCGATACCGTGATCGCAGCGGTCCAGGGCTTCGGCGGTCGCGAAGCCGGTGGGATCGCCGCGGTCGATCGCGACGGAAACCGCAACCTGGTCCGGGCCGCCGCGGCCGCCGGCGTCGGGCGCTTCGTCCTGCTCTCGATCCATGATGCGACCGCGGCCGACCCGCTCGCCCTCGGGCGGGCCAAGGCAGCGGTCGAGTCCGAGCTCCGGGCGACATCAGTGATCCCACTCGTCGTCCGGCCGACCGCCTACATGGAGACCTGGGCCGGGATCGTGGGTGGTCCGATCCTCGCCACGGGTCGGGCCCGGGTCTTCGGCCGCGGCCGCAACCCGATCAACTTCGTGGCCGCCTCGGACGTCGCCGCGGTGGTCGAGGAGCTCGCTGCCGATGTCGACGGCGCCGGACGGGCCGGCCGCACGATCGAGGTCGTCGGGCCGGAGGATCTCTCGTTGAACGACATCGTCGCCCGGTTCTCCGCCGCCCTCGGCCGCGCGGTCCCGACCAGCCACGTCCCGCTGCCGATGCTCCGGGCGATGGCAATCGCCCTGCGGCCGATCAAGCCGGTTTTCGCCGCCCAGGTCGCTGCGGCGGTCATCCTCGACACAATCGATCGCACGGCCGCCACGGCCGCGCCCGATTCCGCCACGCTCCGCCGGGGCGCGACGACGTTCGACACCGTGATCGCCGCGATGGTGTCCGCATCAAGCGCGAGAGTTGAGGTGCGCGCCAGGGCGTGATCGTGGGCCAATCGCTCGGCGGTCGTCCAAACGTGCCATCTCCGGCCGCCATCGCGCGTCAGACTCGGCTGATGAGCGACGACCCTCCCGCCGAGTTCCTCCTCGATGGTTACCCGGCGCCGATCCGCGAGACCGGCCGTGCGCTGCGGTCGCTGATCCTGCGAACGATCCCGAGCGCCGTCGAGACCGTCCGGCCCGGTTGGCGGTGGGTTGCCTACTCAATGCCAGACGGGCGCCGCGTCCGGAACTTCGCGTGGATCGGACCGGAGCGAAAGCACATCCATCTCGGCTTCGAGCACGGCACGCTGCTCGCCGATCCGGAGCACATCCTCCACGGCGCGCAGGAGCGGCTCCGGAAATTCCGCTACTTCACGTTCGAGCCCACGATCGACATCGATGAGGCGATCCTCGTCGACTACCTCGAGCGCGCGGCCGAGCTGGCGATCCTGCCGTCGTCCGCGCGGCGGGCGCTCGCCGACGACGGTGCCGAGTTGATGCGGCCCGACGACGCCGAGCTCGAGCCGATCGACGACTGAGCCCGGTCAGCCTCCTCAGGCTCGCCCGAGGAATGCCGACAGGACGCGATAGCCGTCGTCGGTCCCGCGCCAGCGCCGGCGCAGCTCGACATCGCCGAGCCGGCGACGCACATAGCGAAGCACGATGACCGCGACGATGACGTCGTCGAGCGGCCCGAGGACCGGGATGAACTCGGGCACGAGGTCGATCGGGCTGATCAGCCAGACGAGCAGGATCACGAGGGCGACCCGCACGCCAAGCGGTGCCGATCGGTCGGTCACGAGATCCCGGACCAGCCGGAGGATGTCGGGCACGAGCCGGGCGAGCTCGCCCGCGCCGACCCCGCGCGGACGGATCAGCCAGAGCAGCACGAGCAGGGCCAGCCAGGCGACGACCAGCCCGATGATGATGGCGCCGAGGATCGAGAAGTCCATGGTCGGAGTATCGGGCCCGGGACCAGGCGGCGGGGACGGTCGGGCGGGCGACCGCGGCGAGCTTGACCGATCGCGCCGTACCCTTGGCGGATGGAGGACATCGCGACGCACGCCGTGGAGGCCGCCCTCGCCGCCGGCGCGAGCTACGCCGACGCCCGGGTGATGGAGATCCGGACCGAGGCGATGACCGCCCGCAACGGGGTCGTCGAGGCCCTCGACCGCGAAGAGCGGGCCGGCGTCGGCGTGCGCGCCCTCATCGGCTCGAGCTGGGGCTTCTTCGCTGTCCCGGATGTCGGCTCGAAGGCGGCCCGACGGGCCGGCGAGCAGGCGGCAGCCGTCGCTCGCGCCTCGACGCTCGTCGCGGGCAAGGCGCTCCGCCTCGTCCCGGAGGCGCCGACCACCGGCGCGTGGGAAAGCGAGCGGCTCGAGGACCCATGGGCGGTCGGGCTGGCCGAGAAGGGCGACCTGCTCGAGAGCGTGACGCGGACGATGCGGGAGCACGGCGCGGACCTGGCCGAGGCCAGCCATCGGATCTGGGATACCCGGAAGTGGTTCGTCTCGTCCGAGGGCACAGCCGTCGACCAGCACATCGTCGAGTGCGGCGCGGCGATGAGCGCGACCGCGGTCGGCGAACAGGAGACCCAGCGCCGGAGCTACCCCGGGATTCGCGGCCAGTACGGGACGCGCGGCTGGGAGCTCGTCCGCGAGATCGACCTGCCCGGCAACGCGGCCCGGATCGCCGCGGAGGCCCGTGAGTTGCTCACCGCCGACGCGTGCCCGTCGCTCGATGCGACCGACCTGATCCTCGGCGCGGAGCAGATGGCCCTCCAGATCCACGAATCGGTCGGGCACGCAACGGAGCTCGACCGGATCCTCGGCTGGGAGGCGGCGTTCGCCGGGACGTCCTGGCTCGAGCTGCCGAAGCTCGGCTCGCTCCGGTTCGGCTCGGAGCTGATGAACATCACCGCCGACGCGACGCTGCCCGGGTCGTTGGGCAGCTTCGGCTACGACGACGAGGGCACGCCTGCCCACCCGGTCGACATCGTGAAGGACGGGATCTGGGTGGGGGTCCTCAGCGGTCGCGACTCGGCCGCCCTCGCCGGCATCCAGCGATCCGGTGGCGCGGTCCGGGCCGACGGCTTCGACCGGATCCCGATGGTCCGGATGACGAACGTCGGCCTGCTGCCCGGCTCGGATTCGCTGGAGTCGATGATCGCCGCCACCGACGATGGCATCTACATGGACACCAACCGCTCCTGGTCGATCGACGACCGGCGGCTCAACTTCCAGTTCGGCTGCGAGATCGGCTGGGAGATCAAGGGCGGCAAGCGCGGCCGGCTCCTGAAGAACCCGACGTACACCGGGATCAGCCCACGCTTCTGGGGCGCCCTCGACATGCTGGGCGGGCCTGACGAATGGACGTTCTGGGGGACGCCGAACTGCGGCAAGGGCCAGCCCCAGCAGATCGGCCACACCGGGCACCCGGCCGTGCCGGCCCGCTTCCGCGGGATCCGGGTCGGGGTCCGGGGGTAGCGCGATGACAACGACCGACGCCGCGC
>JANMCU010000267.1:0-8503 GCA_031361415.1 Chloroflexota bacterium | reverse complement strand
GCCTCCGATTCGATGGCGCCGAGGATGAGGCGCTGGATCTGCCCGGAATTGGCCACGTCGACGGCCGGCATCGGCGGCGCCAGGTCCTTGACGCCGACGCGGGCGCCATCGATGTAGCGAAAGAAGCCCTCGCCAGTCTTGCGCCCGAGGCGCCCGGCCGCGATCAGCTCCGCCTGGATCGGCGATGGCCGCAGCCGGTCGGGCCGGCCCAGCCGCTCCCAGATCGCGGTCGACGCCGCGAGTGTCACGTCGATCCCGGTCAGGTCCCTCAGCTCGCACGGTCCGAGCGGACAGCCGGCGTCGCGGAGCGCCTCGTCGACCGCATCGATCGTGGCCGACCCCGCCTCGAGCAGACGCAGCGCGCCGAGGGTGAACGGCCGGTTGATCCGGTTGACGATGAAGCCCGGTGAGTCGGCCGAGCGGACCGCGGTCTTGCCCCAGCCCGTGACGAGCGACCCGGCTGCCGCGGCAACAGCCGGATCGGTGGCCGGGCCGGCGACGACCTCGACGAGGGCCATGAGCGGCGCCGGGTTGAAGAAGTGGAGGCCAACGATGCGATCCGGCGACCCGGTCGCCGCGGCGATCTCGGCGATCGAAAGGGCGCTCGTATTCGTCGCGAGGATCGTGGCGACGGGCGCAACGGAATCAAGGGTCCGGAAGATCATCTCTTTCAGCTGGAGCGACTCGAGAGCGGCCTCGATGACGATGTCGGCCTCGTCGCCAAGGTGCTCGAGGACGTCGGTCTGGCGCAGCCGGGCCAGTCGGGCATCGACCCAGTCGTGAATCGTCGCGGGGTCGGGCTGGCGGCGTGCCGCCCGGCGAGCGAGCCCGTCGGCGATCCGGTGGCGACCACGAGCGAGCGCCACCCCGTCGACGTCGTGAAGGACGACCTCGTGGCCCGCCTCGAGGGCGACCTGGGCGATCCCTGCGCCCATCACGCCCGCGCCGACGATCCCGACGATCCAAGCGTCGCGGAGAGCGGCGTCGGCCTGCCCGGTGGCGACCGAGACGATCGAGGTCGGCTTCATGCCGGCCATCATCCCAGACGGGATGGTCGCGACGTCGCAGACCCGGCAGCGGGCGCGCGCGCACGAACGGGTGTCCGTTTGCAGACACCCGGGTAACAGCGCGCGGGGCCGGCCGTCCACAGGGCGACGCCGAACCCGGCGGACCGCCTGTGGGGGAGGAACATGCTCAGCCGCCGTGTCGCCATCGTGGTCGCAGCCGTTTCCGTTGTCGCCGCGGGCTGCGCTTCAGCCGGCGCGGGCCAGCCGGCCGGTTCGGGAGCGGCCGTCGTGCCGTCCCGGGCGCTGTCGGCCGTTCCATCGTCGGAGGCGTCCGCATCGCCGAGCCCGGTCAGTGCGAGCCCGACCGCCCGGCCTTCGGCCGGGCCCATCGAGATCTCGAGCGTCACCGTCAGCGCGGACCCGGCCGATGCGAGCGGCGCCTGTCCGCTGAAGATCACCTTCACCGCGACGATCAAGGCCATCGGCGCTGGTGACGTCTCCTACCGCTGGCGGAGCAGTGACGGTGACGTCTCCCCGGTGAAGTCCGTCACGTTCAACGGTGCCCCGACGATGACGGTGTCGGCGACCTGGACCGTCGATGCCAAGGGACTGCCCACGCACGCCGGCTGGTCGACGATCGAGCTGATCAATCCGACACCTGGCTCGTCCTTGGTCTGGCCGGAGGCGACACCTGCCCCGTTCGCGTTCACCTGCAGCAACGACAACGACATCGAGGCGATCGGCTTCGGGATCGGCGGCTCGGACAACGACTGCACGATCAAGAAGCATCTCGAAACGTTCGACTCGAACGATCCCATTCGGGTCGTGGCGGACTGGTGGCCGTCGCTCGAGGCTGGCACGACCGTGACGTTCTCCCTGGCGCGCGACGGCGTCCTCGTCCAGGGATACCCTCTACACGAGAAGTTCGACGTCGCCACGAAGTGCGTGCACGGCAATGTGTCGCCGGGGTACCTGCCCGCCGGCTCGTACCGCCTCGATGTCGAGCCGGACACAGCCCGCGCGGTCAGCGGCACGTTCACCGTCCGATGACCCGAGTCGCCGCGTCTGCCCTCGCTGTTGCTGTCTGTCTCATCGTCGGGTGCGCGGCGCCGCCCCCGAACCCGGTGAGCCCGACCGGCCCATCGGTCGACGGTGCCTCCTCGAGCGCACCCCCGGCCAGCGCCGTGGCAACGAGCGCAACCCCGACCGCAACGGCCACACCGGCGTCGAAACCCACACCGGGTCCATGGCGCTCGGCCCCCGACTCGGCGGTGATCGCGGGCGTCCAGCTCCTGCACGTCGTGTGGACCGGGCAGCGGTTCGTCGCGACCGGCAGCGCCCTCGGCGGCGGGGCCGCGATCGTCGATTCGACCGACGGCGAGGTCTGGCATGGGCAGCAGCTCGATGGCACCGACGCGCGGCAGGATGTGCTGGCCGCCGGTCCGCGCGGCGTCGTCGCGATCGGGCTGGTCGGTGCTCGGCTCGCGAGCTGGTCTTCGCCCGACGGGCTCCGGTGGACTGTCCACGAATCGGCGTTTCCGGCAACCGTCGATGGCAACGAGGTCTCGGTGACCGCGGTCGTCGCTACCGACCGCGGCTGGCTGGCCGTCGGACGGACCGATCCGTTCTGCAACCACGCGTGCGGTCTCGATCCCGTTCGGGCGATGGTGTGGATCTCGACCGACGGGCTCCGCTGGTCGCGGGTGGCCGACCAGGCTTCCTTCGCGACGTCGGGAATGATCGACGTGACGCGGGGCGGTCCCGGCTTCGTCGCCGTCGGCCTTGCCGGCGATCACGCGGCCATCTGGACATCAGCGGACGGCGTGGTCTGGACGCGCGTCCACGATTCGCCGCTGTTCCACCGCCTGCCGAGCCAGGATCCGTCGGCGTATGCCCAGATGACCGGTGTCGCCGCCGGCGACGGGATCGTGGCCGCAATCGGTCTCGAAGGGCCCGGCGGAGCGCACGGCCCTTCCGGCCGAGCCTGGCGGAGCGTCGATGGGCTGACCTGGACGGCCGCCCGGACGGAGGACTTCGCGGCGGCCGGCGGGACGTCCGTCTACCCCGTGGACGTGATCGCGACGCCCGAAGGCTTCCTGGCGATCGCCCAGGCCAACGGCGCCTGCGGAATCCAGGTCTGGACCTCCGTCGATGGCAGCTCGTGGCGATGCAGCACCGCCGATGTGCACCTGGCCGCGATGGCCTCGTATTCCGCAGCCACGTCGGAGTCCATCGACGTCATCGTTGGCCTGAGCATCGTCGACAGCCCACCGGACACCGGCCCTCCGGGCGCGGTCTGGCTGAGGTCGCGCTCATGATCGGCGGGAAGCGCGACGGGGGATGTCGACGGCGACGCAGGATCAAGGGGTGAGTTGGGGTGTCCATTCAATCGCGACGAGGGTTGGTCGTCGGCCTCATCATCGCCTTCGTCGTGCCGGTCGCGTCGTTCCTGCTTCCTCTTCTCATCCAGAACGGGATCGCCCCCTACGATGCCGCGCGATCCATGCTCGACCGTTCGGGTTCCTCACCTGGGCATCGCTGGCCGTCCTCGGGCCGCTCGGGATCGTGATCGCCGCGCGATCCGTGGGAGTTCAGGGAGTGCTTGGATGGCTGGCCACCCTGATGCTCGCGGGACCGGCCTACCTCGTGGTCTGGTTCGGCGGGGCGGTCAGCCTGAGCGGGGCCCTCGGCAATCCGTTCTGAGCGCTGCCAGTCGGGCGAGCGGAGCGGACACCCGTGTCAGATCGGCTTGAATGCCTCGAACGGCTGGCGGCAGTCGCGGCAGTAGTAGAGCGATCGGCAGAGGGCCGGCCCGAACAGGCTGTCGATCGCGACCTGACCAGATTGGCAGAACGGGCAGCGCACGTCGGCGGGCGCGGCGGGTGGGGCAATCCCGGCCCGACGCAGGCCGGACCGGCCGGCTTCCGTGAGCCGCTCCGTCGTCCACGGGATCGCGAACGTGAACGAGACGTCGACGGACCGGCCGAGGCCGACGAGGGCGGCCACGACGTCCGCCCGGATCAGCTCGAGCGCCGGGCAGGCAACGAATGTCGGCAGGAGCTCGACGGCGATTTCGCCGTCGAGGACGCGAATGTCGTGGACGAGCCCGAGGTCGACGATCGACACCGTCGGGATCTCCGGGTCGCGGACGGTGGCAAGCCGGGCTCGAACGACGTCGATGTCGATTGGCGCGGGCGCGGTCATCACCATGTCGCGCCAACATCGGAGCGGCGGACTATCGTGAACTCGGCATGGAGCGTTCGGAACGCGTCCGAGTGACCCGACCGCGCGCGGTCCGGGTCCGCGGTCGGCGGCAGGTTCGGCAGCCCGAGCCGATGGAAGGTCGAGCCAACGCCATCCCGCCAGCGTGCCTCCATCGCGGCGAACGGCTCGGCGACGATCCCATGGCGGACCAGGGCAGTCTCGCCGGGGAGTCGCGCCAGGACACTTCCCGCGTCGGGGCCCATCGCCGCGAGCGCCGCGATCAGCCGGCTTCGGGGCTCGCCGCCGGCGTCGGCGAGGCGCTCGATCCAGGTCTGGACATGCATCAGGTGATAGCGCTCCTCGCGCCGGATCTTGGCGACGAGCTCGGCGAGCGGCCGGTGCGACGACTCCACCAGTGCCGCCAGCCGCGCGTCGTCCGCGGTGTCATACAGGTAGCGCCGGACGATCGTCGCCGCCCAGTCGCCGCGCGGATGGTCGAGCAGCCGGGCGTGGAAATAGCCATCGGGCGGGCGGTCGTAGGCCCAGCCGTCGGCGTCACGCCCGTCGGCGACGGTGTCGGCGAGGAGGCCGTACAGCGCCTGGGCGTGCCCGAGCTCGTCCTGGGCGAGCGAGCTGATCGCGACGTCCTCCTCGAGGATCGGCCCGATCCCCGTCCACTCGGAGTCGGAGAAGCCGATGACGAACTCGTCGTCGGCCATCGACAGCAGGAGCAGGGCGAGCGCCCGCTGGCGGCCGTCGCCGACGTCGGCTCCCGTGAAGTCCATCGCCATGGGCTGGAACGCCGCGTCGTTCGTCATCGACTGCCCTTGTTCGCCTTCGGCTTGGCCTGGCCACTGGCCTCGCGGGCCGCGGCGAGCTTGTCGCGCATCACGTAGCCGCCGGGCTTCTTGAACGAGCGATCGAGCGGCGGCTGGAGCAGATCGAGGTCGGCGAGATCGTGGATGTCACTCCGGCGGACGACCCACAGATGGACGCTCTCCTGGCGCCGACTGAACATCTCGCGGGCGTAATGCAGGGCCAGCGTCGCGTCGGGCGCCATGACTGATCCGCCGTGACGCATCGGGTCGCCGTCCTTCTCGCGCCGGAAGACTTCCCAGGGTTCGAGAACGCCAGGCTGCTGCCCGGTCATCGAGCAACCTCAGTGTGCGACTCGAGACTCGCCCTCCGAGGTCGGAGGCGGAGCTCCGCGACGCCATCCACCCGAGGAGCGCCGAGGATTGCGTCGCGGACCCACTGCGTGGAATCCCAGTTGGCGCGCCGGAAATCGAGCCGCTCCTGCGATTTCGGACCGTGGTTGGTGACGACCGTCCGGAGCTCGTTCCAATCGGGCTCGTCGTAGGCCCAGATACCGGTGGCCGGATCGAGCGCGAGCGTCGCGTCCGGGATCGTCAGGCCCAGCTCCCGGATCCGCGGCACGTAGATCCCGATGAACTCCTGGCGGAGCTCTTCGCTCGTCCTGGCCTTGATCCGCCAGTGGATGTCGCGGTCCTTCGCGCGGTCGCTGCGCGGGCCGTGCATCTGCATCAAGGGACCCCACCAGCGATCGAGCGCCTCCTGGATCGACGCCCGCTGGGTTGGCGTCCCGGTGGCCATCGTCAGCACGACGTCGCGGCCGTGCATGATGTGGACGGACTCTTCCCAGCAGATCTTCTTCATCGTCCGGGCGGAGGGGGCGTAGGAGGAATCGCGGAGGGCCTGCTGGGCGACGATCGCCGCGGCGTCGACGAGCCAGGCGATGATCCCGATGTCGGCCCACGACTTCGTCGGGTAGTGGAAGACGTTGTGGAACTTCGTCTTGCCGTCGAGCAGGTCCGCGATCATCGCGTCGCGCGGCTTGCCGAGATCCTCGGCGACTCGGTACAGGAGCTGGGCGTGGCCGACTTCGTCCTGGACCTTTGCGGTCAGGGCGAGCTTCCGGCGAAGGGTCGGCGCCCGCATGATCCACTCGCGCTCGGGGAGGACGCCCATCAGCTCGCTGTTGGCGTGCATCTCGACGAAGCGCAGGACCGCGGTCCGGTACTCGTCGGGCATCCAGTCGGTCGCCTCGACCTTGCCGCCGCCGACCACGTGCTCCTCGAAATGCCGATACCGCTCGTCCTGGCCGAGGGCGTCGTCGTTGAACGGGAGGGCCGAACGCTCGAGCAGTGGCAGGACTGGGTCGAGCGCGAGCGGATCGGTCACTGGTGATCCTCCGAAAGGGCGCGCAGCGCGAGGTCGACATACCGGTCGGCGACGCGATCCGCGCTGAGCCGGCCATCGGGGCGATACCAGGTCCCGATCCCGTTGAGGGCGGTCAGGATGAAGGTCGACGCGATCGCCGCGTCCGTCGAGCGGAACGCTCCGACGGCGACGCCCTCGTCGATCGTCGCCCGGAAGCGGGCCTCGTAGGCGTCTCGGCGCGACGCGATCCCGGCGCGGCGGTCGGCCGACAGGTGGCGCCATTCGGTGACGAACACGCTCGATCGCTCCGGATCGGCGGTGACGACCTCGACGTGGGCCTCGACGAGGGCGGCGAGGCGCTCGACGGCGTCGCGATCGCCTGTCTCGTCGACCGCCCGATCGGCGGCTCGTTCGAACGCGGTTGCCGCTCGGTCGACGATCGCCCAGAGGAGGTCCTCCTTCGAGGCGACGTGGGCGTACAGGCTGGCGCCTTGGATGTCGAGCGCGCGAGCGATGTCCCGGATGCTCGTCGCCGCGTAACCGTTCGCATGGAACAGCTCGCTGGCGACCTCGTCGATCTCGCGCCGCCGAGCACCGGTTTCGATCATCGTGGAATGATCGCCCCTAACGAACGTTCGGTCAAGGATCGAGCAGGCCCGGCGGGTCTGGGCAGCGGGGTGTCCGCCCTCGCGCGGGGCTGTTCGGCACAGCCGACCTGACGATGACGGAATCAAGCCGGACGTCGCCTCGCCTGCAGAGCCATCCAGATCAACGGAGCCTGGAGAGGCAACCGGGCGACAGACCCGATGACGAGGATCCGTGAGGCGGCGGGATCCGCCATTGTCGCGAGCGCGAACCAGACGTTCCCGGGAAAGACCCCGAGAAGGAGGGCCGCGCTAGCCGGCCCGGCCCACGGCGCGTGTCGGAACAGGCCGACTGCGCAGAGGAGCTCGGCGACACCCGAGATCGCGATGATCGCGCCCGGTGCGGGCAGAAACGGCGGAATCAGCGCGGCATAGGCTGACGGTCGGACGAGATGGACGACCCCGGACAGGGCGAAGAGCGCGGCGAGAGCGTCTGGCGCGAAGCGACGGACATGGGCCATCGCGCGACTCTAGCCGGGTCCCTCGTCGGTCGTTTGATCGGTCATTGAGATGCAGGTGCGCATGGAGATGACGAGGCGCCATTGACGATCCCGGCTAACCTTGTGACCTGACTGGTCGATACAACGCGTCCGCTGTGGGCGCCCGCGGCCCTTCTCTGAACAAGGACCGTCCGATGGTGACCGACAATTCCTCGCGGCCGGCCGCGCCGGCCTTGGCGCCTGCGCCACCGCCCGCCCCCGTTCCTGAGTCCAGCGCGGACGACCGCGCGCTCCTCAACGAGCTCGAGCCCGAGGCGGGCCGCCTGTATGACCGGCACGTCAAGGTCGCCCAGGAGTGGTTCCCTCACGACTACATCCCGTACCGGCTCGGGCGCGACTTCGACAAGGAGCCCTGGACGCCCGACCAGCCGCGTCTGACCGGGGTCGCCCAGACCAGCTTCGAGGTCAACCTCCTGACCGAGGACAACCTGCCCTCCTACCACCGCCTCATTCACGGGATGTTCGGGGCCGGTGACGGCGCCTGGATCAACTGGATCGGGCGCTGGACCGCCGAGGAGGGACGCCACGCGATCGTCCTGCGCGACTACCTGACGGTGACCCGCAACCTCGACCCGATCGCCCTCGAGCGAGGCCGGATGACCCAGCTCCAGGCGGGCTACGACCGGGACACGATCGACACGCTGCGCGGCCTCGCCTATGTCGCCTTCCAGGAGCTCGCGACACGCATCTCGCACAAGAACACCGGGCGCTACTCACAGGATCCGGTCGCCGACAAGATCATGACGAGGATTGCGGCGGACGAGAACCTCCACATGGTCTTCTACCGCGACATCCTCGGCGCCGCCCTGAAGATCCAGCCGTCCCGCGCCGTCCAGGCGATCGTCGCCGAGGTGCTCGCGTTCGAGATGCCCGTGAATGTCATCCCGGGCTTTCTGCGCTAGGCCGCCGCGATCGCGAAGGCCGGGATCTATGACATCCGGATCCATCGCGACGAAGTGCTCTTGCC
>JANMCU010000248.1:0-5432 GCA_031361415.1 Chloroflexota bacterium | reverse complement strand
GATGCTCCCTGGGACGGCGCCGCCGATGTCAATCCAGTGCGTGACGCTCACCGCGAAAGCGATCACGCGGCCGCTCGCGAGGATCGGCTTGACGAGGCACACGTCGCACGTGTGCGTGCCGCCCTCGTACGGGATGTTCGTGGCGAAGACGTCGCCCTCGCGCATGCCCGCGATGCCGTGCTTGCGCAGGATGCTCTCGATCTGCGGCCCGAACGTGCCGGTGAAGAGCGTGAGGCCGTTCGTCTGAGCTACGACCTGCGCATCCGCATCCGTGATGCCGCAGGCGAAGTCGAGCACCTCGTAGACGATCGGACTCATGCTCGTGCGCGCGAGCACGACGCCCATCTCGTCGGCAGCCGCGTGCAGCTTCTCCTTGACGATCTCGATCGTGAACGGATCGAAGCCCTCGCTCATGCGCGAGGCGCCCACCCGAGCGCCCGCTCGCACGTCGCGGCGATCGCGAGCAGGCGTGCGTCCTCGAAGCGCCGGCCGACCAGCATGACGCCGACCGGCAGGCCGCCGGCCTCGGCCAGCGGCAGCGAGATCGCCGGGTGCCCGGTCATGTCGGTCGGGTAGGTGTTGGCGAGGTTCCCCCAGCCGCGCAGCACGCGCTCACTCGTGGAGAGCTCGTCGTCCAGCCGAAAGGCGCGGAAGGGCGTCGTCGGGTACAGCAGCACGTCGGCGTCGGCGAGCGCATAGTCGTAGGCGGCCCGCAGCCACGGCTTGAGGTTCTCGGCGCGCGCGTAGGGCGCCCCGCCGACGTGCCGCTCCAGGTGCCGGCCGGCCGCGAGCACGGCCTTGACCTGCGGCGACAGCTCGTTGCCGCGCTCGCGCAGTCCCGCGAGGAGCGCCGGCGCGAGCTCCTCCCAGTAGCGGCCGGACCAGCCGATGCCGTTACCACCGGAGCTCATCAGCGCCGTCATGCCCTGGACGAAGCCCGCGAAGGCGACGCCGCCCGCCTCCAGGTGCTGCGGCAGCGAGATGTCCCACAGCTCCGCCCCGAGGCCGGCGAGCCGCTCAATGGTCGCCCGCACCGCCTCGCAGGTCGCCGGCTCCGCAGACACGCCCTCGCCGAAGCCCTCCCGCACGACGCCGATGCGCAGTCCGCGGAGGTCGTCGGGGCAGTCCGCGACGGCGCCGGTGTAGTCGCTGCCGGGCACCTCGCGCTGACGCGGGTCGCCGGCGTCCGTGCCCGCCATCGCCTGCAGCAGCAGCGCGGCGCCCGCCGTCGTCCGCGCCAGCGGACCGCAGTGGTCGAACGTCTGGTCGATCCCGGCAATGCCGGTGTAGGGCACCAGCGAGTGCGTCGGCTTAAGCCCGACGACGCCGCACCACGAGGCCGGCACGCGGATCGAGCCGCCCTGATCGCAGCCCACGGCCAGATCGATGCCGTCGTACCAGAGGGCCGCGGCCGAGCCGCTCGACGAGCCGCCCGCGGAGCGCTCCGGGTCGAACGGATTGCCGGTCGCCCCGTACCAGCTCGACTCGCCGCCGCCCGAGAAGGCGAGGTCGTCCATGTTGGTGATGCAGACGATCTCCGCGCCCGCGCGCAGGATGCGGTCGGTGACCGTCGCGTCGCAGCTCGGCACGAAGCCCTGGAGGATGGCCGAGCCGCAGCTCAGCGGGATGCCGGCGATCGCGACCGAGTCCTTGATCGCGAGGCGCTGCCCGGACAAGATCCCCTCGCAGCCGTGCGCGCGCACGCGGCAGCGGCGGACGATCGCGTTGAGCGGATCCGCCTCGCGGCTCGGGCGCGCGCCGACCTCCCGCAGGGCCTCGACCGGCGCCGGCAGAGCGGGCGCCTGCGCGTCGAGCAGGTCGAGCGTCGAGAGGACCGCTTCGGCCACGGCCAGGAGCTCGCCGCTCTCCGCGGCGGACGGCTCGTAGCCCCAGCCGCGGGCCAGCTCCGGCAGCTCGGACACCTCGATGCGCGGCAGCATCAGTCGTTCCAGAAGGGCTTGCGTACCCAGCCGTCCTCGAAGGGCGCGATCGTCTGGACGTCGAGGATCACCTCGCAGAACCTCCAGGCGCCGTCCTCCTTGCGGTAGCGATCCTCGTAGCCGCCCGCGAGCCAGACCGCCTTCGGGCCGTCGGGCGCGGTCACGGTGCAGGGCTGCCAGAGGTACCAGGTGCCGCTCGCGCTGACGAGGTCGTCGTTCACCTCGATGACCGGCGCGATCATGTAGTGGAGCGCCCAGACGATGTCGGCCGAGACGCCGTCGAAGAAGCCGCAGATCGCGTCGACACCCTCGTAGCGGCCGAAGCGCCCACCGTCCCAGACGGCGTCGCTCGTGAACAGCTCGACCATCCCCTCGGGCTTGTAGCCCGTGTCGCAGACGCGTGCGTAGCGCGCCTTCAGGTGCCGGATGTCCTCGGCCGCCTGCAGCTTCGCGACCGTGTGCGCAAGATCGTCCATCTCGTCTCCTCCGTTCGGGTCGGCGCGATCTTCTCACGCCGTGTGAGAGGATCGCCGCGTGTACGCGCTCGAATCGCTCTTCGGACTCGCCGGACGGGTCGCGTTGGTGACCGGCGGGTCGCGGGGCATCGGGCGGGCGGCGTGCCTCGGGCTCGCCCAGGCCGGCGCCGCCGTGGCGGTGCACTACGGCTCGGACGCCTCCGCCGCGGAGGCGGTGGTGGCGGAGGTCGAGGCGGCGGGGGGTCGCGCCGTCGCGATCGGCGCCGACCTCACGCGGCCCGAGCTGATCGCGCCGCTGCTGGACGAGGTCGGCGCATTGGCGCGCGAGGCCGGGCTCGGCGTGCTCGTCAACAACGCGGGCATCTACCCGCCCGGCTCGCTCGCCACGACGACCTCGGAGAGTGGGATCGCGTCTTCGCGCTGAATGCGCGGGCACCGTTCCTGGTCACGCAGGCGGCGTTGCCGCTGCTGCGCCGCGCCGGCGACGCGCGTGTGATCAACGTCGGCACGGTGATGTTCCATCGCGGTGCGCCCGGCTCGCTCCACTACGTCGCCTCGAAAGGCGCCGTGCTCGGTCTGACGGGCTCTCTGGCGCGCGAGCTCGGCCCCGACGGCATCACCGTCAACTGCCTCGTGCCCAGCATGGTCGACACGGACACGGCCAACAGCCTTGGCCTGGACACGGCCGCCGTCGTGGCCGAGCAGGTCGTGCAGGAGTACCAGCAGCCGGACGATCTCGTGGGCGCGATCCTCTGGCTGGCGTCTCCCGCGAGCCGCTTCACGACCGGCCAGACGATCATGGCCGAGGGGGGGTAGGATCTTCCTCTGATGGGCATCAGGGTGGGAATCGACACGGGGGGCACGTTCACGGATCTCGTCGCCGTCGACGAGGAGTCCGGGCGCTGGCACGTCGCCAAGGTGCCCTCGAACCCCGACAACCCCGTGGCGGCGATCGACGCCTCGCTGGGCGCCGCCGGCTTCGACCCCGCAGACGTCGCTTTCGTCGTCGTCGGCACGACGATCGGGATCAACGCCGTGCTCACGCGCCGCGGGGCGCGCGTCGTCTACGTGACGACCGAGGGGTTCCAGGACGTCCCGCACATCCAGCGCATCAACCGCAAGCACCACTACGACTTCCACTGGCGCAAGCCGACCCCGCTCGTGCGCCGGCCCGACTGCCTCGGTGTCGCCGAGCGCTTGGACGAGGAAGGACGCGTGCTGGCTCCGATAGACCTCGAGGCGCTCGCGACGGCGCTCCAGGAGGTCGTCGACAAGGGCGAGGAGCTGCCTGCGGTCGCGGTCTGCTTCCTCTTCTCGTACCTCAACCCCGAGCACGAGCTGGCCGCGCGCGAGCTGCTCGCGCAGCGCTTCCCGCGGCTCGCGGTCTCGCTCTCGCACGAGGTGGCGCCGATCTGGCGCGAGTACGAGCGCGGCACCACGGTGACCGTCGATGCCTACCTCAAGCCGCTCTTCGAGCGCTACGTCGATGGCGTGTCCTCGGCCCTCGAGGGCAAGGGCACCGGAGGGCACTGGGCGCTGCTCAAGTCCAACGGCGGCCACGCGCTGGCGCGCGAGGCGCGCGAGCGCCCGGCGCACCTGTTGCTCTCGGGCATCGCGGGCGGGGCCATCGGCGGCGCCTACGCCGCGCGCACGGCCGGCACGCCGCAGGCCATTGCGCTCGACATGGGCGGGACGAGCTGTGACGTCTGCCTGATCGTCGATGGCGAGCCGCTCTACTCCTCGGACTTCGAGATCGAGTTCGGCCTGCCGGTGAGCGTGCCGAGCGTCTCCACGCGGACGATCGGCGCCGGCGGCGGCTCGATCGGCTGGGTCGATCCGGGCGGCTTCCTGCAGGTGGGCCCGCAGAGCGCCGGTGCCGCGCCGGGCCCCGCCTGTTACGGCCAGGGCGGCGACAGCGCCACGATCACCGACGCCGACGTCGTGCTCGGCCGCCTCGATCCCGCCTACTTCCTGGGCGGCAAGATCGCGCTCGACCCCGAGCTCTCGAGCACAGTGCTCGACGAGCTCGGCGCGCAACTCTCGCTCGACCGTGTCGAGACCGCCTCGGCGATGGTGCGCATCTGCAACGAGAACATGGCGAACGCGATCCGCATCGTCACCGTCGAGCAGGGCATCGACCCACGCGAGTTCGCGATGGTCGCATTCGGCGGCGCCGGTGCGACGCACGCCTGCGAGATCGCCGAGGCGATCAACATGCGCCGCGTAATCGTGCCGCCGCGACCGGGCCTCTGCTCCGCGTTCGGTGCGCTCGCGGCGATCGTCCGGGTGGATGCCGTGCGCAGCGTCTACCTGACCGACCGCACCACCACCGCAGCCGAGCTCGACACGCTGTTCGTCGAGCTCGAGGCGCAGGCACAGGCCGACGTGACCGCGCAGGGGCTCACGCAGCAGCCCAGCGTGCGCCGCTCCATCGCGATGCGCTACCAGGGCCAGAACTACGAGCAGGAGGTCACGGTGCCGGAAGGCACGGTCGACGAGGCGGTGCTCGCCGAGGTGTATGCCGAGTACGGGCGGCTCTACGAGGGCTTCTACGGCTATCGCCTCGACGGGATTCCGATCGAGCTCGTGCGCCTCTCCGTCGTCTCCACGGGCGAGCCTCCGGTGTTCTCGATCCTCCCGACGGAGCAGGCCGAGGGCGAAGGCCCGGGCCGGCGTGGGGTCTACTTCCCCGCCACGGGCTTCGTCGACACCGATATCGTTCGCCGCGACCGCCTCGCCCCGGGCGAGACGCGCCCGGGGCCGCTCATCGTCGAGTCCATGGACTCGACCGTCGTCGTCCCGCCCGGCTGGACGCTCGCGGTCACCGCGAGCGGAATCCTCGACCTCACACTCGCATGATCGATCCCGTCACCCTCGCCGTCATCAACAACAACCTGGTGAACATCTGCCGCGAGATGGGCATCACGATGATCCGCACGGCCTTCTCGCCGATCTTCAACGAGGGCCTCGACTTCTCGTGCGTGCTCTTCGACAAGCGCGGCAACATGATCGGTCA
>JANMCU010000236.1:0-16588 GCA_031361415.1 Chloroflexota bacterium | reverse complement strand
CTGCTCCAGATGCATGCCAACCACCGCGAGGAGATCGAGGAGGTCTACGCGGGCGACATCGCTGCTGCCGTCGGGCTGAAGGACACGTTCACTGGCGACACGCTGACCGACCCGGATCACCAGGTCGTGCTGGAATCGATGACCTTCCCGGATCCGGTCATCGAGGTCAAGATCGAGCCGAAGACGAAGGCCGATCAAGACAAGCTCGCGATCGCGCTCCAGCGGCTGTCCGAGGAGGATCCGACGTTCCGGGTGAAGACGGATCCGGAGACAGCTGAAACCTTGATCGCCGGGATGGGCGAGCTCCATCTCGATGTTCTTGTGGACCGGATGGTCCGCGAGTTCAACGTCGCTGCGAACATCGGCAAGCCCCAGGTTTCCTATCGCGAGACGGTCCGCCGAGCAGCCGAAGGCAATGGGCGCTTCATCCGCCAGACCGGCGGCAAGGGCCAGTACGGCCACGCGGTGATCAAGCTCGAGCCCAGCGAAAAGGGTGCCGGATACGAATTTGTCGACAAGATCGTGGGCGGCACCATCCCGCGCGAATACATCAAGCCCGTGGACGCCGGGATCCGGGAGGCGCTCCAGACCGGGATCTACGCCGGCTTTCCCGTCGTTGACGTCAAGGTGACCCTGTTCGACGGGTCGTTCCACGAGGTCGACTCGTCGGAGATGGCCTTCAAGATCGCCGGTTCCATGGCCGTCAAGGATGCCTTCGGCAAGGCGGACCCGGCCATCCTCGAACCGATCATGAAGGTCGAGGTGCTCATGCCCGAGGAGTTCATGGGCGATGTCATCGGCGACCTCAACAGCCGACGCGGCCAGATCGAGGGCATGGAATCCCGAGGCACGACCCAGGTCGTGCGGGCCTACGTGCCGCTCGCCCAGATGTTCGGATACGTCACGGATCTGCGGTCGATGACCCAGGGCCGGGCCACGTCCTCGATGGAATTCAGTCACTACGCCGAGGTCCCCGCGAATCTTGCGGCGGAACTCGTTCAGAAGTCGAAAGTTTAGCCAGGCGGTCGGGACGACCGGTCAGAGGAGCTTGGGAGCAGCCACGATGGCGAAGAAGAAGTTTGAGCGGACGAAGCCGCACGTCAATATCGGCACGATCGGGCACATCGACCACGGCAAGACGAGCCTGACCGCGGCGATCACCAAGTACCTTGCGCTCAAGGGCAAGTCCGAGTACCGCCCGTTCGACTCGATCGACAACGCCCCCGAGGAGCGCGAGCGCGGGATCACCATCGCGATCGCCCATGTCGAGTACGAGACCGAGGCGCGCCACTACGCCCACGTCGACTGCCCCGGGCATGCCGACTACATCAAGAACATGATCACCGGCGCTGCCCAGATGGACGGTGCCATCCTGGTCGTGGCCGCCACCGATGGGCCGATGCCCCAGACCCGCGAGCACATCCTGCTGGCCCGCCAGGTCGAGGTCCCCTACATCGTGGTCTTCCTCAACAAGGTCGACGCGGTCGATGATCCCGAGCTGCTCGATCTGGTCGAGCTCGAAGTGCGTGAGCTGCTGTCCAAGTACAACTTCCCCGGCGACGACATCCCGTTCGTGCGCGGCTCGGCACTCAAGGCGCTCGAGGCCACCAACGACCCGGCCGACCCCGCCTACGCCTGCATCCAGGAGCTCATGGACGCGGTCGATGCCTACATCCCGACCCCGGAGCGAGCGGTCGACAAGCCCTTCCTCATGCCGGTCGAAGATGTCTTTGGGATCAAGGGCCGGGGCACCGTGGCCACCGGCCGGATCGAGCGCGGCGTGGTCAAGGTCGGCGAGGAGGTCGAGATCATCGGGGTCAAGGCCACCCGCAAGGTCGTCGTGACCGGCGTCGAGATGTTCAAGAAGCTGCTCGACGAGGGCCGCGCCGGGGACAACGTGGGCTGCCTGCTGCGCGGCATCGAGCGCGAGGAGATCGAGCGCGGCCAGGTCATGGCCAAGCCCGGCTCGATCAAGCCCCACACCAAGTTCACCGCCCAGGTCTACGTCCTGACCAAGGAGGAGGGCGGTCGCCACACCCCCTTCTTCAACGGCTACCGACCCCAGTTCTACCTGCGCACGACCGACGTGACCGGGGCCATCGGACTGCCCGATGGGGCCGAGATGATCATGCCCGGTGACAACGTCCTGATGACCGTCGAGCTGATCACCCCGATCGCGCTCGAGACCGGCCTGCGTTTCGCCATTCGCGAAGGTGGCCGCACCGTCGGCGCCGGCGCCATCATCACGATCATCGAGTAGCACGATGGCAAGAGTCGAGAATCGCCCGGTCATCCTCCTCTCCTGCACGGAGTGCAAGGAGCGAACCTATTCGACGCGGAAGAACAAGCGGAACGACCCCAACCGGATCGAACTCCGCAAGTACTGTCCGCGAGATCGCCGTCACACGCTTCATCGGGAGGCGAAGTAGCGGCCAGAGCGGAGGCGCGTAGCTCAATTTGGCAGAGCTCTGGTCTCCAAAACCAGTGGTTGTCGGTTCGAGTCCGGCCGCGCCTGCCATCCCGGCATCACCCGTAGCCTGAAGGCACAGATCCACCAGTGTTGCAGCGAATGCGTCGGTTCATCGACGAGTCCTGGTCCGAACTGAAGAAGGTCACCTGGCCCACCCGAGAGCAGACCGTCAACCTGACGTTCCTGGTCTTTCTGGTCAGCCTTGTCGTAGGTGTGTTCATCTCGGTCTTCGACTTGGTCTTCAGCCAGGTGCTTGATTTCGTCGGAAGATTGGGCTGAGGGCCGCCATGATGACTGACCCGACCACCGAGGCCGCGGCGCCCCAGAAGCACTGGTATGTCATTCACACGTACTCGGGCTATGAGAACAAAGTCAAGGCGAACCTCGAGCACCGGATCGAGTCGATGGGCATGGAGGACAAGATCTTCCAGGTGCTCGTCCCGATGGAGGATGAGATCGAGATCCGCCAGGGCCAGCGCTACACCGTCCAGAAGAAGGTGTACCCGGGCTATGTCCTGGTCGAGATGATCCTCGACCCCGATAGCTGGTTCGTCGTCCGCAACACCCCGGGCGTAACCAGCTTCGTCGGCGGTGGCAACATCCCCGGCCAGCGCAACGAACCCATCCCACTCGCCGATCATGAAGTCAAGCAGATCCTCCGGACGATGGGCGTCGAGACACCCAAGTACCGGGTGGCCTTCATCAAGGGCCAGAGTGTGCGCGTGACCGACGGTCCGTTCGCCGAATTCATCGGCACGGTCGATGAGGTCAACCCCGAGCGCAACAAGGTCAAGGTCCTGGTCAGCATCTTCGGCCGTGAGACACCGGTCGAACTCGACTTCCTGCAGGTTGAGAAGCTCTAGGCACCAGCCATCCCACCCCGCCCACTCGACCGCGCAATCGGCTCGGGTGACGAGGCACCGCAGAGGCAACCACAGTGGCCAAGAAGATCCGAATCGTCCTCACGCTCCAGCTGCCGGCCGGCAAGGCGACGCCTGCGCCGCCGGTCGGGACCGCGCTGGGACCGCACGGGATCAACATCATCGAGTTCACCAAGGCCTACAACGAGCGAACGGCGGACAAGGCCGGGCAGGTCATCCCCGCCCAGATCACGGTCTTCGAGGATCGCTCGTTTACGTTCGTGCTCAAGACTCCGCCGGCCGCGGACATGCTGCGCAAGGCTGCCGGGATCGACAAGGGCTCGGCCACGACCGGCAGCGCCAAGGCTGGTCGCGTGACGAGGGACCAGCTGCGCGAGATCGCCAACCTCAAGATGGCCGATCTCAACGCCAATGACATCGAGGCGGCCGCTCGACAGATCGAGGGCACCGCCCGCTCCATGGGTATCGAGGTTGTCGGCTAGCTCGAAGTCGCATCCGCGCACCGGCCGCGCCACGGATCTGCCGGTCGTCTACCCCGCGCCAGGGGGAGGCCGCTCGCCGGCCGCCAAGGAGGAACCTGAATCATGGCCCACGGCAAGAAGTATCTGGAAGCAGCCAAGCTGGTCGACCCGGAACGGCTGTACGAGCCACAGGCTGCGGCGGAACTGGCCAGGCAGACCAGCACGGTCAACTTCGACCCGTCGGTCGAGGCGCACATCCGGCTCGGCGTCGATCCGCGCCACGCCGACCAGATGGTCCGGGGCACGGTGGTCCTGCCGCACGGTACCGGCAAGGTTGTCCGAGTGATCGTCTTTGCCCAGGGAGAAAAGGCCCAGGAGGCCCTTCGCGGCGGAGCCGACGAGGTCGGCACCGAAGACCTGGTCAAAAAGATCGAGGCCGGCTGGCTCGACTTCGATGTCGCGCTCGCCACTCCGGACACGATGGGCATGGTCGGGAAGCTGGGCAAGATCCTCGGTCGTCGCGGCCTGATGCCAAACCCCAAGTCCGGCACCATCACCTTTGATCTCGAGCGCGCGTTGCGCGAGGTCAAGGCCGGACGGGTCGAGTTCAAGGTCGACAAGGGCGGCATCATCCACGTCGCGTTCGGCAAGGCCGGTTTCGAATCCGAGCAGCTCGTGGCCAATCTGGCCGCACTCATGGACGCGATCAATCGCGCCAAACCATCCGGCTCGAAGGGTCAGTACCTCAAAGGGCTGACCATCGCGAGCACCATGGGCCCGGGGATCCGGGTCGACATCCCGGCCGTGCTCGCCGCTGCGGTCGCGTAGGCGGGCAGCACGTCGCTTGCCCGCCGGCGAATGGCGGGTGGTCTACCATACGGGGCCGCGGCAATCGGGTTCGTCCCGGCGGTACGCGGTCAGTTCCATCACGAAGACAGACGGACGCCCAAGACAGCCTGCGCCCGCCGACCGCCGCCCGTCACCGTTGGTGGCAGCGACGGCCAGGGCTCAAACCGCCGTACGGACCGGCTTTGCCGGGGACGACGACGAGCATGCCGAGGCAGGACGAGCCTCCCACGCGGGCAGGCGCACCCCTGCGAAGACACGGGACCGTCGCAGGGGCCAGATCCGGCCAGGCCGGATGGACGCCACCGCTGCGCGCCGGCTGCGCGCCAGTACACGGGAGGCTACCCATGCCGACGGAGGCCAAACGGGCGACGATCGCCGAGCTCAAGGAGGAACTCTCCGGCAGCACGACGCTCATCGTCTCCGAATATCGCGGCCTCAAGGTGAGCGAACTCGCCGAGATCCGGCGAGCGTTGCGCAAGCAGCACGTGTCGTACCACGTGGTCAAGAACCGGCTCATGCGGATCGCCGCAAATGAGGTCGGGAACGAGGCGCTGTCGCCACTGCTGACCGGGCCGAGCGCGATCGCCTTTGGGTCCGGAGACGAGGCCAGCATCGCCAAGGCGGTCCTCGATGCGACCCGACCGTTCAAGCTGATCAAGGTCAAGGGCGCCGTCCTCGGAGGGCGTTCGATCGACGCGGACGGTGTGACCCGTCTGGCCAGCCTGCCCCCACGCGACATCCTGCTGGCACAGCTCGCCGGAGCGATCGCGGCGCCGTTGTCCACGATGGCCGGCCTCCTCGAGGCGTCCCTGCGCGACATGGCGGGCGACATCCAGGCCCTGGCGGACAAGCGGGCGACCGCCGCCTGAGCTACTGCACCAGCAACTCTTTCCGGTGCGCGCTGCGTGCCGGCCCACGATCCCAGGAGGATTTCACCATGGCGACCATCACGGCGGACCAGCTCCTCGAGGCGTTCGAGCAGATGACTGTCCTCGAGTTGTCGGAGTTCAAGAAGAAGTTCGAGGATCGCTTCGGCGTCACCGCTGCCGCCCCGGTGGCGATGTCGTCCGCAGCCGCGGCTCCGGCTGCCGCCGCGGCTGTGGCCGAGGAGCAGACCGAGTTCAGCGCGGTCCTGACCGAGATCGGCCCCAACAAAATCCCGGTCATCAAGGTCGTCCGGGAACTGACCGGGCTTGGGCTCAAGGAGGCCAAGGATCTCGTCGACGCGTTTCCCAAGCCCGTCAAGGAGGGTGTCGACAAGAACGAGGCCGACAAGATCAAGGCGGCCCTCGAAGAAGTCGGCGCCAAGGTCGAGATCAAGTAGCGCGGTCGGCCGACGCGTCGATCCAGGGCCTGGCCGGTGGACGCCGGCGGCCCGATTCCTGCGCACACCGTTTGGCGGAGCGATGGTCCGGTACCATCGCTCCGTTTGACATGTGTCGGAATCGCGGTATCCTACTCCTTCTGTGAGTGCGGGCCCTTTCCCTTCCCCATCCTCCTCCGATAGGAGCGGTTCATGCTGTCTGCTGCGTCGTCGCCCAGGGCGACCGTGACGTCGCCGCGCAAGTCGTATGCGCGGATCCCCGAAGTCCTGCCGATCCCGAATCTCATCGAGCTCCAGCTTGATTCGTTCCGCTGGTTCGTCGAGAAGGGACTGCGCGAGCTGTTCCTCGAGATCAGCCCGATCAAGGACTTCACCGGCAAGGTGATGGAGCTGCAGTTCCTCGACTACGAATTCGGCCAGCCCAAGTACACCGAACTCGAGTGCCGGACCAAGGACCTCACCTTCAGCAGGCCGCTCTATGTCGCCGTGGAGCTCCTCATCAAGGAGACCGGCGAGATCCAGAAGCAGCGCGTCTACATGGGCGACTTCCCGACGATGACCGGCCAGGGCACGTTCATCATCAACGGCGCAGAGCGGGTGGTCGTCTCGCAGCTCGTTCGTTCGCCGGGCGTCTACTACAGCGATGTCGAGGATCCGACCAGCGGCCGGACGCTGTTCAGCGCCAAGGTGATCCCGAACCGCGGCGCCTGGCTCGAGTTCGAATCGAGCAACAAGGACCTGCTCTCGGTCAAGGTCGACCGCAAGCGCAAGATCGCGGCGACGACGCTCCTGCGCGCCGTCGGCTACGAGTCGAATGACGAGATCACCGCCCTCTTCACCAGCGTGGACACGGATCCGGATCATCCGTACATCGCCTCGACCCTGGACAAGGACCTGACCAAGACCCAGCAGGACGCCCTGATCGAGGTCTACAAGAAGCTGCGCCCGGGAGATCCGCCCACCGGCGACAACGCCCGCCAGCTGGTCGAGAGTCTGTTCTTCAACTTTCGCCGCTACGACCTCGGCCGGGTTGGTCGCTACAAGTTCGACAAGAAGCTCGACGCCGTGGCCGGACGGATGGGCATCGAGCTTCCCCGCGACGAGCGGACGATCACCAAGCAGGACATCGCCGCGATCGTCGGACATCTCATCGAGTTGAACATCGAGGGCCAGAAGTCGCTCTCCGAGCGGCGCTGGACGGCCGACGACATTGACCACCTGGGCAACCGCCGGATCCGCGCCAACGGAGAGCTCATCCAGAACGCGTTCCGGATCGGCCTGCTGCGGATGGAGCGTGTCGTCCGTGAGCGGATGACGATTCAGGAGATTGACAAGGCGACGCCGAACGCCCTGATCAACATCCGGCCCGTGGTGGCCGCGATGAAGGAGTTCTTCGGCGGCAGCCAGCTCAGCCAGTTCATGGATCAGACCAACCCGCTGGCCGAGCTGACCAGCAAGCGCCGCCTGTCGGCGCTTGGACCGGGCGGCCTGTCCCGCGAGCGGGCTGGCTTCGACGTGCGCGACGTCCATCACAGCCACTACGGTCGGATCTGCCCGATCGAAACGCCTGAAGGCCCGAACATCGGGCTGATCGGGTCGCTGGCGACCTACGGCCGAATCAACAGCTACGGCTTCATCGAGACGCCCTACCGCAAGGTCAAGCGAACCGTCGCCTGGGACGATGTCCGGCTGAGCACCTACGAGGCGGGCGCGGACGTCGTTGGCAAGGGTGGCGAGGTCGTGCTCGCCGCCGGGGCCCCGTTCAACGACGTGGCTGCCGCAGAACTCAAGCGTCAGAAGGCCCACGCCTTTCCGATCCGACCAATCGTCACGGCCGAAATCGAGTATCTCGCCGCCGACGAGGAGGAGCAGCACGTCGTCGCCCAGGCCAACGCGCCACTCGACGAGGCGGGTCATTTCCTGGCCGAGCGCATCCCGTCGCGCTACCGCGACCAGTTCCCCGAGGCCCGTCCCAACCAGATCGAGTACATGGACGTGTCGCCGAAGCAGGTCGTCTCGGTGGCCACCGCGCTCATTCCGTTCCTCGAGCACGACGACGCCAACCGCGCCCTGATGGGTTCGAACATGCAGCGGCAGGCGGTCCCGTTGCTCGAACCAGAGGCGCCCATCGTGGGTACCGGCATGGAGGTGCGCGCCGCGCGAGACTCGGGCCAGGTGCTCGTCGCGCAGCAGGCGGGCGTGGTCACCAGCGTGACCGCCGAGCGGATCGAGATCGAGACGGACGGCGGCGAGCTGCTGGTCCACCCGCTCCAGAAGTTCGTGCGCTCCAACCAGGGCACCTGCATCAACCAGCGTCCGATCGTGGACGTGGGCATGCGCGTCGACCAGGGCGACCCCCTCGCAGACTCAAGTTCCACTGATCAAGGCGAGCTCGCGCTGGGGCGCAACGTGCTTGTCGCGTTCATGAGCTGGGAAGGCGGCAACTACGAGGACGCAATCGTCATCAGCGACCGCCTCGTCAAGGACGACCTGTTCACCAGCATCCACATTGAAAAGCACGAAATCGAAGCCCGCGACATGAAGCTGGGGCCCGAAGAGATCACCCGAGACATCCCGAACGTGGGCGAGGAATCGCTCAAGGACCTCGACGAGCAAGGCATCATCTATGTCGGCGCCGAGGTGGTCCCCGGCGACATTCTCGTCGGCAAGATCACCCCGAAGGGTGAGACCGAGCTGACTGCCGAAGAGCGGCTGCTGCGGGCGATCTTCGGGGAAAAGGCCCGCGAGGTAAAGGACTCGTCCCTGCGACTACCGCACGGCGAGCGGGGCAAGGTCATCGAGATCCGGGAGATCAGCCGCGGCGACCCGGACGACTCGGCGCTGATGCCTGGGGTCAACCGGCTGGTCCGGGTGTCCGTGGCGCAGAAGCGCAAGATCAGCGTCGGCGACAAGATGGCCGGACGCCACGGCAACAAGGGCGTCATCGCCAAGATCCTGCCACAGGAGGACATGCCCTTCCTGCCCGATGGCTCGCCGGTCGACATCATCCTCAACCCGCTCGGCGTGCCGAGCCGGATGAACATCGGGCAGATTCTCGAGACCCACCTCGGCTGGGCACTCAAGGCGAAGGGCGAGAAGGCCGCGACAGCGGTCTTCGATGGGGCGACCGAGGTCCAGATCCAGGAGGAACTGAGGTCGGCCGGCCTGCCCGAGGACGGCAAGATCGAGTTGCGCGACGGCCGTACTGGAGAGCCGTTCGACCGGCGAGTCACCGTTGGTCAGATCTACATGCTCAAGTTGCACCACCTTGTCGAGGACAAGATCCACGCCCGCTCCACCGGCCCGTACAGCCTGATTACCCAGCAGCCGCTCGGTGGCAAGGCCCAATTCGGCGGGCAACGGTTCGGCGAGATGGAGGTCTGGGCGCTGGAGGCATACGGAGCCGCGAACATTCTCCAGGAACTGCTCACGGTCAAGTCCGACGACGTACTCGGCCGGGTCCAGACCTACGAGGCAATCGTCAAGGGGGAGGAGATCCAACCGCCGCGTGTGCCTGAATCCTTCAAGGTCCTGATCAAGGAGTTGCGCAGCCTCGGGCTCAACGCCGAGATCCTCGACCCGAACGATCAGGAGATCGAACTCGGCGAGGACGACAGCACCGTGTATGCACTACCCGACCTCGGCGGGATCAACCTCGCCGGGTTCGAAGACTAGTCATCGACTCGACCCTCTCGCGAGCCCGGCGCCCGGCCAGCCCAGGTTCGCTCGCTCACGGTCCAGATCGCGTCGCCGAGCCAGGTGGCGGCGCGGAGGAGAACCATGCTCGAGGTCAATAACTTCAACGCGATCCGGATCTCGCTCGCGAGCCCGGACCAGATCCGCGATTGGTCAAAGGGCGAGGTCACCAAGCCCGAGACGATCAACTACCGCACGCTCAAGCCGGAAAAGGACGGCCTGTTTGACGAGCGCATCTTCGGTCCTACCAAGGACTGGGAGTGCTACTGCGGCAAGTACAAGCGGATTCGCTACAAGGGCATCATCTGCGACAAGTGCGGCGTCGAGGTCACGCGCAGCAAGGTCCGTCGCGAACGGATGGGCCACATTCAGCTGGCCAGCCCCGTCAGTCACATCTGGTACTTCAAGGGCACACCCTCGCGCCTGGGCATCCTGCTCGACATCAGCCCGCGCAACCTCGAGCGGATTCTGTATTTCGCGCTGTACGTGGTCAGTCACGTTGACGAGGACGCCCGGGCGCGGGCGCTGCGCCAGCTCGACGACGAGGCCGAGGGCCGCGGCGGCAAGACCGGGAAGGCGATCGCCGAGCGGGAAGACGAGCTGCGGGCAGCCTTTCACCGGACCAAGGACGAGCTGAACACAGCCTTGGCCGGCACCAAGGTCGAGCTCGACCGGCAGCGCTCCGAGGCCACGCTGGGCGTCGCCGAGGCCGCCCAGGCGGTCGAAGCGGAGCTGGCGGCCCTCGGGACCGGCAGCGCAGACTCGACCGTTGCCTTCGCCCCGACGGGCGAAGTGGTGCTGGCGGCGGGCGACAAAGCGGGCAAGGCAGCGGCCACCCAGCTGCGCAAGATCGCGGCTGCGTACACGCAGCAACTCGAAGTGGACTTCCAGCAGCGCGTCCGGGACGAGACCGCGGCCACAGCTGCCCGGATTGCCGACGCCGAACTGCAGATCGACGCGGAACTCGAAGTCGAGCGGGAGCAGCGGCGCCACGACGCCGACGGCCTCAAGGACGAGATCCGCAAGACGCGCGACGAGATTGAGAAGCTCCAGCCGATGATGATCCTGCCGGAGACGTCGCTCGACGGCTGGAACTTCCGCGACCTCGATGCCAAGTACGGCAGTGGCGCCCGCGGCGGGCGGATCTTCCATGCCGGGATGGGTGCCGAGGCCGTCCGCGACATCATCCAGCGAATGGATCTCGACGACATGTCGCGCACACTTCATGTCGAGGTTCGGACGACCTCCGGCCAGCGCCGCAAGAAGGCGATCAAGCGATTGCGCCTGATCGAGGCCTTCCGGCGCTCCGGAACACGACCCGACTGGATGATCCTGTCGGTCCTGCCGGTCATCCCGCCGGACCTCCGACCGATGGTCCAGCTTGACGGTGGCCGCTTCGCCACGTCCGACTTGAATGACCTCTACCGCCGGGTGATCAACCGCAACAACCGACTCAAGCGGCTGCTCGAGCTGGGTGCGCCCGAGATCATCATCCGCAACGAGAAGCGCATGCTCCAGGAAGCGTGCGATGCGCTGATCGACAATGGTCGCCGCGGTCGGGCGATTGCCGGAACCGGCAACCACCGTCTCAAGAGCCTGTCCGACATGCTCAAGGGCAAGCAGGGGCGGTTCCGCCAGAACCTGCTCGGCAAGCGCGTCGACTATTCCGGTCGCTCGGTCATCGTCGTGGGACCGGAGCTCAAGCTCCACCAGTGCGGCCTGCCCAAGAAGATGGCTCTCGAGCTGTTCAAGCCGTTCGTCATGCGCCAGCTTGTCGAGAAGGGCTTCGCGCACAATATCAAGAGCGCCAAGCGGATCGTCGAACGAGTGCGCCCGGAGGTCTGGGACGTCCTCGAGGATGTGATCAAGGACCATCCGGTCCTGCTCAACCGCGCCCCCACGCTGCACCGCCTCGGGATTCAGGCGTTCATGCCCGTGCTCGTCGAGGGCTCCGCAATTCAGATTCATCCGCTCGTCTGTACCGCCTTCAACGCGGACTTCGACGGTGACCAGATGGCGGTCCACGTGCCGCTCTCGTCGGCCGCCCAGGAGGAGGCTCGCGAGCTCATGCTCTCGACCGCCAACCTCCTGTCGCCGGCCAGCGGTGAACCGATGGTGGCACCCACCCAGGACATGGTCCTGGGCTGCTTCTATCTGACGATGGACGGACAGGACGGGCCTGCCGCCAAGCCGACCTGGCTCTTCGCGGACGAGAAGGCCGCGGTCATCGCCTACCAGCTCCGGGAGAAGACCGGACTCACGCTCCACGATCCCATCGAGGTCGAGGCCCGGATGTGGGACGAGGAGTCCGGCACGACCGTCGGCCGGGTGATCACGACAGTCGGGCGGGTCATCTTCAACGAGATCCTGCCTGACCGGCTCCGGTTCAACAACAAGCAGATGAAGCGTTCCGAGCTGCGTCGCCTCGTGGATGAGTGCTACCGGTTGCTCGGTCCGACCGAGACGGCCCACCTGGTCGACGGGATCAAGAGCGTCGGCTTCGAGTACGCCACCCGCGGTGGCATGACCATCGGCCTGTTCGACATCGAGATCCCTTCGGACAAGGCCGCCCGCCTGGCCACGGCCGATCAGCAGGTCGACGATATCGATCGCCAGTTTCAGCGTGGGCTCATTACTGACGACGAGCGCTACGAGCAGGTCGTCACGGTCTGGCAGCGCACCACCTCGGAAATGTCCGACGCGATGATGGCCGGCCTCGACCCGTTCGGGGCGGTGACCATGATGACCAACTCCGGGGCCCGCGGAAACAAAGGCAACATCGGCCAGCTGGGCGCCATGCGCGGCCTCATGGCCGACCCCTCGGGCCGAATCATCGACGTGCCCGTGCGCAGCAACTTCCGCGAGGGCATGACTGTCCTCGAGTACTTCATCTCGACCCACGGCGCCCGCAAGGGACTGGCCGACACCGCCCTCCGCACGGCCGACTCCGGGTACCTCACCCGGCGCCTGGTCGACGTCGCCCAGGACGTCATCACCCGCGAAGACGACTGCGGCACGGAGGAGGGCAGCTGGATCACGCGGACCGAATCGGTCGAGATCGCGGGCAACGAGGAGGGCGCCTTCGGTCGTCGCCTGGTTGGACGACTCGCCGCGGCGCCGATCGTGGACCCCCGTTCCAAGGGCAAGATCATCATCGTCGAACGCAACGACCAGATTACCGAGGAGAAGGCTGGCGCACTTGACGAGGCGGGCATCGACGAGGTGCTCGTCCGATCGCCACTTACTTGCGAGGCGCGCTATGGCGTGTGCCGGCTGTGCTACGGCCGCAACCTGGCCACGGGCTTCCTCGTCGCCTCAGGCGAGGCGGTCGGCATCATCGCCGCCCAGTCCATCGGTGAACCTGGCACGCAGCTGACCATGCGCACGTTCCATACCGGCGGCGTGGCCGGCCTCGACATCACGGCAGGCTTGCCCCGCGTCGAGGAGTTGTTCGAGGCGCGCGTGCCCAAGGGCAAGGCCGAGATCAGCCACATCGACGGCGTCGTCGAGATCATTCGCGACGGCCAGACCAGGGTCAAGGTCACCAGCCGGGAGTCCTACGACACGTCACTGGTGATTCCGGACGGCGCCGAACTCCTGGCCGCACCCGGTGACGCTGTCGAGGCCAACCAGCTCCTGGCTCGCGGCGAGGGCAAGGATAGTCAGCTCGATGTCCAGTCCCCGGTCAAGGGCTTCCTCGTGGCGGATGGTGCCGGTCTGGCGATCCGGGCTGAGGATGTCGTCGAACGCGAATATGTCATCCCCCACAACGCCAAACTCAAGGTCGAGAACGGTCAGGAGATCCGGGCCGGTGACGCCATCACCGATGGTCCGATCAACCCGCAGGAGTACCTCGACACGAGAGGCAAGGACGCCGTCCAGCGCTACCTCGTCAAGGAGGTCCAGAAGGTCTATCGGAGCCAGGGCGTCACGATCAACGACAAGCACATCGAGATCATCGTCCGCCAGATGTTGCGCAAGGTCCGGATCGACCAGCCGGGCGACGTCGACCTGCTCCCGACCGAGCTGATCGATCGACTCGAGTTCGAGGAGGCCAACGACCGCGTCCTGGCCGAGGGTGGCGAGCCGGCCACGGCGCAGACGGTGCTGCTGGGCGTGACCAAGGCTTCGCTCAATACCTCCAGCTTCCTGGCCGCAGCGTCCTTCCAGGAGACCACCCGGGTGCTCACCGAGGCCGCCATCAACGGCGCCAAGGACCACCTGATTGGGCTCAAGGAGAACGTGATCATCGGCAAGCTCATCCCGGCCGGGACGGGTGCGCCGGCCAACGTGGCGGCCGCCCAGGAGCGTCGCCGCCGAGCCGCGATCGAAGCGCTCGCTGGTGAGGCGATCGAGGGCCTGCCAGGCGACGAATACAATCCGTTCCTCGAAGGGGGAACCGCTCGACCCACCGACGATGAGACGGCGGGTCTGGCCGCGCTCCTGGCTGCCACCCCCAATGACGACGACCAGGACGAAGACGACCTTGTAGGAGCGCTGCTCGGTGGCGCCGGTACCAACGTGGATCCCTTTGCCGATCCGGCAGTCAGCCCGCTGCTGGCCGGTGATGACAAGGATGCGCAAGCATGAGGTTGACACACACTCACCGATGACCCCGGCGGCCCTCTCGTTTGACACACGATCGGGGCCGCTGATATCCTCCGCCTTCGTGGCCCAGTGAGGTCAGCCGCGCGCAGCCGCGCGTCGCAGCCTGCCACCACCAACGCAGCAACCTCCGGTCCCCGCCGAGCGGCGCCGGTAGACCGGGGCGGCCCACCGCCACCACATTCGAAAGGAGCAGCGTCTTCGTGCCGACGATCAGCCAGCTCGTGCGACACGGCCGCAAGCGCAAGATCGCCAAGGTCAAAGCGCCGGCCATGCGCAAGAACTGGAACAGCCTGAAGCAGCGCCAGGATCCCATTCCGGGCGCGCCGCAGAAGCGCGGCGTCTGTCTCCAGGTCCGCACGATGACGCCCAAGAAGCCGAACTCGGCACTGCGCAAGATCGCCCGCGTTCGACTGACCAACCAGATGGAGGTCACCGCCTACATCCCGGGAATCGGCCACAACCTCCAGGAGCACTCTGTCGTGCTCGTTCGGGGCGGTCGCGTCAAGGACCTCCCGTCGGTGAAGTACCACATCATCCGGGGCACCCTGGACGCCGCGGGCGTGCGCGACCGCAAGCAGGGCCGCAGCAAATACGGCGCCAAGAAGAACGCCCCGGTCGGAGGCAAGAAGTAGATGCCGCGTCGCGCATCCATCGCTCGCAAGACGAAGTACGAGACGATCCCGACCAACCGGAGCACCGCCCGTTTCAGCGCCAAGCTCATGCATGACGGCAAGCGCAATCTGGCCGACCGCATCATGCGTCAGGCGCTCGCCCGAGCGGAGGCGCAGGCTCATCGACCGGGCATCGAAGTGCTCGAAGCGGCCCTGCGCAATGCCACGCCGATCATCGAGGTGAAGCCGCGCCGGGTCGGTGGCGCAACATATCAGGTCCCGGTCGAGATCCGGGGCGACCGTCGCCTGTCGCTCGGTGTTCGTTGGCTCGTCCAGGCGGCCCGCAAGCGCAACGGCAAGAGCATGGGCGAGAAGCTCGCCGCCGAATTCGTCGACGCCAGCAACGGCCTCGGGGCCGCCGTCAAGCGGCGCGACGACACACACAAGATGGCCGACGCCAACAAGGCCTTCAGCCACTTCAAATGGTAAGCCGGAATTCAGGAGCGTAGAAGCATCGTGGCACGTCAGGTTCCGCTCGTCAGGACGCGGAACATTGGAATCATTGCGCATATTGACGCCGGCAAGACCACGGTCACCGAGCGGATCCTCTTCTATACGAAGAAGATCTACAAGCTCGGCGAGGTCCATGAAGGCGCGGCCACGATGGACTGGATGCCCCAGGAACAAGAGCGGGGGATCACCATCACGGCGGCGGCAACGACCGCCGTCTGGGGCGATCATCGCATCAACATCATCGATACGCCCGGGCACGTGGACTTCACGGTCGAGGTGGAGCGAAGCCTGCGGGTGCTCGACGGCGCGGTCGTCGTGTTCGATGGTGTGGCCGGCGTCGAGCCGCAGTCCGAGACCGTCTGGCGCCAGGCGGATCGGTACGGTGTGCCACGCTTCTGCTTCATCAACAAGCTGGACCGGACGGGCGCCGACTTCTGGCGTGGCGTGGAGTCCATTCGCGAGCGCCTGGGCGCCAACGCGGTGCCGATCCAGCTGCCGATCGGTCAAGAGGACCAGTTCCAGGGTGTCATTGACCTGGTCGAGATGAAGGCCATCTACTACCGAGATGATTTGGGCAACCAGATCGATGTGGTTGAAATCCCCGCCGAGCTCCGTGCGGATGCGGAGAAGCACCGTCGGATCATGATCGAGGCTGTGGCCGAGATGGACGACGAGCTCACCCACAAGTACCTTGAGGGTGAGGAATTCACCGTCGCCGAGATCAAGCGTGGCCTCCGCCTCGGGACCTTGACGTCGAGGATCATCCCGGTTCTGACCGGCTCGGCGCTGCGCAACAAGGGCGTACAGAAGATGCTCGACGCGGTCGTCGACTACCTTCCGTCGCCGCTCGATGTCCCGCCCATGATCGGCCTCGATCCGCGGACCGGCGCCGAGATCATCCGGACCCCGTCCGACAGCGAGCCCTTCAGCGCGCTTGCCTTCAAGATCGCGGCGGACCCGTTCGTGGGCAAGCTGGCCTTCTTCCGGGTCTATTCCGGCACGCTCAAGTCCGGCGACCGTGTCCTGAACACGACGACCGGCAAGATGGAGCGGATCAGCCGCATCCTGCAGATGCACGCGAACCACCGCGAGGAGCGCGACGAGATCACGGCGGGCGAGATCGCGGCCGGCGTCGGCCTCAAGGCGACGACGACCGGCGACACGCTCGCGATCGA
>JANMCU010000231.1:0-4492 GCA_031361415.1 Chloroflexota bacterium | reverse complement strand
GCTCGTAGCAGAGGGTCGGGATCTCGATCCCGTTGTCGCG
The DNA here is from genome assembly GCA_031361415.1 of Chloroflexota bacterium. GTDB lineage: Bacteria > Chloroflexota > Limnocylindria > Limnocylindrales > CSP1-4 > CF-46. Next base: position 4,452 of record JANMCU010000231.1, on the reverse strand, counting down.
GCAGACCTCGAGGATCGTCTGGCCCTCGAAGCCCTCGACCACCCGGCCGTCGACCTCGATCCGGATCCGCGGCGTCGACTGGGGACGCTGCGGGGACTGGGTCGTGAGGAGGCGCTCGGCGAGCGAATCGTCGAGCGGCGTCAGGAGGCCGGGCGTGCTGTCGGGGCGGGTGATCAGGTCGGTCATCGTCTCGTCAGTGGGCTGCGCCAGCGGCAACCGCGATCGGACGGCAGACGCCGGCCGGGCACGAGCTCCGCAGGATGTGCTCGTCGAGCTCGGAACGGAAGTATCGCATCCCGCTCGCGAACGGGAGCGTCGCCAGGCGCTCGTGATCGCACAGTGCGGACCCGACGATGTCGCTCGAAAGATCGGCCAGGAGCGCGAGGTCGGTCGGCTTCGGAAGGCCGGTCGCGACCCGATCGCCGATCTCGCTCACCCGGCGCAGGCCGATCCGGCAGGGGATCGTCTTGCCGCACGCCTCGTCGGCGCAGAAGCGGGTCAGGAGGCGGGCCAGGTCGACGATGCACGCCCGCTTGTCGGCGGCGACGATCGCGCCCGAGCCCATGTGTGCGCCCGCCGAGCGGAGAGCGTCGTACTCGTACGCAGTGTCGGCGAGCTCGGCCGGCAAAATCCCGCCCGACGGGCCACCGACGAGGATCGCCTTGAGCTCGGCGGCACCCGCCCGCGGTCCGGCGAGGGCGATGATGTCGTGGAGCGTCGTTCCGATCGGGACCTCCGCGACGCCGGCGCCGGTGGGTGCGCGAACCGACACCAGGACCGTGCCCGGGCTGGCCTTCGAGCCGATCGCCGCGAAGGCCTCGGGGCCGTTGGCGATGATCCATGGGACCGACGCGAGAGTCTGCACGTTCTGGACGACCGTCGGCTTGCCGAACAGGCCGCGCTCCGTCGGGTGCGGCGGACGCTGTTCGGGCTGGCCGCGCTTGCCCTCGAGCGCCTTGAGGAGGACCGTCTCCTCGCCGAGCATGTATGCCCCCTGGACGGGCCGGATCGTGATCTCGACCGCCTGCCCGGAGCCGAGGACGTCGTCGCCCGCGAGATCGGCCGCGATCATCCGTTCGAGCGCGGTCTCGAGAGCCCGGATCGCCTCGCTCGCGTCGGACCGGACAGCGACGATCGCCTCGGTCGCACCGATCGCGATGGCGGCGATCAGCGCGCCCTCGAGGACCGCGTACGGGTTGCGCTCGAGCAGCGTCCGGTCGGTCGCCGACGAGGGGTCCGCGCCGTAGCCGTTCGCGACCACATAGCGCCGGCTGGCGGGAGCCCCGGCCGCCGCTCGCCACTTCTCGGCGGTCGGAAAGCCGGCTCCGCCCCGACCCCGGAGACCCGACGCGGCGATCGTCGCGATCGTGTCGGTCGCGCCGAGGTCGTGAATCGATCGCCGGAGCCCGACGAATGCGCCGCGCTCACGCGCCGCGTCGAGGTCGAGCGGATCGCCGGCGTCTCGTGCCGCGCCCGCCGGGAGGAGGATCGCCGGCCAGTCCTTCGGTGTCCGGAGGATCGTCGTCATCGGCCGGTCACGCCAGGGCCGCAGGCGTGGAGCCCGCGAGGGACGCATCGAGACCGTCGAGGAAGCTCGTCTCGCGGCTGGCCCGCGCACCAGCGGCTGCCGCGGCGAGAGGCTCCGCGGCCGGCGGCTCGAAGCGGAGATGGCGGTAGTACGAGGCCGTGCCATAGATCATCGCGTACCACGCCCCGGTCCTCTGGCTGATCAGCTTGAGGGCGGCGACCGGCAGGTGGCCGTACTCGGCCTGGGTCGCCTCGAGGATGTCGAGCATCCGCTTCGGGTCGAAGTCGAGGCGCTCGAGGATCGCGATCAGGGCGTCGGGATGGATCGGGTCGAAATGGGCGTAGGCCTGATCCGGGACCGGCCGGCCGGACCGGCGCAGGGCCGATTCCTCGCGCCGCTCGCCGTAGGTCTCGGGGGCGCCCCAGTGGATGTGGTAGCGGCCCTTCGTGTCGACGCCACCCATGTCGATGCACTCGATCGGGCAGGCCTGGGCGCACTGGAAGCAGGTCTCGCACTTCAGCGTGCCGTACTCGTCGTAGAGAAGCTGGAGCCGGCCGCGGAACTTGTGCGGGACGTCGAGGCGAACCTCGGGGTACTTGATCGTGGCCTTCGGCTCGAAGAACTTGCGCAGCGTCAGGGCCATGCCCTTGACGATGCCGAGACCCGGCAGGCTGCTCATCGCGACGACCTCACTTGTGGACCACGACGAGCGCGGCCGCGGTGACGAACAGGTTGAGCAGCGACGCGGGCAGCAGCCACTTCCAGGCGAACCCCATCAGCTGGTCGATCCGGACCCGGGGCAGCGTCCCGCGCATCCAGACGAAGGTGAACACGAAGACATAGCTCTTCCCCAGGAACCACAGCAGCCCGGCGACCCAGTCCCAGCTGACAAAGGCCCAGCCGCCGATCGCGACGACCACCAGGACGTTGAACAGCAGGAAGCCGATGATCAGCGCCTGCCACCACTTGATCGAGCTCCGCCCGACATAGAACGGCGCCGCGAGGGCAAGGATCAGCAGCGGCGGCACGATCAAGAGGGCGAACAGCAGGCCGAGGCCCATCGAGCCCGGGTCGATGTTGAGCGCGATGTGCCACGGCCACGGGAACGGCGCGTTCCAGCCGCCGAAGAACAGGGTCACGATCAGGCCCGAGACGACGAACACATTGACGTACTCGGCGAAGAAGAAGAACCCGAAGCGCATGCCCGAGTACTCGGTCGCGAAGCCCGCCACGATCTCGCTGTCGGCCTCCGTCAGGTCGAATGGCGTCCGGTTGGCCTCGGCGGTCGCGGCGATGAAGAAGATCAACGCGCCGAGCGGCTGCTGGAAGACGTACCAGTTCGTGAACCAGCCGGCCTGGTTGAGCGCGATCTGGTTGAGGCTCATCGTCCCGGCCAGCAGCAGCAGCCCGACCACCGACAGGGTCAGCGGGATCTCGTAGCTGACGACCTGGGCGGCCGACCGCAGCCCGCCGAGGAGGGAATACTTGTTGAAGCTCGACCAGCCGGCCATCAGCAGGCCGACGACCGAGAGGCCGCTGACCGCGAACAGGTAGAGCAGGCCGATGCTGATGTCGGCGCCGAAGAGCCCCGGTGCGAACGGCAGGACGAGCATCGACATGATCGTGGCCATGAAGACCGCGATCGGGGCGAGGGTGAAGACGAGGCGATCGGCGCCGGTCGGGCTGAAGTCCTCCTTCATCAGGACCTTGAGCCCGTGGACGACCGACAGGAGCGAGCCGTACGGCCCGACCCGGTCCGGCCCGATCCGGAGGTTCATCAGGGCGATGACCTTCATCTCCATGTAGATGATCAGGAAGGCGAACGGGACGCTCACCAGGAGGACGGCGGTCGCGGCGACGACGAAGCGGACGAGCCAGATGTTCGCGGCCAGGAAGTCGACGATCGGCTTGCCGGCGACCACGACGACGACGATCAGCCCGCCGGTCAACACGAGCAGGATCGGGACGACCGTGAAGATGATCTTCCCGGCCAGCGTGAGCCGCCCAAAGGAGCGGGCCATCGCGGTCACGCGAGGCCCCCGCGCGCGTTGGGTGTGCGTCCCGACTCGCCCCGAAATTCACAAACGACAACGTGGCCCGCGTTAGACGACCAACCGGCGTCCCGAGCCGCGGCCGTCGCCCCGATTCGGCGCAAAGTTAGCCACTGACGGCTACCTGGAGTGCGCATGAAGCGCACTGCGCGGACCTGCGCCTGGATACGGCTCGTGTCAGTGGCATCTGGAAGAAACGGGCGCGGGCGGGCCGCACCGTGCCTCGCGACGCTCACTTGTCCACTCCACCCATGATCGGGTCCAACGACGCCATCACCGCCATCGCGTCGGCGATCAGGTGGCCCGGCATCAGCACGCCGACCGACTGGAGGTGGACGAACGATGGGTCGTGGATCCGCATCCGGAACGGCTGGTCGGTGCCGTCGCTGACGACGTAGGCGGCGTACTGTCCGCGCGGTCCCTCGACCGCGGCATAGGCCCGGCCCGGTCGCGGGCGGAGCAGCCGCGGGAGCTTCGCCATGATCGGCCCGTCCGGCATGTTGTGGAGGCACTGGTCGATGATCCGGAGGCTCTGTTTGATCTCGTCGATCCGGACCAGGTAGCGGGCCAGGCAGTCGCCCTCGTCGCGGGTCGGGATGTCGAACTCGAGCTCCGGGAAGACGCTGTACGGATGGGCCCGCCGGAAGTCGAGCGGGACGCCGCTGGCCCGCAGGTTCGGACCGGTGACCGCCATCCGGAACGCCGTCTCCTTGTCGAGGACGCCCAGCCCGCGCATCCGCCGGACGAAGATCTCGTTCTCGTTGAGCAGGCCCAGGTTGTTCTCGATCTGGGTCGTCGCCCGGCTCATCCAATCACCGAGCCGGCTCAGGAACTCGTGGTTCAGGTCGCCGTTGACGCCGCCGATCCGGAGGT
>JANMCU010000199.1:0-5495 GCA_031361415.1 Chloroflexota bacterium | reverse complement strand
ACACCGCGATCGAGCGACTCGCCGGCGCGGGAGCACACCGGTGACGACGATCCGGATCGACCTGACGGTCAACGGGCGCCCCCGATCGGCGGACGTGGCGGCGCATCACACGCTCCTCGAGTCGCTCCGGGACGACCTCGGCCTGATCGGCACGAAGGAGTGCTGCCTGGTGGGTGAGTGCGGGGCGTGCACCGTGCTCGTTAATGGGCTGAGCGTGGATTCGTGCCTGATGCTTGCCGTCGAGGCGGACGGCGCGAGCGTCACGACCGTCGAGGGACTGGCCGTCGGTGACCGACTCGACCGGCTCCAGCGCGCGTTCCTCGCGACCGGCGCCGCCCAGTGCGGGTTCTGCATCCCCGGCCAGCTCGTCTCGGCGCGCGCGCTCCTGGCCGTCACGCCGCATCCGTCGAAGGCCGAGGTCGAGGAGGGCCTGGCGGGCAACCTCTGCCGCTGCGCCGGCTACGAGCAGATCATCGAGGCGGTGCTGATGGCCGCGGACGAGCGGACGGCGGAGCCCGGGACCAGGCCCGCGAGCGAGGGCGGCCGGTGAGCGCGGACGCAGTCCGCGGCAACGTTGGTGGCAATGTCGGCGATTCGCCGGCCCGGGTCGGCGGGATCGACCGGGTCACCGGACGCCAGGCGTACGTCGCGGACATCCGGCTCGACGACGTCCTCCACGTGAAGCTGGTCAGCCTCGACGTGGCGCGCGCCCGGATCGTCTCGATCGACACGACCGAAGCGCTTTCCGTGCCGGGCGTCCGGTTCGTGACGACGGCCGCCGACCTCCCCGACCCCATGCCGAGGTTCGGGCCGCAGTTCCAGGACCGGCCGGTGCTGGCGACGGGCGAGACGAAGTTCCACGGCGAGGCCGTCGCTGCCGTCGCCGCCGACACGCTCGACTCCGCCGAGGAGGCCGCTCGGCTGGTGAGGGTCGACTACGAGGAGCTGCCGGCGGTCTTCACGATCGCGGGCGCCCTCGATCAGGCTGCCTCGCTCGTCCAGGATCCGTCGCTCCGGCCCGCTGACCCGCTCGCGGCGACGAACGTCCTGCGCGAGCACCACTATGGCTGGGGCGACGTCGATGCGGCCGCCGCCGAGCCGGGCCTTGTCGTCGTGGAGGGGACGTATTCCTTCCCGATGGTCACCCAGTTCGCGATCGAGCCGCATGCATTCATCGCCGCGCCCGACGGCGATGGGATCGCGGTCTGGAGCTCGATCCAGCATCCGAGCTGGCTCCAGCGGGTGATCGCCGGCCTGCTCCACCTGCCGCTCGCGAAGGTCCGCGTGTTCGCGCCCGATCCCGGCGGCGGGTTCGGTGGCAAGCAGCACGCCAAGTTCGAGCCGCTCGTGGCCTTCATGGCCTGCCGGGCAGGCCGGCCCGTCCGGCTCGTCCTGACCCTCGAGGAGACGTTCCAGGCCGTCCGTCGCGGGGCGTCGGAGATCCGGGTCCGGACCGGGTTTCGATCCGATGGTCGCCTGGCGTGGCGCGATATCGAGGCGAACTACCTGATCGGCGCCTACGCCGACATCGCCGACCGGACCGTCGGCAAGGGCAGCTACACCTCGGGCGGGCCGTATCGGACGCCGGCGGTCCGGATCCTGGCCCGGAGCATCCTGTCGCACACGACACCGTCCACCGCCTTCCGCGGGTTCGGCAACCCGCAGCAGATCTGGGCGATCGAATCGAACATGGATGAGGCGGCCCGGATCCTCGGGATGGACCCGCTCGAGCTCCGGCTGCGGAACGTAGCGGACCGGGGCGACGCCTTCATCCCGGGCGACACGCCGGCCGACGGCCGGTGGTCCGACACGATCGAGAAGGCGGCCGCGATGATCGGCTGGGGCTCGCCGACCCCGCCCGGGCGCGGCCGCGGGATCGCGGTCGGGTTGAAGTCGGGCCCGACGACGGGCCTCTCGTACTCGACAGTCCGGCTCCTGTCCGACGGGAGCGTGATCGTCCACGCCGGCACCTCGGACATGGGCCAGGGCGCCCGAACGATCTTCGCCCAGATCGCGGCCCAGGAGCTCGGCGCGCCGCTCGACTGGGTGACCGTCGTCATGGGCGATACAGCGGTGGTGCCCTACGACCAGCAGACCTCCGCCAGCCGCTCGTCGGTGCTGATGGGCAACGCGGTGCTCTTCGCCTGCCGCGACATCCAGAGGAAGGTCCGGGCGATGGCCGCCCGGCTCGAGGCGGTCGACGAGGCCGGGATCGTCGTCGATCGCGGCGAAGTCCGGATCGGCGATCGGGTCCTGCCGATCCGCGACGTCCTCGTTCGCGGCCTCGGCCGGCTCGGCGGCGAGGTCACCGGGCTGGGCGAGATGCGCAAGGAGGCCGAACCGGACCATCCCCTCGGCGGGACGGCCGCGTTCTACGAGTTCAATTGCACCGCGGTCGAGGTCGAGGTCGACCGCGAGACCGGCGACATCGTCGTCCACCGCCACGTGACCGTGTCCGACGTGGGCAAGGCGCTCAACCCGATGCAGGTCCGCGGCCAGGACGAGGGCGCCGCGATCATGGGCCTCGGCCACACCCTCATGGAGCACTACATCCACGACGAGTCCGGCCGGATCCGGAACCTCGGCGCGATCGACTACCGGATCCCGACGAGCATGGACCTGCCGGTCCGGATCGAGAGCGCGATCGTCGAGAACGGCGACGGACCGGGGCCGTACGGCGCGAAGGGGATGAGCGAGGGCGCGCTGTTGTGCGTCGCCCCGGCGGTGGCTGCTGCCGTGCGGGATGCGACGGGAGTTGCGATCCGGGAGCTGCCGCTGACACCCGAGAACGTCTGGCGCGCGCTCCGCCGATGACCTTCACGTACTCGCTCGACGAGCCCGTCGCGCCGACCCTCGCAGAGGCGAAGGCGCTCGTCGGCGGCAAGGCCGCGAACCTCGGGGTCATGGCCCGTGAGCTGGGGCTGCCGGTGCCACCCGGTTTCGCGATCACGACGGCGTCGTGTCGCTTCTTTCTCGCCGACGGCTGGCCGGACGGTCTCGATGCCGAGCTACGGACGCGGATGGCGGCGGTCGAGGTTGCGGTTGGCCGGCGGTTCGGCGACCCGGCGGACCCGCTCCTGGTCAGCGTCCGATCGGGTGCGCCGGTTTCGATGCCCGGGATGATGGATACGATCCTGAACCTCGGCCTGAACGACGAGACCGAGGCCGGGCTCGCCCGGTCGTCGGGCGACGAGGCCTTCGCCCGCGCCTGTCGCGACCGGTTCGTCGCCAGCTTTCGCTCGATCGTCGGCGTCCCTGATGTCCCGGACGATCCGTGGGACCAGCTCCGGCTCGCGGTTGAGGCCGTGTTCCGCTCGTGGAACAGCGATCGGGCCCGCGCGTACCGCCAACGCGAGGGCATCCCCGACGATCTCGGCACCGCGGTCACGGTCCAGACCATGGTCTTCGGGAACCGCGGCACGACGTCGGCGACCGGCGTGCTCTTCACCCGAAACCCCGCGACCGGCGAGCCGACGCTCTACGGCGACGTCCTGTTCGACGCCCAGGGCGAGGACGTCGTCGCCGGCACCCATCGGACCGAGCCGATCGCCGTCCTCGGCGAGCGCCTGCCCGGCGTCGCCGAGGAGTTACGCGAGGACGCGGCGCGTCTCGAACGCCACTTCGCCGACCTGTGCGACATCGAGTTCACGATCGAGGCGGGCCGGCTCTGGATGCTCCAGGTCCGGGTCGGCAAGCGCAGTCCGCAGGCCGCTCTCCGGATCGCGCTCGACATGGCGACCGATGAGGCCTTCCCGCTGACCCGAGCGGCGGCCGTCGCCCGGGTGGCCGAGCAGCTCGCCCATCCGCCGACCCGGACCGTCGGGCGGAGCAGCTTCGTCGTGCCGCTCGCCACCGGGCTCCCGGCGTCACCCGGGATGGCGACCGGGGAGATCGTGACGAGTCCCGAGGCGGCGCAGGAGGCTGCGGAGGCCGGCCGGACGGTGATCCTCGTCCGGGCCGAGACCTCCCCCGACGACGTCCACGGGATGGCCCGAGCGGCCGGCATCCTCACCTCGCGCGGCGGGCTCGCGAGCCACGCCGCGGTCGTTGCCCGCGGCTGGGGGATCCCGGCCGTGGTCGGCGCGGCCGGCGTCGACGTGCGCGACGGTGCGGTCGCGCTCGGCGGCCGGGTGTTCGCCGCCGGCGAGGTCATCACGATCGACGGAAGCTCGGGCGAGGTGTTCGCGGGCGCGATCCCGGCCACGACCGAGATCGTGCCGGAGGCGCGGATCCTGCTCGACTGGGCCCGCGAGCTCGGGATCCCGATCGGGGAGGAAGCCGGCGGGGGAGGCCCGACAACGCCGCTGTCGGCGGAGGGCGGGGTGACGCCCGACGATTGCCTGCAGGCGATCGGGATCAAGGGCTTCGCCCAGGCACAGGCCGTGGCGGACGCGCTGCTGTCGACGGTGGATGTCGTCCAGCCGATCCTGGACCAGCTCCAGATCGACGGCCTGACGAGCATGGTCGCGGGCGCCCATCGTCTGACCGAGGCGGGATCGACCCACGTGGCACGGCTGCTCGCCGCCCAGCACGCGGCCTGGGGGATCGAGGCGGCCGGTGCCGCGCTCGACGCCTTCGTCGTTCTCGATCACCGGGTCAAGGAGACGGTCACGGCCTGGCAGCTCCGCGACGACGGCACCGGCAACCAGGTCGCCAACGATCATTGCGATGCGGACCACGACCGCTCCGTTCTCGACGACCTGGCCGCCGTCCACGCCGAAGCGATGGCGTGGCACGGGCCGGTGGCGGCCGGTTGTCCGCGTCTGGCCGGCTACGGTGTCAGGCTCGGCCGGGCGCTCGATGGGGCGCGCGGCGGTGATGGCCGCTACGTGGCGTCACCGCGGGTCGACAGCTATCACGGGATCTGGTTCGAGCTGCACGAGGACCTGATCCAGCTCGCGGGCCGAACCCGTGAAGAGGAGACCGCCGCCGGCCGCGCCTGATCGAAGCACGGCACGCTATGTGACCAGGGCGTCCTGTTCTGCGACGAGCCGTCAGGAGAGCGCGCTCGACCCTGTACGCTCGGGTTCCATCAGGCCACCGGTCGAGTTGGCCTGTCGCTTCAAGAGGAGGTAGCGCATGACCGAGATCGTTGACAGCACCGTCAGTGCACCGACCCCGATCGATGACTACGACGCGATCTGCAAAGTCCTCCAGCTCTGCAGCGACGGCGAGGCGAAGGGCGACTCGGGCAAACTCAAGGAGGCCTTTCACGCCGACTCCAGGATGTTCGGTGCCCTGGGTGGCACCCGCTACGACGTCCCCATCCAAGAGCTCTTCGCGATGGCCGACGAGGGGCCGGCGGACACAGGCAGCTACCGAGCCCGCGTCGTCTCGGTGAACCAGACCGGTGACGCCGCCGCAGCCACGGTCGCGGAGGAGGGTTATTGGGGAAGTGTGTCCTTCGTCGACTACTTTCTGCTCGCCCGGATCGACGGCGCGTGGAAGATCGTCTGCAAGCTCTTTGCGCACACCGGAGGCGAGCCGCCCGTAGC
>JANMCU010000164.1:0-3070 GCA_031361415.1 Chloroflexota bacterium | reverse complement strand
GCCCTCCAGAACGCGGCCTCGATCGCGGCGATGGTCCTGACGACGGAGACGTTGATCACGGACATCCCCGAGAAGGCAGCGGCCGGCGCCGGCGGTGGCCACGGCCACGGCGGCGGCGGCGGAGACATGGATTTCTAGTCCTTCATCCGCACAACGCACAAAGGCCCTTCCCGGCAACGGGAAGGGCCTTCGTCTGTCCGGGACCCACCCGGACGATCGAGGGTTTGACACGCGCGGCGGCTGGCGGGCACCCTCAGGTCCGTCATCCCATTCATCTCAAGGGGAAATTCTTGACTCGACGCCTCGCGCTCCTGCCGCTCGCCATCGTGGCGACCCTCACCCTCGTCCTGGCCGCCTGCAGCTCGACGCCGGCCGCCGCCGCGTTGACCGATCCCAAGGAGATCGTGACCAAGGGCGTCACGTCCCTGACGGACGTCAAGACCTTCGAGGTCACTGGCACCTTCACCGGCAGCATGAAAGCGGCCCAGCTCGGCAACTTCGACCTGTCGTCAATCAAGCTGAGCGCCGCGGTCGACATCCCCAACAAGAAGGCCCACCTCAGCGTCGACGCGCCGACCCTGCTGGGCACGAAGGTCGATGCGGTCGTCATCGGCGACACCGCCTGGTACAAGATTTCCGGCGCTCTCGCGGCCATGGCCGGCGGCACCGCCGACAAATACACCAAGGTCCCGGTTCCGACGGCCTCGGGCGATCCGGTGGCCGCCGCGACCGATGTGACCAAGCTCGTCGCCCAGCTCCAGGACGTGCTCGCCAAGCTCCCGTCGCCACTCACGAAGGGCGCCGACGAGAAGTGCGGCGACGTCGACTGCTACCACGTTTCGACGGTGGTGACCGCGGCCCAGGCGAAGGCCCTCGACGCCACCTCGACCCTCGACGGCGACGTCACGGTCGACGTGTGGACCCGCAAGAGCGACTACCGCCCGGCGAAGTTCGGGTTCTCGCTCAACTCGCCGACCCTCGGCACGTTCGGGATGACGATCGACATCAAGTACGACGTCTCCGTCTCGGCCGACGCCCCGCCGGCCGATCAGGTCGCTCCGTAGCGGCAGCCCGCTCCGAACCAGCACCCGGGCCCGGGTCGACGACCCGGGCCTCTCGATTCCGGGGCCGCCGCGAGGATCCGATGCGGCCCGGCGAAGGCCCTCGACCTACAATGGAGCGGTGCCATCCCCGACCCGCCGGCCGCGCTCCCGACGCCTGACCGACGACGCGCCAATCGTCGAGGGGACGCTGTTCGCGGACGTGACAGAGGCAGCGCCGGAGGCCATCCCGCAGGAGCCCGACTGGCTCCGCGACGTGCCGATCCCCGGCGACGTGCCGGTCGAGCTGACCGCTGACGAGCGACGGGCCCGCGACGACGAGCAGAAGGCCACCGAGCAGGCCCGCGCGGCCGCCCGAGCCCAGGAGATCGTCGGCCGGCTCAACCCCGAGCAGGCCCGCGCCGTCACGGCCACCGACGGCCCGCTCCTGATCCTCGCCGGCGCGGGCTCGGGCAAGACCCGTGTCCTCGCCCACCGGATCGCCTATCTCGTCGGGGTCAAGAACGTCCGGCCGTGGTCGATCCTCGCGGTCACGTTCACGAACCGCGCCGCGGGCGAACTCCGCGAGCGGATCATCAGCCTCGTCGGCGAGCCGGGTCGCGATGTCCAGGCCGGGACATTCCACTCGCTCTGCGCCCGCGTCCTGCGCCGCGACGGCGAGTCGATCGGGATCAGTCGCCGGTTCGTCGTGTACGACACCGAGGACCAGCAGAGCCTGATGAAGCAGCTCCTGCGCGAGGAGGACCTGCCGCTGACCGGCGAGTTCCGGCCGAGCGCGGTCCTCGGCGCGATCAGCCGGGCCAAGAACGAGATGCTCGACGCCACGTTCCTCGCCGAGAACGCGGTCAACCATCGCGAGCGGACGATCGCCAAGCTGGCCGTGCGCTACGAGCAGCGGCTCCGGAAGGTCGGCGCCCTCGATTTCGACGACCTCCTCCTGAAAGCCGTCGTCCTGTTCGACGAGGCGCCCGACGTCCTGGCCCGCTATCAGGACCGCTGGCGCTACCTCCACGTCGACGAGTACCAGGACACGAACCGGCCGCAATATCTCTGGATCAGGGCGCTCGCCGCGAAGTACCGCAACCTCGCGGTCGTCGGCGACGACGACCAGTCGATCTACCGCTGGCGCGGGGCCGACCTCCGCAACATCCTCGACTTCGAGCGCGACTACCCCGACGCCACGGTGGTCAAGCTCGAACAGAACTATCGCTCGACCCAGCTGATCCTCGATGCCGCTCACGCGGTCGTGTCGCGCAACAGCGAGCGGACCGACAAGAAGCTCTGGACCGAGCGCAGCGGCGGGGCGAAGATCCAGCGCTTCGAGGCGTACAACGAGGAGGAGGAGGCCGAGTGGATCGCGCGCCAGGTCGAGGGCCTGGTCGGCGGCCGTGGCTCGGTCCTGACCCGGCGGGCCGACGACGATGACGCGGGCAGCCTGCGCGCGCGAGACATCGCGGTGATGTACCGGATGAACGCCCAGTCCCGGGCGATCGAGGAATCGTTCCTGCGCTACGGGATCCGCTACCAGCTCGTCGGCGGGACGCGGTTCTACAGCCGGCGTGAGGTCAAGGACGCGCTCGCCTATCTGCGGGTCCTCCGCTCGGACACCGACAGCGTGAGCTTCGAGCGGATCATCAACATCCCGGCCCGGGCGATCGGCGACAAGACGATCGAGGTCGTCCGGGCCGCGTCCGTCCAGGGCGGCATCTCGACCTGGGAGGCGATCGAGCGGGCCGCGCGCGGCGAGGTCGAGGGTCTCGGTTCGCGCGCCCGGACCTCGATCGCCGACTTCGCGGCGTTGATCCGGCGGCTGCGCTCGAAGGTCGGCGTGCTCGACCTGCCCGAGCTGCTCGACGAGACGCTCGAGGTCAGAGGATACCGGGCGATGCTGGCCGACGGCTCGGAGGACGGTGAGGATCGCTGGGCGAACCTGCTCGAGCTGCGCTCGGTCACCACCCGCTACGACGATCTCGAGCCGGAGGACGCGCTCGACCGGCTGCTCGAGGAGA
>JANMCU010000142.1:0-17338 GCA_031361415.1 Chloroflexota bacterium | reverse complement strand
CCGCGCCGCGAGATCGCATGGGTCGCCAGCGCGGCGACACCCATCGCGATCAGGGCCCGCTCGGCCGTCGGCATCGGGCGGATCGCCGACAGGAACTGATCGGCACGGGCACGATCGACGACGCGCAGGAGGGCCGCTCCGCGGGGCGTCAGCTGGAGCGTTCGCTGGCGCCGATCCTCCTCCTCGACCCGCCGCTCGACGAGACGACGCCGGACGAGGCCGTCGACCAGCCGGCTCGTCGCCGACGGCGAGCGGTTGATGACCTCGGCGAGGTCGCCGATCGTCATCGTGCCCGAATCGGCCAGGACGTAGAGAGCGGCGAGCTGGGTGAACCCGAGCCGCATCTCGCCGAGCTGCGAGGCAAAGCCGATGACAAGCTCGCGCCACAGAGCACGACCCATCGCCACCCGTTCGGAGATCTGGCGGACGTTCGAGATCCGGGTGCCGGCCGCCAGGACGGTGGCGGAAAGGTCCGCCTCGAACCGACGGGCGATCGTCCGGGCGGGTGGCGGCGGACCGAGCCGCCGGCCAGAAGCCCGGGAATCGACCGTCATGAGAGGGACCTGGGGCTCGGCCGAACAGGCATCGCGCGCATGTCGGCGAGCATATCCCGATCGGGACCGGTCCGTGCACAGTCGCACACGCCAGCCCACGTGAACGTGATTTCGGCGGCTACGCTGCCAGCAATGACTTCGTCTGCCTTCGTGTTCCCCGGCCAGGGCTCACAGTCGGTCGGCATGGGACAGGCGCTCGCGGCTGCCTCCCCCGCCGCCGCCGCCGTCCTCGCGAACGCCGACGCCGCGCTCGGCGAATCGATCAGCCAGCTGGCCGCGACCGGGCCCGCCGAGGTCCTCGATCGGACGGAGAACGCCCAGCCGGCTCTGCTGGCCGTGTCGGTCGCGTACCTCGCCGCGGTTCGCGAGCGATGGGCGAGCCTCGGCATCAACGCCCCCGTGGCGGCCTTCGCCGCCGGCCATTCGATGGGCCAGTATTCGGCCCTCGTCGCCGCCGACGTGATCTCGCTCGACGACGGCGTGCGCCTCGTCCGGGAGCGCGGCCGACTGATGCAGGCCTCCGGATCCGGCCGCGACGGGGCCATGGCGGCCATCATCGGACTCGACGACGAGGCGCTGCCCGAGCTCATGGGACGCGCCTCGACTCACGGCATCTTCGGTGTCGCCAACCGCAACGCCCCGGGCCAGGTGGTCGTGTCGGGCGAGCGGGCGGCGATCGACGCGGCCACGACGATCGCCAAGGAGCTCGGAGCGCGCAAGGTCATCGTCCTGCCGGTATCCGTCGCGGCGCATTCGCCACTCATGGTCGAGGCCGCCGACGGCATGCGCCGGGCGATTGCGGCGGTTCCGTTCAGGGACCCCTCGATCCCGCTCCTCGCGAACGCCGACGCCCGACCGATCACGACCGCCGCGGCGGCGCGCGACGAGCTCGTCGAGCACCTCACCCGTGGCGTCGACTGGGTGGCCGCCGTGGAGCGGATGACCGGCGCCGGAGTGACGACGTTCATCGAGATCGGGCCCGGGCGGGTTCTGACCGGTCTCATCAAGCGAATCGCGCCCGACGTCGAGGCCCTCGCCCTCGACGATCCGGGCTCCCCCGACCGGTTGACCGTTCCGTTCGCGACGGTCACGCCGGCCTGACCCCGTTTCCAGAAAGGATTCCTCGAGCGTGCGCAAACCCGATTACAACCGACGCGTCGTCGTCACCGGCCTCGGTGTCGTCAGCCCGGTCGGCAACGACGTCCAGACCGCGTGGGGCAACCTCGTCCGTGGCCAGTCCGGCCTCGACGTGATCACCAAGTTCGACGTCTCGCGCTACGAAGCGAAGGCCGCCGGCGAGGTCCGCGACTTCAACGCCACCGATTGGATGGATCCCAAGGCCGTCCGCCGGAGCGAGAGCGCGATGTGGTTCGGCGTGGCGGCCGGCAAGCAGGCCGTCGCCGACTCCGGCTTCGAGATCAATGACTCGAACCGGGAGGAGGTCGGCGTCGTGTTCGGCTCCGGAGCCGGCGGTCAGCAGCTGATGATCGATGCCTGGATCAACCTCCACGAGAAGGGTCCACGAAGCGTCCCGCCGACGTTCATCGCCAACGCGCTCGTCGATTCGGCGTCGGGCATGCTCGCGATCGAGACCGGTGCGATCGGCCACAACGTGTGCATCGTCAGCGCGTGCGCAACGGGCACGCACAGCGTCGCCGAGGGAGCCGAGGCGATCCGCCGCGGCGACTGCATCGCGGTGATCTCGGGCTCGACCGAGGCGCCGCTCCTGGAGACCGCCCACGCCGGCTTCACGAACATGCGTGGAATGGGCATGCCCCGTCCGGGCGAGGCCCTCCAGACCGTGTCGCGCCCGTTCGACAAGACCCGCGACGGGTTCGTTCTCGGCGAAGGCGCCGGCGGCCTGTTCCTCGAGGACCTCGAGCTCGCGAAGGCCCGCGGGGCGAAGATCTACGCCGAGGTCGTGGGCTACGGCTCTGCCGCCGATGGCTGGGACATGATCCAGCCGATCGCCGGCGGGACGGGCTCGGCCCGGGCGATGAAGATGGCCCTCGAGCGCCGCGGCGTGCCCGCCGACGAGGTCGACCTGATCAATCCTCATGGCACCTCCACGCCGCTCGGCGACCAGCGCGAGGCCGAGGCCATCTGGAAGGTGTTCGGCGACCGCGCGTCGGCAGCCCGCCATTCGCTCGCGATCAGCGGCACGAAGTCGATGACCGGTCACATGATGGGCGCGGCCGGCGCCTTCGAGGCATTCGCGACGGTGATGTCCGTCGCCGAGCAGTGCGTCACGCCGACGATCAACTACCGCGACCCCGACCCGGACTGCGACCTGTGGGTCGTGACCGAGGCAACTCCCATGCCGATCCGGTATGCCCTGTCGAACAACATCGGGCTGGGCGGTCACAACGGAGCGGTGATCTTCAAGAGATACGACGGAGATTGATGGCTGTCGCGACGGAACGACGGTGGCGCGGCGTTTGCCGCCACCGTACCCGTCGATCGGCGGCGTCCGGGTTCCGGATGAGCACGGGTTGCTCGTTGCGTCGAACGGGCGATGCGCCGGAAGTCAGTTCGAGCACGGGCCGCTCGGATTGGCGGCTGAAGGACCGAATCTGGCCGGAATCGGGCGCCGGCGAACCGCCCAGCCGACGGAGCGAGCACCTGGTGCTCACCTCGGGGCCAGTGGCGTCGCGGAGCTCCACCTCGGGCCGACGGCGTCGCGGAGCTCCGCCTCGGACCTCGGTGGGCCGGCCGCAAGTCAGCTCTCGCAGATCCGAGACGATCACCGCTGTCGAGCCGACTCCATACAATCACCGGAGCCCGAACCCTGAGGTAGCTCTTCTTGCCTGAAACCGATCCGTCTCGTCGTGCGGTCGTCACTGGTCTCGGTGCAGTGATGCCGATCGGGAACGACTTTCCGACGTACTGGTCGAACCTTGTGGCCGGGGTAACCGGGACTCGCCTGATCCGGGGCTTCGACGCGTCCGCGTTCGAGGTCCGAATCGCGGCGGAGGTCCTCGACTTCGATCCGACCAGGTTCATGGACCCGAAGATGGCTCGCCGGATGACGCGGTTCATCCACCTCGGGATGGCGGCCGCCAAGGAAGCGGTCGCCCAGAGCGGGATCGACTTCGCGGCGATGGACGAGGACCAGCGGGATCGGGTCGGGGTCGTGATGAACACCGGCGGTGGGGGAATCGAGGCCATCATCGACGGCACCCACGTCCACGACACGAAGGGTCCGCGCTTCGTCTCGGCCTTCGCGGTCCCCGCCCTGTCGGGCTCGATGGGCGCCGCGCTCCTCTCCATGGAGTGGGGCCTGACCGGCCCGGTGATGACCCAGGTCGCTGCCTGCGCCACGTCGGTCATCGCGTTCCACGATGCCCTCCGACTCATCCAGACCGGCGAGTGCGATGTGGTCCTGACCGGCGGAGCCGAGGCCCCGGTCGTTCCGATGGGTGTCGCGGCGCTCGCCAACATGGGCGCGCTCTCGAAGCGGAACGACTCGCCGGAGACGGCCTCGCGACCGTTCGACGGCACGCGCGACGGGTTCGTCCTGGGCGAAGGCGCCGGACTCGTGGTGATCGAATCGCTCGCCCATGCCCTGGCCCGTGGGGCGACGCCGATCGCCGAGGTCCTCGGCGGCGCGCTCACCGCCGACGCCTTCCACATCAGCGCTCCGGAGCCGACGGGTCGCGGCCAGAGCCGGGCGATGACAAAGGCGCTCCGCAACAGCGGGGTCGCGCCGGACGAGATCGACTACATCGTCGCCCACGGCACGTCGACGCCGCTCAACGACGTCACCGAGACGCGGGCGATCAAGACGGCCTACGGAGCCCACGCCAGGAAGGTCGCGATCAGCTCGCCGAAGTCGATGATCGGCCACCTCGTCGGCGCAGCCGGGATCGCGTCCGCGCTGGCGGGGATCGGCGCGATCCGCGACCAGGTGATCCCGCCGACCGCCAATCTCCACACACCCGACCCGGAGTGCGATCTCGACTACGTTCCGTTGACCGCCCGCCGGACAAAGGTCGAGACGGTTGCGGTCCACGGCTTCGGGTTCGGCGGCCAGAACGCGGTCACGATCTTCCGGCGCCTCGTCGACTGACGTTCGCGACGCCCATGGCGGTCGGGCCGGTTCGCCGGTCACGCCCGCAGGACGCGGCCCTCGAACGTCTCGACTGCCTCGATCAGGTCGGCTCGCCACGGAACGGGCGTCTCGGCCACGTAGTCGTAGCGGACGATCACGGTACGGCAGGTCGCGACGAGCCGGACCGGGCCACCGGGTCGCGAGGCGGTCAGCCGATGGACGAGGACCAGGCTCGTCCGGCCCAGCCGCTCGGCCCGACTCTCGACCACGACCATCTCGCCGAAGAACACGGGCGAGCGGAAGGCGATCTCGGCCTCGGCGAGGATCAGGCCCTCGGATCGACCCGGCTCGCGTTCGAGAGGCTCGCCGGTCGTCGCAACCCACCAGCCCACCCGGGCCGACTCGACGAACGTCAGATAGACCGCGTTGTTGACGTGGCCCATGGCATCGGTGTCGGCGAACCGGACCTCGACGCTCGTCCGATGGCCGAAGTCGCCGGCCAGATCGCGCGGGTCGGGTGGGTCTGCCACGGCCACACGTTCCCGTCGTCCGGGTCCGCTCACGGCGTGACCACCAGGATACCGATCATCCCCGTCTCGGCGTGGCCCGTGACGGAGCACGTGATCGTGTACGTCCCCGGTCGATCGATCCGGAACCGGACCCGTAGGGTCTGACCCGGGCGCGCCGCCGCGTCGACGTTCGCGAGCCCCTCGACCATCCAGTGGTGGAAGACGGGGTCGTCGTTGATGAACCTGACCACGACGAACGCGCCGGCCGGAACGGTCGCGACTGACGACAGGGCCATCGTCGCGGCCGCGAGGGCCGGGCTCAGAGCGCCGTCGATCGCGACCCAGACCGGCGTCCGGCCGCCCGCTGCGATCGATTCCGACCGTTCGACGAGAGCGCCGGGGTCGATCCCTCGATCACCCATGGCCGGGGCGGCGTCGGTTCCCATACTCCCGGGGAGTATACCAGAGGCCCGCCGGCGGTCAGCCGATGGCGGTGCTCAGCTGGCCGACCTCACCCAGTGTCCATCCCGATAGACGTACCAGATCGCGGCCCGCTCGCCAACCAGCTCACGAGGTCGGACCAGGGCGAGCGGCCACCGAACACGCAGGCAATCCTGAAGCAGCGCCGGCTCGGCGAACCCATTCCCCATCAGGTGCTCAGCCGCCGAGCGAAATTCCTCGTCGTCTGCCGGATTGAGAACGAGCGTCGGCCGTGGTTCCGAGACAGACACGATGGCGTACGCTCCGCGCCCGCCATGATCGTCTCGGTCGTCTGCCGTTCGATCCCCGCGATCGGCGGGTGCCATTGCACATGCGTATCACCTCCGACGATGCACCTGAGAGGCGGACGATGGACTCGTGACAGCAGGAACCAGGGGCAGCCCGGGCGGCGGCTCGTTCCACGTGGCCGCAGTCGACGCTCCGTGGGGACCGATCCATGTCGCGGCCAGCGGCCGGGCCATCATCGGCCTCGCCGTGCTGGCGCCGCGCGACGCGTTCGTCGCCGACGTCGCCTGCCGGACAGGGCTCAACCCGTCCGGCGGAGGTGGCGGGGCGCTGCTCGAGCAGGCGGTCAGCGCGCTCGAGGCCTTCCTCGACGGCGAGTCGGCCCTCCTCGAATCCGTCCCGCTCGACCTTGGCGATCGGGGCGAGTGGGATCGCAACGTCCTCGCCGGCGTCCGGGCGTTGCGCTGGGGCGAGGTCGCGAGCTACGGCGGCATCGCCCGAGCCGTCGGCCGACATGGTGCCGCACGTGCGGTTGGAGGCGCGGTCGGGCGGAACCCGATCGGGCTCGCGATCCCCTGCCATCGCGTGATTGCGGGCGACGGCACGATCGGCGGTTACGGCGGCGACTGGTTCGGCAGTCGCGACGAGCTGCTCGCGATCAAGCGCGAGCTCCTGCCTCGCGAGGGCGTCGTGCTGCCGGCCCGCCCGTTGCGCGACTGACCGGCGGGCGTCCCGGCGCGGCGCAACGGTCACCTCGGCGGCGTGATGCCCCGGTACACTCCGGCCCAGTCCGACGGGGACCCCATGATGCGGCGCGCGCCAGCCGTCCACGGCGTGAGAAGGATGGATCCGTGACGGATGCGGGAGCCGAGGCCGTGGCGCCGATTGCGCCGAACACGGACGGCGGCCCGAGCCCGAGTGGCCCGGCCCCGTCAGCCTTCTCGGTCTTCCGCAAGCGCGACTTCCGGCTGCTCTGGTCGGCCCAGCTCGTTTCGACGATCGGGACCGCGCTGACCGATCTCGCCGCCGGGATCATCGTCTTCCGGGTGACCGGCTCAGCGCTGTCGGTCGGGCTGATGTTCGTAGCGACGGCGGTGCCGACCCTGGTCGTGGGGCTGATCGCCGGCGTCTTCGTCGATCGCTACGACCGGCGCAAGATCATGGTCATCGCGGACCTGCTGCGAGCGGCGGTCGTCGTCTCGATCCCGGTCCTGATCACGATCAACATCGCCCTGCTGTTCATCGCGGTCGCTCTCGTCAGCACGATCTCGCAGTTCTTCAACCCGGCCAACGACGCCGTCCTGCCCGAGGTGGCCTCGGACGAGGAGCTGGCCGCCGCGAACTCGTGGATCATGATCAGCTCGTTCGGATCGACCTCGATCGGGTTCGCCCTGTCCGGCCTGCTCGCGACGGCGTTCGACATCAACTGGGCCTTCCGGCTCGACGCGCTGACGTTCGTCTTCTCGGCCGCCCTCATCGTCTTTGTCCGGGTCGGGAAGATCGAGGCCGAGGGAGACACGAGTGTCGGGGTCGTCGTCGCCAACCTCAAGGAAGGCATCTCGACGCTCGTCCACACGCCGATCCTGCGCTCGCTCTTCATCTCCGGCGCGCCGGTCTTCCTGTCCTTCGGACTGTGGAACGTGCTGCTCCTGCCGTTCGCGCTCAGAGCCCTCCATGCGACCGAGTTCGAGTACGGCCTCCAGGAGGGCGTGACCTCGGTCGGGTTCGTCGTCGGCAGCCTGATGATGGCACGCTTCGCCGACCGCTTCCGCGAGGGGTCCTGGATCGTCGTCGCGACGGTCGCAATGGGGATCGGCGGCGTCCTCTACGGGTTCTCGTCCTCGATCGAGGTCGCGTTGGTGCTCGTCACGCTGACCGGCTTCTTCAACGCACCGGCCTCGATCGCCCGGCGCGTCATCCTCCAGCGCGCGACGCCACGCGAGCTGCGCGGGCGGGTGTTCTCGGCCTACGCCGTGGCCCGCGACGTGTTGTTCCTGATCGGGATCTCGCTGGCGGGGCTCGCCGACTACATCGACATCCGGTTCCTCATCGTCGTTTCCTCGATCGTCCTGATCGGGGCGGGTCTCCTGGCCGGAATCCTGCCGGGCATCGGACGGCCCGCGACCGACTGGCGGCGTGCGATGGCTGCCCTGCGCGGCACGTCGGCGGCGCCTGTCATCCCGGTCACGACACGCGGCGCGACGCTCGCCGACTTCGACCGGCTGGCGGGGCACCTCCCGGCCCTCGCACGGCTCGACGCCGAGCAGCGCAGGGCGCTGGTGGCGGCCGCATCGGTTCGCGACATCCCGACCGGCGCGACGATCGTCGGCGTCGGCGAGGTCGGTGACGCGGCGTACTTCATCCTCGACGGACGGGTGGCGGCCGGGACACCCGAAGCCGACGGTGGCTACCGCTCGCTGTCGACGATGGAGGCGGGCGACTTCTTCGGCGAGATCGCGGCCCTGACCGGCAGCCTGAGGACGGCCACCGTCGTCGCGGAGGAGGCGACGACGATCGTCGAGGTGCCGGCGGCAGCCCTGCGCGCCCTGATGACGGTGCCGGAGCTCGGCTCGCTGTTCCTCTCGAAGCTGACCGAACGGCTCAGCCGGACGAACACGGCCGATCTGCCGCGGTTCTCCGGCGTCGACCAGGCATCGCTTAAGGACCTCCGAACGCCGCGTCCCAGCGCCGAGGCCCTGCCGAAGAGCTACTGAGCGGCCCGCGAGCGACCGCGGTCGCTGTGCCGCACTTGACAGGCACTCCGTCGCTAGGCGGATCGGCCTGCCGCCGTCGTGGTTGGTATCGTGGGGACATCACAAATGCGCACCGGACAGAACCGGAGCACAAGCGGGGTCGATCCCGGAGGGTCTCGGTCATGAAGAAGCTCAGCCGCATGCCGCACGAGCAGGTCATCGCGGACGGCGACGGGGGCTTCGGCCCGGAGCACGACGGTCTGCCGGTCGAGAGCGATGTCGAGGGCCACCGGGCCGGAAACCCCGACAGCTTCCTGCCGGGCACGCCCGGCACTGGTGGCGACAACCTGCGCCGGCCGAGTGGCGGCGGCGAGCTCGACGGCGACGACGTCGAGGGCCACCTGATGGGCCATACCAAGGGCGAGCGGTTCGGTCCCGGGACGCCCGGCACCGGCGGAGACCAGATCGACGTCGAGGTCCAGGTCGGGCCCGAGAGCCTGCGCTGATCGACCGACCCCACGATGCCCCCGGGCGGAGACCCCGCCGCCCGCCGCCCCGTCCGGCCCGTCCCGGACGGGGCGTCTTGATGTCCGGGATCGAGTGCGATCACCTCGCGGCGAAGCCGCCACAGCCGGCGATCAAGCGAACGGCGTGGCCGTGGCGGCGAGGATCGTCTTGATCTCGAACGGCGTCGCCGACGGGTGGGCCGCCCGGATCCTCGCGGCGTGGCCGGCGATATGCGGGGCCGCGAAGCTGTTGCCGGTGGCGATGATCCGGCCGCCGTCCTTCCAGGCGACGTCGACATCGAGCCCGTAGGCGCCGAACTCGACCGGGGGATGCGGGTTGTAGAACCAGACGTCCGGATCGCGGACGTCATGGGCGGCCACGGAGACGACCGACGCGAACAGCGACGGATAGCTCGCGACGGCGACGTTGTTCGCCGCACAGACGAGCAGGACGTTGGCGAAGTAGGCTCGATCGACGAGGTCGTGGAGCGTCCCGAAGAGCGACTCACTCCGTGAGGACAGGCTCAGGTTCACGATCGACGCACCCCGCTCGATCGCCCACTGGAGGCCGGTTGCGAATGCCAGGCCCTTGCCCCGGTTGTCCGATCCCAGGACCCGGACCGACAGGATCGTCGTGCGCGGCGCGAGGCCGAGGATGATCCCGGCGCAAGCGGTGGCGTGGCCGACCGCGTCGATTGGCTCGTCCGGCAGGACCGCGGCGTCGTCCCCGTCGAGCTCGACCCGGACGCTCTCGCGAAGCCTGCCACCGACCGCGGGATGGGTTCCCTCCACGCCGGAGTCGACGATCGCAACGACGACCCCGTCGCCGTCGGCGGACCCGAACGCCCAGGCCCGGTCGATCTCGTCGAACGGGGCCGGCCGGCGGAGGGCGGAACGATGGTCTGCCGAGAACGGTTCACTCCACGCCGGGAGCGCCTGGCTCACCGGTTCCGCCCGGCGCGAGCGGGATGGGCGCGCCGGACCAGGACCGCCAGCAGGTCGCGGACGAGCTCGAGCTGGCCGGGGTCCGCGGCCCGGAGCAGGGCGATCTGGTCCGCGAGCGCCCACAGCGGATCGTCACTGCCGGTATCGAGGGCGCGCATCTCGGTCGCGATGATGGCGTCGAGGGCGTCGTCGACGGCGCCGCCAAACGCGTTGGTGGCAACGGACGTCGGTGAGGCATCGGCGGCGATCAGGACGGCTCGAAGGAGGCTCGCCGTGTCGCGCTCGATCCGGCTGCTCCGAATCGCGATCGTGGCCTGGCGGGCGAACACGGTCGCGAGCTCGACGTCGCGCAGGTCGAACCCGCTGTCTCCGCGCTTGTCGAGGACTTCGAGGACGCCGAGGATTCCCTCGTCGTCGACGAGCGGGACCGCGATCAGCGAGCGTGGGACGTAGCCGGTCTGTGCCGCGGTCTCGCGCCCGAAGCGGGCATCGCGGGCGACGTCGGACAGGGCGAGCGGCTGGCCGGTCGAGAAGACGTAACCGGCGACGCCCTGGCCGGATTCGATCGCGAGGCCCACGACGCCCTGACCGTGCTCGCCGGCCGCGACCTCGAACACCAACCGGTCCGTCGCCGGATCGTGGAGCGCGAGCGAGGCCGCTTCGGCGCCGAACAGGACCGCGGTCGCCTCGACGATGGAGCGCAGGACCGCCGTGCCGGCCGGTGGCGCGAGACGACGGGCGGCCTCGACCCGCAGTGCGACGGCGTGGAGGGTCGGGATCAGCGCGTCTGGCTCGTCGGTCACCGCTCGACCGTTCGGGCCAGGCGCTCGAGGTCGACGACGACGAGGTGGTCGCGCTCGAGCCGGACGAGCCCCTGATCGGTCAGGTCGGCAAGGAGGCGGTTCACGGACTGACGCGAACCGCCGATCATTCCGGCCATCTCCGACTGCGTGTACGGCCAGGCGATGCGTGCCTCGCCGCTGGTCGCTCCGGCGCTTGCCGCGAGCCGGACGATCCGCGACGCCAGGCGGCCCGGGAGATCGAGGAAATGGAGATCCTCGACGTGGCCGGTCAGCCGCCGGATCTCCGTCGCCAGCGACGCGAGGAGCGCCCGCCGCAGGCGCGGGTCCGCGTCGATCAGGTCGAGAAACGCATCGCGGTTGAGGACCAGCGTCTCGGTCGCCTCTACCGCGACGATCGTCGCCGAATGCGGCGCGCCGTCGAGGATCGCCAACTCGCCGAAGAACTCGCCCGGCCCGAGGATCGCCACGATCGCGGGCTCCGCCCCTTCGTCGCTCGGCAGGACGACCTTGACCGAGCCACTGGCAAGGACGAACAGGGCATCGCCGGGATCGCCCTGATGGAACACGGTCTCTCCCCGACGGAAGCGACGGATCCGGAGGACCCGGACCAGCGCCTCGATGGCGGCCTCGTCCGCGGCGCCGAACAGCCCGCTGGCCCGCAGTGCCTCGGTCGCCATCGCGTCGTCGCCAACCGCCATCCATGACCTCCTGCGCGGCCGCCGACACGGGCGCTCGGGCGCATCGTACGCGGTGCGAGGCGGCGATCGCGACGCGCCGTCGTATCCTCCAGCCATGGACACGGTCGCCTGCCCTTCCTGCGGCGAGGAGAACCCTGCCCGCTTCCGCCTCTGCGGCTACTGCGGAACGTCGCTCGTGCCCGTGCCCGAGACGATCGTGTGCAGTGGTTGCGGCGAGGAAAACCCGGCGAAGTTCCGGCTGTGCGGCTTCTGCGGGACGCCGCTGGCAGCGGGCGCGCCCGCTCCCGCGCCGAGCGTCGCGGCGCCGCCGACCGCGCCGACGCAGGGGGCCACGGAGCCCACCCGGCCGGCCGCTGCAGGCGGTCCGGCGACGGGGCAGGTCGAAGGCGTGTCGCTGGCCGCCCCCGCCGGCGGCGACGCGAGCCCGTTCGGAAGCCTCCTCGCCCCGACCCCATCGCGCCCGGCCGTGAGCGCGCCGATCCTGCCGGCCCAGGAGGTCCGCAAGTTCGTCACCCTGGTCTTCACCGACCTCAAGGACTCGACCGCCCTGACGGGCTCGATCGACGCCGAGGCGATGAACGAGATCAAGGCTCGCTACTTCAGCTCGATGGCGGTCGAGATCGAGCGCCACGGCGGCAAGGTCGAGAAGAACATCGGCGACGCGATCATGGCCGTGTTCGGTCGCATCCGGGCCCGCGAGGACGACGCCCTGCGCGGGGTCCAGGCTGCCGCCAGCATGGTCGCGACCCTGCATCGGCTCAATGAGGAGTTCGAGCAGTACTACGGCGTGCGCCTGACCGTGCGGACCGGCGTCAATACCGGCGAGGTCGTGGCCAACACCGACGAGAACGCGACGATGAACCTCGCCACCGGCGACGCGGTCAACGTTGCTGCCCGGCTCGAACAGAACGCCCCGGCGAACGAGGTCCTGATCGGCGAGCTGACCTACGCCCTCGTGAAGGACTATGTCGAGGTCGAGCGCCTCGATCTGACGCTGAAAGGCAAGCCGGAGCCGGTGCCGGCCTATCGCCTGATCGATGTCCACGCGCAGCGGCGCGCGCTGGTCGGGGCGGCGGCCGCGCCGTTCGTCGGCCGCGAGGCCGAGATGGACATCTTGCGCGGGGCGTTCAGCGAGATCTCGGCGTCCCGGTCGGCCCGGCTCGTGACCGTGCTCGGTGACGCGGGCGTCGGCAAGACCAGGCTGATCTCGGATTTCATCGAGCGGGTCGAGGCCGAGGCGAACGTCTTCCGTGGGCGCTGCCTGGCCTACGGCGACGGGATCACCTTCTGGCCGCTGATCGAGATCGTCCGCTCCGCCGCCCGGATCGGAGAGGATGACTCGCCTGAGATGGCGCGCTCGCGGATCGCGGCCCTCCTCCCCGCCGAGGATCCGGATCGCGACGCGATCGTCGACCGGGTCGCGTCGGCCGTCGGGCTGTCCAGCTCGTCGCACCCGGTCGCCGAGCTCTTCTGGGGCGCCCGCAAGTTGCTCGAATCGCAGGCTGCCAACCGGCCGCTGGTCATCGTCATCGACGACATCCATTCGGCCGAGGCGACGTTCCTCGAGTTCCTCGATCACGTCGTCGAATCGGTCAATGGAGTGTCGATCCTGATCCTGTGCTCGGCCCGTCCGGAGCTGGTCGACATCCACGGCGACTGGCTCGCCGCGGCCGGGGTCGAGCGGATCGACCTCGCTCCGCTCGGGGCGGCCGACGTCGAGGCGATGATCGATCGGCTCCTCGCCGGGGTGGCCCTGTCGGCCGAGACGCGCGACAAGGTCGTGGCTGCGGCCGAGGGCAACCCGCTCTACATCGAGCAGATCGTCAGCCTGCTGCGCGAGCGCGATCCGGGCGGCGACGTCGTCGTCCCGCCGACGATCGCGGCCCTCCTGGCTGAGCGACTCGACGGTCTGTCGCGCCAGGAGCGGGCTGTCGTCGACCCGGCCGCCGTGATCGGGCTCGTCTTTCCGGCGGCGGCCATCGCCGAGCTCGTCCCCGACCAGATCCGATACGAGGTCGAGGGCCATCTCGCCGCGCTCGATCGCAAGCAGTTCGTCCACCCGATGATGGCCGACGCCGACGACGCCGCTTACCGCTTCCACCACATCCTCGTCCGCGACGCGGCGTACCAGAGCCTCCTCAAGCGCGCCCGCGCCACCCTCCACGAGCGGTTCGTCAACTGGGCCGAGCCGGTCACCCGCGAGCGCGGCCGCGAGACCGAGTTCGAGGAGATCCTCGGCTACCACCTCGAGCAGGCCGTCCGCTACCGATCGGAGCTCGGCCCGCTCGACGAGCAAGGCCGCTCGATCGCCCAGCGCGCGGCCACGAAGCTCAGCTCGGCCGGCCGGCGAGCATTCGGACGCGGCGACACTCCGGCGGCCTGCAACCTGCTTCGACGGGCCGTGGCCCTGCTCCCGACCGACGACCCAGAGCGGGTCGAACTGATCGGCGACCTCGCGGACGCGCTGATGGAGGAGGGCCACTTCGACGAGGCGCGCGGTGTGATCGCCGAGGGCGCCGAGATCGCCGAGCGACTGGGTGACCGGCGTCTGGCAGCACGGGTCCGGCTGGCCGCCCTGCGACTCGACCTCGTGCTCTCGGAGCTCGAGGGAATCCAGGGCGCGGTGGCCGACACGACCGACGCGATCGAGGTCCTGACCGAGGTCGGCGACGAGGCCGGCCTCGCCCGGGCATGGCGGCTCCTGATGATCATCCATGGGACGACGGGGGCATACGACGATGCGGCCGAGGCCGCCAAGCAGGTCGTCGCCCATGCCCGCGCCGCCGGCGACACGCGCCAGGCCTCGCGCGGCGCGATGGGCTACGCGACGACCGCTCTCCTCGGGCCGACGCCGGTGAGCGAGGCGCTCGCGACATGCGAAGGGCTGGTCCGCGACGTCACCGGTGATCGCAAGGCGGAGTCGGTGATCCTCGGGGTGCTCGCCCAACTCCACGCGATGAACGGCGAGTTCGACCTGGCCCGAGAACTGTACCGGCGGGCCGCGTCGTCCCTGGCGGATCTCGGTCCGAGCATCACCTCGGCGACGCTGTCGACCGAGTCCTCGCGAGTCGAGGCGCTGGCCGGCGACTATGAGGCGGCCGAGCGCGAGCTCCGCCGCGACGATCTTGCCCTCGAGACGATGGGCGAGCGTTATTACCGTTCGACAGTGGACGCGCTCCTCGCCCAGGTCCTCGTTGCCCAGGGCAAGCTCGAAGACGGCGAGGCGTTCAGCCGCAAGGCCGAGGAGCTGGCTGACGAGGACGACGTGTCATCGCAGGTGTTCTGGCGCGAGGCGCGAGCCCGCGCCTATGCGAGCACCGGGCGAGCCACAGAAGGCGAGGCCCTCGCGCGCGAGGCCGTCGAGATGGCCCGCGGTACGGTCGACATCTGCCTGCTGGGCGGTGCCCTCCTCGACCTGGCCGGCGTCCTGACCGAGACGGGCCGTCGAAACGAAGCAGAGCCCCCCATGCGGGAGGCTCTGCAGCTGTTCGAGCGAAAGGAGGATCGGACGTCCGCCCTCCGGGTCCGCGGCCTGCTCGGGGAGCCGGCCGCAGTCTGATCGCTACGCGCCGGCGATCAGTGCATCCCCTTGATCAGGCCGTTCGTCGGGGTCCGGACGAAGAACGTCACCCCGTCGGCGGAGACCACGTACGGCTCCTGGCAGTTGACGGACGTCGCGTTCTTGCAGAGGCCCTTGTTGCCGGCGGCGATGATCGTGCCGTCGTGGACGAACGCCACCTTGCCCGGGTTGACGTTTCCGAGCGTTGCGTTCGAGTAGAAGATCGTCCACTTCAGGTAGGGAGAGACGGCGGCGCCATTGTTGACGGTGGCAGAGACCTGGTTGCTGATGCAGGAGAAACCGGACGGGCAACCCGTGGCCGGGGTGCTGTCATCAATTGCGACGACGCTGCCATTGGCAGCCGCCGGGACGATCAGCCCACTCTTCTGGGCGGGGTTCAGACAGCCAGTACCGTCGTCCGGAACGAGCGTCTTCGCGATGCCGGGCGGCAGGAAGGTCGCGAGTGTGTGGCAGGTCGTCGCTGCGACGACGAGCTGACCGTCGACGGCGTTGATCTGAACGTTGCCGCCGTTCAGATTGTTCGACTCGTCGAAGACGACGGTTCCGTGGATGCCGACCGTTCCGGCCGATGGAGCCGACAGGATCAGCTGGAAGGCGCGCGTCGAACCGGCTTTGATGTTGCCGAAATCGCAGGTGATGAGGTCTGCGGTCGCCGTGCAGTTCGCTTTGTTCGCGCCGAGGACCTGGTCGGAAATGGAGACTCCGCCCTGGAGGCGGTCGAAGGTGATGACCACGTGCGTCAGGTTCTGGTTGTCGATGTTCTTGACGTACACCGCTGACAGGGTGTCCCCGCCCGACGAGACCGGCGTGAACGTGATCACGCCGTTGTCGAGGCTGAAGCCCGGGTCCGACCCGACGTAGAGGAACCGCGTCGTTGCCGCTAGTGCGGATCCGGCGGTCGTCAGCAGCATCGTTCCGATCAGCATGAGCGCGGCGGCTCCCCCAACGAGCCTCCGCATCGAAGTCGCGCGCATGTGTGAATCCTTTCGCCGGAGCGCACTCCGGAACGTCCAGCGGCCCCTCCGGCCCGTTGCGTGGGTTCGACGCTGACCTGGCAACCGTTTACCCCAATGGTCAGGCCAGTATCCGGTACGAACGTACGGGGTCAACGTTCCCATCCGACACGCTCGGTGTCAAGGTGCCGACGGTGCGCCCAGGCAACACTGAGTTCGTGATCCGTGAACGATCTTCGTGGCTGTTGCGGTCCGCGACACGTATGGCGCGCTCACCGCCCGGGTTCGGCGCTCAGGAGCGGGCGACGGGCCGCATCGGGTACAGCCCGATCACGATCGGGGTCCGCGGATCGAGCGACAGCTCATAGCCGATGTCGCCGCCCCGCAGCAGCTCGCCCAGGAGCGATCCCTCCCGCGCCGGAAGCCCGACGTACACCCGGTGCCGGGCGCCAAGCTCGATCGACGACACATCGTCATCGCTGCCGTTGATCCCGAACCGACGCCGGAGCTCGTGCATCGGCACGTACGGCCGGCTCTTGATGAACCGCCGAAGCTGGGGCGCCGTGCAACTCGGGATCGCGAAGGAGGCGGCCGGCTCCGGACGCGCATCGCGACGCCCCTGGTCGACAGACGAGCCGTCGACCGGCCCGTCTGTCGTGGCCCGACGTTCGTCGACCGGATCGGCCAGGTTCGCATGTTCGCCGGTCGCATCGGGCTGCGGCGCCGTCTGCGCGGTGTGCGCCGCCTGCGCGGTCTGCGCCGTGTGCGCCGTGGCGGCGCGTTCGAGGGCACGCGGCCCATGCGCGGGTTCGGACGCGGGACGCTCCCTCTCGACGCGACCGGGATCCGGGCGGTCGGGCGGATGCGCGGCCGGGCCGGCGGGCGGCTCGACGATCGGCGCCGGTCGACTCGCCCGCTCACCGAGGTTCGCGGCCGTCGCGGGCGCGTCGGGACCGGACCGGACCGGATCCGTCGGCCGTGGCGGGCCGCTCGACCGGTGGGGTCGGTTGCCGTGGTGCCGCCGGCTCATCGGCGGCGGTCGCCCCGGCAAGCCGGTGCGATGCTGGTGACGGCGGCGCCGAAGCCCCGCGGGAAGGAAATCATCAGGTCAGCCGTGCAGGCGGGCCGGGCCGGCCCGTCGATGATCGATGATACCGCGGTCGTCGCGGTCGTCGCGGGTCGTCGGCTGCGTCCGCGCGTCGGGTCGCCGACATTGACCCGCCGGATCAGCCGCTGACGACCCGCAGCTCGCGTGGCTCGTTGTTCAGGACGATGGGACCGGACGGTCCGCAGACGACGATGTCCTCGATCCGGGCGCCG
>JANMCU010000117.1:0-12922 GCA_031361415.1 Chloroflexota bacterium | reverse complement strand
GACACGCTCCCGCTCGGCGACCGGATCAGCCGCGAGGCGGTCCGCCACTTCCACGGGCTCGAGGAGCCGCCCGACGACGACGCCTGGCTGGCGATCGCCGAGGCGTGGCGGCCGTACCGGATGTGGACGACGGTCCTGCTCCACATGGCCTGGCGGCGCGATCAACCGGCAATCTCGAGCTACCGCCAGGGTCGCGGGTCGGCGAAGGAATGATGGGACTGACACCCGGTCGCAAGCCGCTGACGGCGATGGCCCGGGTGGCGGCAACTCACTGGCAGGCATGCTCGACCTCCACCCGACTTGAGGAGCTCGAATGACCACCCCCGAAACGATTCCGACACCCGAAACGATGTCCCTGCCCGTCGAGCCGACGACCGACGATGGGCTCGATGACGAATGGATCACGTCACCCGTCGACGACGCGACCTACGACCTGATCATGGCGCTCGCGTCGAAGCTCGAGGCGATCGACACGTACGAGATCTACGCGGGCGACGGCAACCCGGCGCTGTGGCGCGAGCTGGCGACCGACGAGGGACGCCACGCCGAGCGCCTGCTCAACGAGCTGAAGCTGCACCTCGCGGCCTGACCGATCTCACGATCCTTGCATTCCGCGCGACAATCGACACGTCGCAGCGCGGAACGCCATGGACGCCGCTCACCTCACGCAGCTGTTCGCCCTGACCGGGATCGCCCTCGGGATCGGCCGCTTCGTGCTGAGCTCGCTCGGCCGGGCCGGAGATGCCGTGAGCGGGGCGTTCGCGACGATCGAGCCCGGAGTTCCCCAACGTGCCCGCCAGCCAACTGGATCGTGGTGGCAGGCTGCGCGCACTCCGGACGCGGATCTCGCCATCGCTGCATTCATCGAGCTCGATCCGGTGATCACGCGGGGCGCGCAGACGGTGGCGCGGCGTGGGACGTTCGTGGTTCCACCGATCCGGGTCGCCCCGATCCAGCTCCGCGTCCTCGCCGCCTGAGCCGGCGCTGGCAGTGCGGGCGGGGTCCGGTCAGTCGGACTCGGTCGCCTCGCGCTCGGCAGCCCGACGCAGATCCTCCTCGCGGCCGCGCGCCCGCCGCCGGTCGTGCTCCGAGAGGGAGCGCTTGCGCAGCCGGATCGAGAGTGGCGTGACCACGACGAGCTCGTCGCCCGCGATGAACTCGATGGCCGACTCCAGGGTGATCGGCCGCGCCGGTGTGAGGCGCAGCGACTCGTCATGCGAGTGGGTCCGGATGTTCGTCAGCTGCTTGGTCTTCGTGGCGTTGACGTTCATGTCGCCCGACCGCGAGCACTCGCCAACGATCATCCCCTCGTAGACCTCGACACCGGCGCCGATGAACAGCTCGCCGCGCTCCTCGAGGTTGAACAGCCCGAACGCGTTGGACGTCCCGGTCCGGTCGGCCACGAGGACCCCGTTCGTGCGATGGGTGACCTCGCCGGCCCACGGCCCGTAGCCCTCGCCGATCTGATGGAGGAGGGCCGTCCCGCGGGTGTCCGTCAGGAGCTGGCCGCGGTAGCCGATCAGGCCGCGGACCGGCAGGACGAACTCGAGCCGGACGCGCCCGTCGGCATCGGTCGTCATCTGCTCGAGCCGGCCCTTGCGGGCGGCGAGAGCCTCCTGGACGGGACCGATGTAGTCGGGCGGAATGTCGATCGTGATTCGCTCGTACGGCTCCTGGATCTCGCCGTTGACGGTCTTGAGGAGGACCTCCGGGCGGGACGCGGTGAGCTCGAAACCCTCGCGCCGCATCTGCTCGAGGAGAACCGCAAGTTGGAGCTCGCCGCGTCCGCGAACCTCGAACGTGTCACCGGTCTCGGTCGGGTAGACCTCGATCGAGACGTTGCCGAGCGTCTCCTTGTCGAGCCGCGCCTTGATCTGGCGCGAGGTGACGAACTTTCCCTCGCGCCCCGACAGCGGCGAGGTGTTCACCCCGAACGTCATGCTCAGTGTCGGCGCATCGACATCGAGCCGGGGTAGCGGCCGAGGATCGCCGGGATCGGTGATCGTGTCGCCGATGGTGACCTCGGGGAGCCCCGCGACCGAGACGATGTCACCCGGGCCCGCCTCGGCGATGTCGATCCGATCGATTCCGTGCGCGGTCTGGAGGGCGGTCACGGTCCCGCTGATCGTGACGACCCGGCCGGGCTCGACGGCACCCGAGGTGTCGTCGGCCTCCTCGCGCAGGACGGTGATCCGCTGGCCCGTCCGGATCCGGCCGTTCCAGATCCGCCCGACCGCCATCCGCCCGACATAGTCGTTGGCCGACAGGTTCGTGACGAGGAGCTGGAGCGGGTGATCCTCGTCGTAGGTCGGCGGCGGCGTGACCGCGACGAGCACGTCGAGGAGAATCTTCAGGTCGGTCGCCGGCTCGTCGAGCGAACGGGTCGCCGTTCCGAGCTTCGCGTTCGTGTAGATGACCGGGAACTCGATCTGGTGATCGTCCGCGCCGAGGTCGATGAACAGCTCGTAGATCTCGTCGAGGACCTCGGCCGGTCGTGCGTCGGACCGGTCGATCTTGTTGACCGCGACGACGACCGGGAGATGGCGGGCCATCGCCTTCTGGAGGACGTAACGGGTCTGCGGCAGCGGGCCCTCGGCGGCGTCGACGAGGAGCAGGACCGAGTCGACCATCAGGAGCGAACGCTCGACCTCACCGCCGAAGTCGGCGTGGCCGGGGGTGTCGACGATGTTCAGGCGGATGCCCGCGTGGTCGACCGTGGTCTGCTTGGCGAGGATCGTGATCCCCTTCTCGCGCTCCAGATCGCCCGAGTCCAGCACCCGGTCGACGACGGCCTCGTTCGCCCGGAACGTGCCCGTCTGGCGGAGCATCGCGTCGACGAGGGTGGTCTTGCCGTGGTCCACATGGGCGACGATCGCGACGTTGCGCAGATCGGCACGGATCGAGCGCCCGCCAGCGGTGGCGGCGGCTGCGGTCATGGCGGTGGTGGCGTCGCTGGGCACGGTCGGGCGGGGCTCCTGATCAACGGGGCATCCATTCTCGCACGGAACGTCGCTTGGCCCAAACGAACGCGTCTAGACTGGCGCCATGGACACGTCGAACCAGGGGGTCGTGCTGCGCCGCTACTTCGCCGACAGCTACGCCGAGGCGCTGACCGCCTACGAGGCTGATCTCCTGAGCATGGCCTCGGCCGATTGGTATCCGGTGGCCCAGAGCTGGGGCTGGGATGCGGTGGGATCGATCGGATTTCTCGTGAGCGGGTCCAGCTGGAAACCGGGGCCGGGCATCCTGGCCGTGACCTACCGACGCGACCCGACGGCGGCAACGGCGTGACCGTCGCGGCCGTGATCCTCGCCGCAAGCCCCGAGTCGGCCCTGGCCGACGCCGACGGCTCGCCGGGCGTGCGCCGGATCGCGGACGTCGCGTGGGCCGGTGGGGCGACCCCGATCGTCGTCGTGTCGTTCGATCCCGATGGCGCGGTCGCGACGGCGCTCGCCGGCACACCCGTCACCCTGGCCGAGCCGGCACCACCCGAGCGCGGTCCGGCCGCCCAGATGGTTCGCGGGGCCGAGGTCGCCGGCGCGGAGATCGCCGAGACAGACGCCGTCCTGCTCTGGCCGGCGCGAATGACCTGGGTCGGCCCCGAGACCGTGACCTCGCTCATCGAGCTGCACGGCACGCTCCCCGACCGGCTCCTCCGCCCGATCTGGGACGGCGACCCGGGCTGGCCGGTGCTGGTCCCGCTCGCCGCCCTGCCGGCCCTCCGCTCGATCGGCCCGCAACGGATGCCGCCCGACGTCCTCGCGGACCTGATCGCCGCCGGTGTCCCGGACCATCTGGTGGACCTCGGGGATCCGGGCGTGGCGATCGACGGACGGACGCCACGGGCAGATCTCCCGCCGTACATCGGGCCGGAGGACCCGGTCGCCGGACACGCCCACGAGTGGGGTGCGGCGCAGGCCGAGGAACCCGACGATGGGCCGCTCGCCGGCCCGGCCCTGGCTCCGTTCGGCCCGGCCGGCGAGACCGATTGACCAGCGGGTCCGACCCTGTCGAGTCGGTCACAACCCCTGATTGCGTCGATGCGAGCCGACCGCTCAGGCGCTCACAACCGCTTCGTTGTGCGCCGGAGCTCCGAGCCGACGTCCCAGGCGGTCACCTCGTGTTCGTTGTGCGCCGGCGGTCCGGTTGCACGTCCGACGCACAAACCGACGCCCCGACGCCCCGGCGTTACGCGCGAACGAATCAGGCCGGCGCCCTGCGGACCGACGCCCGGATGCGTTCGAACGGCACCGTCGCCACGGCGATCCCGCCGATGACCAGCGCAACTCCGAGGAGCTGACTCTCGGTCGGCGACTCGTGGAGGAGGGTGATCCCGAGGCCGACCGTCATCACCGGCTGGGCGAGCAGGATGATCGAGGTCAGCACCGCCGGCAGCCGAGACAGCGAGAGTGAGATCAGGAGATAGCCGAGCGACTGCGAGGTGAGCCCGAGGATCGCGAGCCAGACCAGGCTGGCTGGCGCCGGCAGCGGGTCGAGGTCCCCGCCGATGACGCCGATCGCCGCCGCGACGATCGCAGTCGACACGGTCGCGATCGCCACCGGACCCGCCGGCCGGCGAAGATCCCGGCCGCCGCGCCGGATGATCAGCAGGTACCCGCCGTAGAAGAACGCCGTCCCGAGCCCCAGCACGACGCCGAGCCCCGGGTTGGCCCCGAACGCCCGGCCGCCGATGGCCCCGGAGATCAGGGCGACGCCGAGCAGCACGATCGGGAGGGCGAGAAACGTGTTGCGACTCGGCCGCTCCCCGAAGGCCAGCCATGCGACGACGCCGACGACGAGCACCTGGAGGTTGCCGAGAACCGTCGCGAGGCCGGCTCCGACATACGCGATCGCGTGGTGCCAGGTCAGCAGGTCACCTGCGAAGAACACGCCCGCCAGGAGCGCGAGCCGGACCGTCCGGATCGGCAGGCCGCCGTAGCGACGCTGCTCGAGGAAGGCGACGAAGCCGAGCAGCGGCAGCCCGAAGATGGCGCGGAACACCGTTCCGGTCGAGGGGGAGACCGCCGCCCATTCGTAGAAGACGCCGCTGAAGGCGATGCACATCGCCCCGAGCAGGGCCGCGAGGCGCGGCTTGGCCGCGATGGCCGCAAGGACGCCGGGCAGGCCAGAATCGGCGGCGGCGAGCTCGGAATCGGGGCCGGCGTCCGTCAGACCAGAGCCCGCTCCGGCCAGGTTCGGGAGGTCGTCGCCGGCCGGGGGGCGAATCTCCGCGGGCGGCACGGAGCCTATGCCGGGTCGGCGGCCGGACGCCCCGGCAGGCCAACGAAACGCAGGCCGAGCTCCTCGTACTGGGTCGCGTCGGGCGGCGACGGGGCGTCGAGCATCAGATCCGTGCCCGACTGGGTCTTCGGGAACGCCATGACCTCGCGGATGTTCGTCTGCTGGGCGAGCAAGGCCGCCCAGCGATCGATCCCGAGCGCGATCCCGCCGTGCGGCGGCGCGCCGAACTCGAAGGCCTCGAGCACGGCTCCGAACTTCTGCTGCATGCCCTCCGCGGTCTGGCCCTGAAGGGTGAAGCTCCGAGCCAGCAGGTCGCGGCGGTGGATCCGGACAGAACCGCCGCCGAGCTCCCAGCCGTTGAGCGCGATGTCGTACTGCATCGCCCGGGCGCGGCCCGCGGGATCCTTCGGCGACAGCCTGGACGGATCGCCGTCGAGGGTGGTCAGGAGCTCTTCATCCTCCGGGACGACGCCGCTGAACGGATTGTGGGTCGCGTCCCAGCGCTCGTTCTCAGAATCCCACTTGTACATCGGAAAGCGGTTGATCCAGCAGAACGAGAGGACCTCCGGATCCGCAAGCCCGAGTCGCGCCCCGAGCTCGGAGCGCAACCGGCCGAGCACGTCGGCGGTGACCGCTGCCGCGTCGGCGACGATCAGGATCAGGTCGCCCTCGGCCGCCGCGGCCTCCTGGATCAGGCCGCGGGCCAGGTCGTCGGCCAGGAACTTGACGATCGGGCCGCGGAGCTCCCCGCCCTCTTCGACGGCCAGGTAGGCCAGCCCCTTCGCGCCGAACCGCTTGGCTCGTTCGGTCAGCTCGTCGATCTCCTTGCGGGTGACACCGGCCATCCCCGGTGCGACGATCGCCTTGACTCGCCCGCCTGAGGCAAGCGCGTCATCGAACACCCGGAAGCCGGACGATGGCGTTCCGTCCGTGCCGACCAGCCGCGGCCCGAGATCGACGATCTCCATCGCGAACCGGAGATCCGGCTTGTCACTGCCGAACCGATCGATGGCCTCCTCGTAGGTGAACCGCGGAAACGGCGTCTCGAGCAACGGCCGCTCGGGGGTGGTCGCCCTGCACACCTCGATGACCATCGCCTCGACGAAGCTCATCACCGCCTCCTCGTCGACGAAGCTCATCTCGAGGTCGAGCTGGGTGAACTCGGGTTGGCGGTCGCCGCGCAGGTCCTCGTCCCGGAAGCAGCGCGCGATCTGGAAGTAGCGATCGATGCCGCCGACCATCAGGAGCTGCTTCAGCTGCTGCGGGCTCTGCGGCAGGGCGTAGACCGAGCCCGGCTGAAGGCGCGACGGGACGATGAAGTCGCGGGCTCCCTCCGGCGTTGACTTGATGAGGTTCGGCGTCTCGACCTCGACGAAGCCGTGGGCGTGGTGGACCTCTCGGATCGCCTGGACGAGCCGGCTGCGAAGGAGCAGGCGATGCGTCATCGCCTCGCGCCGAATGTCGAGATAGCGGTAGCGGAGGCGGAGCGCCTCGTCGATCGGGGCGTCCGGATCGTTGATGTAGAACGGCGGCGTCTTCGCCTCCGACAGGATCCGGACATCGCTTGCCCGCAGCTCGATCGCGCCGGTCGACAGGCGCGGGTTGTCGGTCCCCTCCTTGCGCACCGCGACCTCGCCCTCGACGGTCACGACGAACTCGCTCCTGACCCGGCTGGCGACCGCGTGGGCTTCGGCCTCGTCGGTCCGATCGATCACCACCTGGGTGATCCCGTGGCGGTCGCGCAGATCCAGAAAGATCAGACCGCCGTAGTCGCGCCGGCGGTGGACCCAGCCGGACAGCCGGGCGGTGCTCCCGGCATCGGCTGCCCGCAGCGCACCGCACGTGTGCGTCCGGTACGGCGTCGCGAGATGGTCGGCGGGCACGTCGGTCGCGCCCCGGTCGAGCGGGGGTGAGTCGGTCATGGCCGACGTATCGTACGGGAGTTGCCCTGGCGCAGGAGGATCCATGCTCGCCGATCACCCGGTCTATCCGGCCTTGCCAACCGCGGATCTCGATCGACTCCGACGCTTCTACGAGGACGTCCTGGGCTTCCGCGTCCGCCACGAGAATGCCCGCACGATCTACTACGGAGCCGGCGCCGGGACGCTCTTCGCCCTCGCCCGGAGCGGCGGCAAGCCGTCGGGCGCCCATACCCAGATGGCGTTCCTCGTCGCCGACGTCGACGCGGAGGTCGCGGAGCTGCGCTCGCGCGGCGTGGTGTTCGAGACGTACGAGACACCGCGGACGGTCGACGGCATCGCCGACATGGAGGTCGGTCGGGCGGCCTGGTTCAAGGATCCGGACGGCAACCTCGTCGGGATGATCCAGCTCGTCGACCCGTTCTGAGAGCTGAGCGTCAAACGACAGCCGCCCGGTCGATGACCGGGCGGCTGTCGAACGCGAAGGATCGGGTCAGTGGACGGCGATCGTCCCGGCCATCCCGTCGTGGATCTGGCAGACGTAGTGGTAGGTGGTCCGGGTGGCCGCCCAGAAGCTGACGGTCCACGTCCGCCTGGCCGCGGTTGACGGCAGGCCAAACCCGCTGAGCTCGAGGGGTGACGCGATGACCCCGGAATCGGACACGGTCGACGCCGAGGTGACGTGGCTCACGCCGTTGCCCCCATCGAATTCGACCTCGTCGGGCGGACCGCCGTTGCAGCTGAAGTCCTGCGGCCCGGTCGGCGGAATCACGATCGGGGCAGCCGGCGTATCAGTCGCGCCGTTCTCGCACAGGGCGTTCATGTCCGTGTGTAGGTCGGTCGGGAACGTGACCGTGTGTGGCTCGTTGATCGACCGTGACACCCAGCGGACCTTGTCGCCGCGATGAATCGGCAGGTTGCGAGGCAGCATCTCGTTGACGGCCACGTAGCCGTCGGGGCTGCCGGTGCCGGCCGTCATCGTCCAGGTCCGGGTCCCGTCGGAATTCAGGACGGAGTGCGCGACGTTCGCTGCGGCTTCCGCGGCGAACCCGGCAGCTCGGTCATGCGATACCTGGGCGGAGACCTTGGCGGAGAGCTCAGCCGCCGTCGTCGCATGGAAGCTGGACGGAACGACCGCCAGCCAACCCTGCATCGCCGGATGGACCAGGCACAGGAAGCGATAGAACCCGACCGGTGCCGTCACCTTGATGTTCAGGTTCGGGATGGGTCCGGCCAGAGGGGCACCGCTGCTGATCACGGCCGCGCCGCTGAACGTGCAGGGATTTGCCGCCGCCCCGCATCCGCCCGGCGATGGGAATGCTGCCCCGAGGTTGATCTCGGTGTGGGTCGAGCCGTTCGGATTGAGTGTCGTGTCGTCCCAGTCGGCCGTGAGCAGGCCGCCTGCACGACGAACCCCGTTCGCCGACATGCCAGCCGGCAGGAGGGTCGCCGTATGGAAGCCCTGGATGCTGAACCGAATCGTCGCGCCACGATGGACGGACAGGGCGCGCGGGAAGAAGTCGTTGTAGCCCCAGAGATGACCCGCGGGGATCGCTGCGGCCCGATCGGCAGTGATCGTGAGCGGCGTCGTCGCTGCACTGGCCGTTGCCGGAACGACCGCCTGTGCCCCCAGGAGCACCCCGGCCACCAACAATGTCATTCGAGATCTACGCACGCAGAACCTCCCCTGCTACCGGGCGATCGCCGCAACACCGCGGTCGGATCGCGAGCGATCAGCCTACGCCGATCCGGTGTCGCGCGAACCTGATTCCAGCGGGGTGTCGGGCGTTTGACCGAAGCCGCTCGCGGGCGCAACCGGACCGTGCCTGTGGCTCAGCTTCGCCCGCTCGAGCTCGCGGACGAGGTCGTCGACCGCGACGAGCTTCTGGCTGCCGGCATCGAGGTCGCGGAGCTGGATCTGGCCGTCGGCCAGCTCGTCGCCGAGGATCACCGCGAAATGGGCCCGCTCCCTGGCCGCCGACTCGAGCTGCTTGCCGAGCTTGCGCTGGCCGAGCTCGGCCCGGGCGGCGATGCCGGCCGCCCGCAGGACCGTCGCGATCCGGAGGCGGTCGACCGTCGCGGCGGGGTCGACTCCGACGACGACGGCGACGGGTCCCGGCTCGACGACCGCCGGAGATCCCTGTGCTTCGAGCGCGAGGAGAACCCGGTCGAGGCCCAGGCCGAAGCCGATCCCGGGCGTCGGCTTGCCACCGAGCAGCTCGACGAGGCCGTCGTAGCGACCGCCGCCACCGAGCGCGGATTGCTGGCCGGCCACGCCGCGTGGGTAGACCTCGAACGCGGTGCGTGTGTAATAGTCGAGGCCGCGGACGAGGTGCGGCGCGAGCCGGTAGGCGACGCCCAGCGCATCGAGATGGGCGCGGACCCCGGCGAAGTGCGCGGCGCAGGCATCGCACAGACGATCCGTGATCCGGGGTGCGTCGGTGGCAAGCTCGACCATCACCGGCTCCTTCGAGTCGAGCAGGCGGAGCGGGTTGCGCTCGAGGCGCTCCCGCTCGAGCGTCGGCAGCCGCTCGAGATGGCCGCGGTAGTAGGCGCTCAACTCGGCAACGTACGCCGGCCGGCACTCACGGTCGCCGATCGAGTTGAGCAGGATCTCCGGGTCGCGGATCCCGGCCTCGCGGTAGAACCGGTCGGCGAGCTCGATGATCTCGGCGTCGACGGCCGGCCCCGGGTCGCCGATCGCCTCGATGTCGAACTGCCAGAACTCGCGGTAGCGACCTGCCTGGGGCCGGTCATAGCGGAACATCGGCCCGGTCAGAGTCAGCTTCACGGGCTGCGGCAGGGTCTGCATCCCGTGCTGGACGTATGCCCGGACGATGCCGGCCGTCGGCTCCGGGCGGAGCGCCCAGGCCTCGCCGTCCTCGGTCCGCGGGGCGATCCGGAAGAGCTCCTTCTCGACGATGTCGGTGACCTCGCCGACCCCGCGCTCGAACACCGCGGTCTGCTCGAACAGTGGCGTCTCGATCGGGCGATAGCCGTACCGGCCGGCGAGGTCGGCGGCGATCCGCTCGAGCCGGATGAACGTGGCCCGTTCGGCCGGGAGGACGTCGCGGGTGCCGCGCGGGGCGCGAAAGGTCGGCATCGTCCGGGAAGTCTAGCCGCCACCGTTCGCGCCCGATCGGTCGGGGCCGGATCGCGTCGACGAAGTCCGTCATTCAGAGGATGAGCCGGGCGGACCACTGCCTGACGCGCGGCACCACTCCTGTGGATGTCGGCATGCGGTCCTGTCGACCATCGTTCGGAGTGTCCGGTCGATCCGACCGGCCACGAGGGTTGTGCACGTGACGGGCTGGTCAGAGCGCCACGCATTCTTCGAACGGCTGGTCGCGATGCGCGACGGATACGGCGCGTCCGGCGATGATCGCGACGTCGTCCTGTCGATCGCCGATGCGGTTCGCTACGCCGAGGCGATCCTGACGGCAATCGAGCTCGACATCGATCCGTGGCTGGCGGAGCTCGACGAGGCGTATGGCGGCGAGGCGAGCGATGGCACGGTCCATCCATCGCGCGGCCGACGGTTCGCGTCGGACCTCTGAGCCGGCTCGACGCCACTCGCCGGCTCGACGAATTGACCAGTCGCCGGCCGGCCCGTCGACCCGTATGATCCGGACGTGGGTCCAAACGGGGCGTCGATCCGGGTCCTCGTCGGCTACCTGATCGGCATCGCCCTCGGCACGATGTCGGTCACGCTCCTGTTCCTCGGAATGCGCGCCGTGATGGACGTCGGCGGTGCGTGCGCGGACGGCGGACCGTATGCCAGCGCCCAGCCATGCCCCGACGGCGTCCCGCTCGCGCTGGTCGGCGGCATGTTCGGGCTGTTCGGGGCGGCCGGCCTGATCGTCTGGTTCGGGTCGCGGATCGGCAGGGCCGCAGCATCGATCGTGGCCGTCGGGTGGCCGGTGCTCTTCCTGTCGCTCGGGCTGAACTTCATGGACTACGCCTTCCATCCGCCCGACACCGCGCCGACGCCGGTCTGGGGCTGGCTCATCCCCGGCGTCCTCTTCTGGCTGATCGGCGGAGCGCCCATGGCCGTCGGGCTGCTCGCCTGGCGCGAGGCGCGCGCGGGCCGGCCGGGCAACCGCCTGACCCAGCAGGTCGCGACCAGCTTGCCGACCCGGCCGGTCGTCTTCGCGGCCCGTCTGGCCGCGAGCCGCACGCCCAAGACCGCACGGCCGGCCTTCGTCCCGGGGTCGTGGCCTGCGCCGCGTCCGGCGGCCGGTCACGAACGCGCTTCCCCCGAGGCATCCGATCTCATCGTTGACCTCGGCCGGCTGGCAGAGCTCCACGCCGCCGGCGACCTGACGGACGAGGAGTTCGCGGCCGCGAAAGGTGACCGGCTCGCGACCGAGCGACCCACGTGACGGGCCGGCTGTGGCGCGCACTGCCACTGCTGATCGTGGCGGCCGGCCTCATCGGGATCTGGCTCGGCGCGATGATCTTCGCGGCGATCAGCTGATCGATCCGCTTTTTACGACACGAGGGCCGCCAGTGGACCGTCCCCCGCATCCGGGCCGCCGTCCGGTCCCGCGGACCGCCGCCGGCTCGACGAGTCCTAGTTCAGGTCCCGCTGGACGTTGGTCACGTCCTTGAGCGCCTCGATCCGGCTCATCACCCGGGCCAGTTGCGAGACCGAGGCGACCTGGAGGGTGGCCGTCACGATCGCGCTGTGGTCCGGGTTCGTGTGGACCGCCGCCGCCACGATGTTGACCTTGTTCTCGGCGACGACCTGGGTGATGTCGTTGAGGAGCCCCGTCCGGTCGTAGGCCTCGACCCGGATCGCGATCGGGTACGTCTGGGCGGGCGCCGATTCCCACTCGGTCTCGATCAGGCGCGGCACCTCGCGCTCGTTGAGGACGGTCGGGCACGACCGCAGGTGGACCGTCACGCCCTTGCCCCGGGTGATGAACCCGACGATCGGGTCGCCCGGGA
Organism: Chloroflexota bacterium; assembly: GCA_031361415.1. Taxonomy (GTDB): domain Bacteria; phylum Chloroflexota; class Limnocylindria; order Limnocylindrales; family CSP1-4; genus CF-46. Next base: position 812 of record JANMCU010000117.1, on the reverse strand, counting down.
TCGGGTGGCAGCATTTGGCGAACCGGACCAGCAGGTCGCCGACGCCCTTGACCCGGACGCCGCCGGTTCGGGGCGCCTGGGTCGGCGCAACGGTCGGCAGCCCGACCTCGGTGTCATCGAGGACGCCCAGCCGACCGACGACCTGCTGCGGGCTGACCGCGCCGTAGCCGATCGCGGCGTAGAAGTCGTCGAGCGTCTCGTGGTTGTAGATCATCCGCCCGACCTCGGCGATCTTGTCGTTGCCGACGGCCTGGAGACTCTTGCGGGCGAGCCGTCGGAGCTCGCGCTCGAGCGACTCACGGCCATGGACGATGTTCTCGTCGCGATCCTTGCGCTTGAACCATTGACGGATCTTCTCGCGCGCGTGGGAGGTCCGGACGACGTTCATCCAGTCGCGTGACGGGCCGTGCTCGCCCTTCGTGGTGACGATCTCGACGATGTCGCCGTTCTTCAGCCGGTAATCGAGCGGGACGAGCCGGTTGTTGACCTTCGCCCCGATCGTCCGGTGGCCGACGTCGGTGTGGATCCGGTAGGCGAAATCGAGCGGGGTGGCGCCCGCCGGGAGGTCCTTGATGTCGCCCTTCGGGGTGAACACGAAGACCTGATCCTGGAAGATGTCGAGCTTGATCCCCTCGACGAACTCGGTCGCGTCGGACTCGCTGACGTCGCGCTGCCACTCCATGAGCTGGCGCAGCCAGGCGAGCTTGGCGTCGTACTCGCGGTCGGACTTCGTGCCTTCCTTGTAGCGCCAGTGGGCGGCGATTCCGACCTCGCTGACCTGATGCATCGCGTGGGTCCGGATCTGGATCTCG
>JANMCU010000124.1:0-5516 GCA_031361415.1 Chloroflexota bacterium | reverse complement strand
CGTGATCGATCGTCTGCCGCCCCAGAGTCTCGAGGCCGAGCAATCGGTCCTCGGCGCGATCCTCATCGACCGTGACGCGGTCGTCGAGGTCGCTGAGTTCCTGCGCCCCGCGGATTTCTACCGACAGGCGAACGGCAAGATCTTCGAAGCCGTTCTCGAGCTGTTCGAGCGGCGCGAGCCGATCGACATCGTCACGGTGTCCGAGGCCCTGGAACGGAGCAACGAGCTCGAGGGAGTCGGTGGGCGGGCGTATCTGTCGAGCCTCTCGAATTCGACCCCGACGGCCGTCCACGCGGTCCAGTACGCTCGGATCGTCGAGCGCTTTGCGGTCATTCGCAACCTGATCGGCGCCGCTGGCCGGATCGCCGGGATCTGCTACGAGGACCCGGCCGAGATCCAGGAGGCGATCGATCGGGCCGAGGCGGAGCTGTTCGCCGTCAGCCAGAAGCGGATCGACGTCGGGTTCGCGAAGCTGGATTCCCTTCTCCACTCCGCCTATGACCGGCTCGACTACCTGCACGCCCACCGCGGCGAGATCAGCGGCGTCCGGACGGGCTTCACGGACCTTGACGCCCTGACCACCGGCCTCCAGAAGAGCGACCTGATTATCCTCGCGGCCCGGCCCAGCGTCGGGAAGACGAGCTTCGCGCTCAACATCGCCGAGCACGCCGCCGTGCGGGAGAAGAAGAGCGTCGGGGTGTTCAGCCTCGAGATGAGCAAGGAGCAGCTCGTCCTGCGCCTCCTCTCGAGCGTCGCCAACATCGATAGCCAGCGGCTCCGGACCGGCTTCCTCGAGGAGATGGACTTCGCCCGGATCGCGCCCGCCATGAACGCCCTGTCCGAGGCGCCGGTCTATATCGACGACACGCCCAACATCAGCACGATGGAGCTCCGCACGAAGGCCCGGCGGCTCCAGGCGGAGGCCGGCCTCGACCTGATCATCGTCGACTATCTCCAGCTGATGCAGGCCCAGACGACGACGCGCGACGCGAACCGTGTCCAGGAGGTGTCCGAGATCTCGCGCGGGCTCAAGGCGCTCGCCCGCGAGCTCAGCGTCCCGGTCATTGCTCTCTCGCAGCTGAGCCGTCAGCCGGAGATGCGCGAGTCGAAGGAGCCGCGCCTGTCGGACCTCCGCGAGTCGGGGGCGATCGAGCAGGACGCGGACCTCGTGTGCTTCCTGTGGCGCGAGAAGGAGCGCGGCGGCGACGATCAGGACCAGGACGGCGAGGTCATCAACCTCAAGCTCGCCAAGCATCGCAACGGCCCGACCGGCGAGATCCAGCTCTACTTCAAGAAGAAGCAGACCCGCTTCGTGTCGTACGCCGGCGAACGCTACGCCGAAGCCGGCTGAAGCCTCCATCAACGGCTGTCGCGCCTGGACGGCCATGGCGGCGTTGCCGCCTGCGCTCCTCGCAGTTACGCACTCACGGCCATCCGAGGGCCGCTCGCTGCGGTGCTCGGTGGCGCCTTGCCCTGACCGCCCATCCGCGACGAACGCGGTCGAGGCTCACCCCTCGTATTCGAAGCCGATCTTGACTTCTACCCGGTACTCGACGATCTCGCCATCGCGGACCTCGGCGGTCGACTTCACGACCTCGACGGTCTGGATGTTGCGCACGGTCTTCGAGGCGGTCTCGACCGCCCGCCGGGCTGCGTCGCTCCACGAGTTCGGGCTCCGACCGACCATCTCCCGGATGATGATGACGCCCATGGGCTCGCTCTCCTCGTCGTGCGCGCTGGCGGGCTCGACGATCGGCCCGGCTTCCGTACGGGAAGTCTAGACCCGGGAATCGGTGAGGCCGGCCCTCATGGACCGGCCTCGTCGGCTGCGCGGTGACGGACGCGCAGGCTGCGCTGGGACTCGGATGAGGCCGCTCAGAACGCCGCGCTGACGGGCTGCGATCCTGCCCGGACCTTGTCGAAGCAGGTGCTGCAGTAGACAGGTCGGTCGTTGCGAGGGGCAAATGGCACCATCGCCTGGCCGCCACAGCTGCCGCAAATCGCGGCGTGGAACTCGCGCGGGGCGCCGACGGTCCGGGCGCGCTTGGCGACAGCCCGACAGGCCGGACATCGCTGGGGGTCGTTGAGCAGGCCCTTGCTGGAGAAGAACGTCTGCTCGCCGCTCGAAAAGATGAACTCGCCTGCGCAATCGCGGCAGGTGAGGCTACGGTCCTGGAACACGCTTGCCCGTTCCTCCTGTTAGGCGCGGTCGCCCCGGTTTGTGTCGCGGCCCCCCGCGCGAGTCGGTCGAGCGGTCGGCGCCGACAGGAGGGTGCGCACCGACCGGTTCGAACCGGGCTCGGACCCGGAACTCATGAGGGGCACAATAACCGTGGCGTCAAGCGCACTGGCGCCACGGATCGCGCGAATGCGGGCCCGATCTGCCACGACATTCGTACAATCGAGCGTCAGCAGACCTCTGGAGCTTCTGCCGACGGCCGCGCGAATGTGTTCGAACGCACCGGTCCAGGGTCCGAGGGAACCGATCCGTCTGGAGGCTCGTCGGGGCGCCATGCCAAAGCGACCCGTCCCCCTGCCCCTCGTCGCTCGCTCGATTGGCATCCTCCTGGCTGTCCTGACGGCGGTCGCCTGCTCGACGCAGGGCCCGACGCAAAGGCCCACCGGTGGCCCAGCATCCGCAAGCCCGAGCGCGACCGCCAGCGGGGACGCCGCATCGCCGTCCGGCCCGACCGCCGGCGACATCGAGCACCGGACCGCCGCGACCGATGTGGTCCTCCGCTTCGAATACGGCGGCGGCTTCGTCCCGATCGAGTACCTGGCGAGCGAGGCGCCCGGATTCACGCTCTTCGGCAACGGCGTCGTCGTCTTCCAGCGGACCGCGACCGTCTTCCCGGAGCCGGACGGCAACGGCGTCCTGAGGGCGATCCCATGGCGAACGGCCTCGCTCGACGAGGGCCAGATCCAGGACCTGCTCGCGTTCGCGCTTGGTCAGGGCGGTCTCGGGACCGCCCGTCTGAGCTACCCGTCGACCGGCGTCGCGGACGCGGGAGACACGATCTTCACGATCCACGCCGGCGGGGTCGACAAGACCGTCACGATCAATGCGCTCGGCATCGACACGCAGGCCGGCCCCGACACGGCGGCTCGAGCCGCATTCGAGCGACTCGCAACGCGGCTTCGGGACTTCGACCAGGGCGGCTCGATCGGCTCGGATGTGTACCGGCCCGATCGATATCGCGGGATCCTGACCGTCCGCGACGCTGCCGCCAAAGGTGTCATCGCGTGGCCCTGGCCGGCCGTCAAGCCGACCGATTTCGTGCCGGGCGCGAACGACGGATCGGGCGGACCGTTGGTCCCGCATCGAGCGATGAGCGCCGACGAGGTCGCGGCCCTGAAGCTGACCGGCATCGAGGGCGGCGTTCAGGGCCTGACCCTGCGCGGACCCGACGGCAAGACGTACGCCTTCACCCTCCGGCCATTGCTGATCGACGAGGCGTCGTAGCCGCTCGGAGTGGTGGCTCGGGGATCCGGGCGAACGCGCGGCGAAGCCCGCCGGATGGTCCAGATAAGCGGCCGGTGAGGCATCGTCGCCACCATGCGGTAATGCCGGACCAGCCCACGCTCCGCCTCGTTGACATGCCCCGATCAGCGTCCGTATCGTTCGCGCCGCCCGATCCGGTCATGCTCGGTCCACGGGGGAGGACGCCGACCCGTGCACCGATTGCGGTCGGCCCGGGGCGCGCGGTCATCGCGGAGCCCAACCGCGTCCGCGCCGAGCCGAGGGGCGGCGTGACGTATCCGATCCTGCCCGGAAAGATCCAGGCGCCGGCCCTGCGCGACGAGACGCTGGCGCGGATGCGGCTGCTGGACTGGCTCGACGTCAAGATCCACAGCCGGGTCGTGTTCGTCATTGCCGACGCCGGGTATGGCAAGACCACGCTCCTCGCCGACTTCTCGCGCCGGACGCGAGTCCGCACGATCTGGTACCGGATCGACGAGGACGACCGCGACTGGGTCGGGTTTCTCGCCCACCTTGTGTCGGCCGGCCGCGAGTTCGATCCGGACTTCGCTCCCCGGACCGCCGCGATCCTGCGATCGCTCGAACCGGGCGGGCCGACACGCGAGGACGCGATCGAGACGTTCCTCGAGGAGCTGCCGACGATCGCCGCCGACGGCGCGGCCCTCATTCTGGATGACTTCCACCTCGCCGACGAGGTCGCCGACATCCGACTGATCGCCCGCGAGCTGGTGGCTCGCGGGCCCGAACGATTGACCGTTGTGTTCGCCAGTCGCACGGCGCCGTCGATTCCGGTTGCGAAGCTTCGATCGATGGGCGAGCTGGCCGAGCTCGGCATCGCCGACCTGCGCTTCTCCGACTCCGAGATGGAGCAGCTGTTCCGCGAAACCTATGGGAGGCCTCTGGAGCCGGACGTCCTGTCCGAGCTGGCGCATCGGACGGAAGGCTGGGCCGCGTCGCTGACCCTCGTCCAGGCGGCCCTCCGCGAGCGAACTCCGGCCGAGACCAGGTCGTTCGTGCGTGGCCTGTCGGGGGCGCGCGACGAGCTGCACGACTACCTCGCCGAGGAGGTCGTCGGCGACCTGCCCGCGATGCAGCAGCAGTTCCTGATGCGCACGTCGATCCTCCAGCGGGTGACACCGGAGCTCGCCCAGGTCGCGACCGGCCTGAACGCGACGGAGGTCCAGTCGATGGTCAGCGACGCCGAGCGCCTCGGGATGCTCGGCCGACGCGCCAATCGCCGGGCCTCCGATCAACGCTATCACCCGCTGGTGCGCGAGTTCCTGGAGGATCGCCTGCGGCGCGAGATCGGCGATGCCGGGGTCGACGATCTCCACCTGGCGATCGCGCGCTGGGCCGAACCATCCGACTGGCGAACAGCCGCGCACCATTACGCCGCGAGCCAGCGCTGGCCCGATCTGCAACGCGTCCTCGAGTCTCACCTCGAGACAATCGTTGCCTCGGGAGCATTCTCCCTTGCGTCCGACTACGTTCGTCAATTCCCGGAATCGCCCCGTTCTGCTGCCATCGAGGTTGTTTCGTCGCGAAGGGCAAGCGTGGAAGGTGACATCGATCGGGTCCTGGGGCACGCTCAAACGGCGGCCGCGATAGAACCGTTCAACGACGCGGTGATCGGCAATCTAATCATGGCGAAAATGCTCTCGGGTGAGTTGGATGGCGCCGTGGAGATGGCGGAATCGCTTGCTGCGTCCGCGCAGAGTCCTCTCATGCGACAGGTCGGGCAGGCGGCCGCGATCGCGATTAAGTCATCAATCGACTACGACTTGGCCGCCGCCTCGACCACATTCGAGGACCTCGCCCGAAGGTGTCGCGCTGATGGCCTTGACCATTTCGAAGGGGTCAGCTGGCTCAATGCGGCCCTGTGCCACCGAGTACGTGGACTGCTAGCCGACTCGTACGCCTGCGCCTCCCGCGCGATCGATTGTTTGAGCTCCAGCTCATCTGGCACGGAACTTGCATCGGCCATCTTCGCCAAGGCATCGGCGGTAGCTTTCGGTGGAGATCTTGCCACGAGCCG
>JANMCU010000122.1:0-3290 GCA_031361415.1 Chloroflexota bacterium | reverse complement strand
CGCGCTCAGCTCGAAGTACAAGAGCGAGTTCCTCGCGAACATGAGCCACGAGCTGCGCACGCCGCTCAACTCGCTGCTCATCCTCTCGCGGCTGCTCGCCGACAACAAGGAAAAGACGTTGTCGCCGAAGCAGGTCGAGTTCGCGAAGACGATTCTCTCGTCGGGTACGGACCTGCTCAACCTCATCAACGACATCCTCGACCTGTCGAAGGTCGAAGCTGGCAAGATGGAAGTGAACGCCGCCGACGTCACGATGAACGACGTTCGCGACTTCGTCGAGCGCACGTTCAAGCCGGTGGCCGATCAGAAGGGGTTGACGTTCCGCGTCGAGATTTCCGATGGGACGCCGAGCAGCGTTTACACCGACGGCCAGCGGCTGCAGCAGGTGATCAAGAACCTGCTGTCTAACGCGATGAAGTTCACCGAGAAGGGCGAGGTCGCGCTCAAGGTTCGGAAGGCGGAGAAAACGCAGACGAAGCGCTTCGCAAATCCGTCGCTCGACCGCGCGGCGGAGGTGATCGCCTTCGCGGTGACCGACACCGGCATTGGGATCGCGAAGGACAAGCAGCAGCTGATCTTCGAGGCGTTCCAGCAGGCGGACGGCACAACGAGTCGCAAGTACGGCGGCACGGGTTTGGGCCTGTCGATCAGTCGCGAGATTGCGCGACTGCTCGGCGGCGAGATTCGTGTCGAGAGCACGCCGGGGTCGGGGAGCACGTTCACGCTCTTCCTGCCGTCGTCGTGGGTGGATCCGGAAGCAGCTCCGAGTGGCCGCGGGCAGACGCGTCCGGCAGCCGCGGGGAGCGGAGCTGCTCGCCGCGCGGCCGCCGCGCAGCGTCCGAGCGGTGATGGCAGTGTCGGGGCGCGGGGCGGCTCGTACGGTGGAAGCGCGAGCTCGACGGGGGGCGGCGGTCGCTCCTCGGGGATGAGCTCGAGCGGTTCATCGTCCGGCGCGGGCATGTCGGGGGGCGAGAGCGGCTCGTCTTCGCAGGGTGGGATGAATGCCTACGACAAGGCGATCACGTCGCCGCGGGTGACGCCGGCGGTCGGCACGGCGGAAGCCGGGCCCGGCTTCCGGCTCGAGCCTAACGGTGACGATGACGGCGACGTCGCGACGATCGAGGAGATCGCACCGACCGCGTTGGCCGACGTGCAGGTGCCATCCTCGTACGAGGACGACCGCCGGTCGATCGAGCCGGGCGACCGGGTGATTCTCATCGTCGAGGACGACGAGAACTTTGCCCGAGTGCTGCTCGAGATGTCGCGCGGACGGGACTTCAAGGGGATCGTCGCGCTGCGCGGGCGCGATGCGCTGACGCTGGCGCACGAGTACAAGCCGGACGCGATCACGCTCGACATCGGCATGGGTGACATGAATGGCTGGGAGGTGCTCGACCGGTTGAAGCATCATCCGGATACGCGCCACATCCCGGTGCACATCGTCTCCGGCGACCAGAACAAGCAGCAGGGACTTCTCTCCGGGGCGTTCGCGTTCCTCGAGAAGCCGGTGAGCAAGGAAGTGCTCGACGACGCCTTCTCGCGCCTGCTCAAGTTCATCGACGAGCGGGTGAAGCGGCTGCTCGTCGTCGAGGACGACGACAACCAGCGGACGGCAATCGTCGAGCTGATCGCGGCCGACGACGTCGAGATCACCGCGGTCGGATCGGCTGGCGAAGCGATCGACCTGCTGCAGCACAACAAGTTCGATTGCATGGTCATCGACCTCGGCCTCGCCGACATGAGCGGCTTCGAGCTGCTCGAGCGGGTGAAGGGCGATCCGAACATGCAGACCATGCCGGTGATCGTGTACACCGGAAAGGAGTTGACGCCGGCCGAGGACACGCAGCTCCGGAAGTACGCCGAGACGATCATCGTCAAGGATGTGAAGTCGCCGGAGCGCCTGCTCGACGAGACCGCGCTCTTCCTCCATCGCGTGGAGGCCAAGCTGCCGGAGCAGAAGCGCCGGATGCTCGAGCAGCTGCACAACGCCGACAGCGTGTTCGCGGAGAAGCGGATCCTCGTCGTTGACGACGACGTGCGGAATATCTTCTCGCTGACGAGCGTGCTCGAGGACCACGGGATGAACGTACGGTTCGCCGAGAACGGCAAGGACGCGATCTCCGAGCTGGAAAAGGATCCGAACATCGACCTGGTGCTCATGGATATCATGATGCCGGAGATGGACGGCTATGAGACGACGCGCGAGATCCGGAAGAAGGCCAAGTTCCGCGCGCTGCCGATCATCGCGCTGACCGCGAAGGCGATGAAGGGCGATCGCGAGAAGACGATCGCGGCCGGGGCATCGGACTACATCACGAAGCCAGTCGACACCGAGCAGCTGCTTTCACTGATGAGGGTGTGGCTCTATCGCTGACTCGATCGGCAAGCTCGCCCAGCCGCCGCTGGCTTACGACACCCAGATGGAGCAGCTCGAAATCGAGCTGCTCCTCGAGGCGATTTTCCGTCATTACGGTTTCGACTTCCGTTCGTACGCGTTCTCGTCGATTCGCCGGCGGATCTGGAAGCGGATAAACGCCGAGGAGCTGCCTAACGTCACGTCGTTGCAGGAGCGGGTGCTGCACGACCCGCAGGTGATGGAGCGGCTGCTGCTCGACCTGTCGATCAACGTCACGGCGATGTTTCGCGATCCGGGATTCTACCGGGCGTTTCGCGAGCAGGTGGTGCCGCTGCTGCGGACGTATCCGTTCATCCGCGTCTGGCACGCCGGCTGCTCGACCGGGGAGGAAGTGTATTCGATGGCGATCCTCCTCGAGGAGGAGGGGTTGCTCGGCAAGTCGCGGCTCTACGCGACCGACATCAACGAGGTCGTGCTGCAGCAGGCGCGCGCGGGAATCTTTCCGCTCGAGCGGATGCAGGAATACACCGAGAATTACATCAAGGCGGGCGGGACGCGGGCGTTCTCGGAGTACTACGTCGCGAAGTACGATGGCGCGCTGTTCAACCCGTCGCTCACCGAGCACGTGGTGTTCTCGCAGCACAACCTGGTCACCGACCGGTCGTTCAGCGAGTTCAACGTCATCCTCTGCCGCAACGTGCTGATATATTTTGACCGCAAGCTGCAGGCGACGGTGCACCGGTTGTTCTACGACTCACTCGTTAACTTCGGAATTCTCGGCCTTGGCGGGAAGGAGTCGCTGAAGTTTTCGCAGTACGAGACATGCTATGAGCAGATCGCGTCCGAAAAGATCTATCGCAAGGTTCGCTGACCCGAAAACATGTGGCCTACGAGCTGGTGGTGATCGGAACGTCGTGGGGAGGACTCCACGCGC
>JANMCU010000081.1:0-5714 GCA_031361415.1 Chloroflexota bacterium | reverse complement strand
ATCGAACCACGCGTCAAGGCGATCCTCCAGCGCGACTACGACGACCGCGCCGCCGACCGCGACCGGCTCGCGCCGGCCGAGCTGATCGAGACGACGACCGGCGGCGTGCGCTACCTGCCGGAACCGGGGATCTCGCGGGTCATCCTCGGGCCGTCCTACTTCTCCCGGCCATTCAACTTCCTGATGTCGGCCCACGACTGGCGCTTCTTCGGCTATCCCGTCTCGGACGGCGCGCTCGGCCCGGCCGACGCCCTGACCCCGCCCCTCTCATTGGTCCGGCTCCACCGGGCGCTCGGCGACGAGACGCGGCTTCGGATCCTCAAGCTGCTCGCGTCGAAGGACCTGTACCTGACCGAGATCGCGCAACAGCTCGATCTCTCCAAACCGACGATCAAGCACCACATGATCCTGCTCCGCTCGGCCGGTCTGGTGACGATCACCGACTCCGGCAGCGTCATGTACTACACCCTCCGCCGGAACCGCCTCGACGACGCCTCGACCGAGATCAAGGGATTCCTGGTGGGCTAGGCGTTCCGCCCACGAAACATCGGGCCGCGGCGAACCCGCGGCCCATATGCAGGGCATCGAGTTAGATGACCATCGAACACAGGGCAGATCGAAACAACAGGGACACCGAGGGAGCCACCCACATGCACGACATCACCGACATCCAGGAAGCGGCCGTCACCGGCCACATCGACGCGCTTCGACACGAGGCGGCCGCCCTTCGGGCCGGGCGCGAGCAGGATCGCCTGCGCAGGCACGCGGCAGGCGGAACCGGCGCCCACCATCCGATCGACCTCCCGTCGCGACGCGTCCGACTCGGGCGCTGGCTGGTCGCGTTCGGGCAGGCGATCGCCGGCTCGGCATCGACCGCCACGGGCGACCCCTGCGGCGACGGCGGCGACCGGCTGGCCCCGGCTGCCTGAGCTCCGCGCGGACTCGCCCGCGTGGGGGCGTGGCGGGCCCGCCGCCGGGCTGATCGTCCGAAAGCGTCAGCTGTCGAAACTCATCCTCCGCGCACCACCGCCGCTTCGATTTCGCAATCCGAGATCGAACGATCCGACGCGAAAACGGATGTCGATGTCGACGCCTGTCGATTTCGTATGCGAGCGCGAGCCCGGGGAAACGGGAGCGCGGCTGCGATCGCGATCGACGGTCAACGTACGCGCCCAGCCTCAGCCCACATCAGCCCGGACCGCGGATCCTCGCGGCGAAAAGACGCTACCGGGTCTTGACTACGAGTCGTAGAAGCCCGTCAAGCGCTGGATCCGGCCATTGGCGTCGAACTCGATGAAGTCCGTCCCCTGGATGGCCTCGCCGTTGGCGGAGGTGGCCCGCCACCGATACGTGGCGCGATCGCGCAGCACGGCGACCTCGCTGATCGCCGTGATCGCGAGGCCCGGGTACTGGTCGAATGACGCCTCGATGAAGTCCACCAGGGCGTCGGGTCCGACGAGCCCTTCCGGCACGTCCGGGTCGACGTAGATGGTGCCCGCGGTCCAGATCTCGTCGAGGATTCCTCGACGGCGGGCCACGTCGCGTTCAGCCCAGACCTCGTCGTACCGCCGCACGACCGCGGCCAGATCATGCTCCATTGTTCGTCCTCCGTTCGACTCGCGACCATGATGGGCGCAACGCGTTCACGGCGACTGTGGACGAGCAAGTGCGCCGGCCGGCCGCAGGAGAAGGCGTGGAAGCAATGCAAGGGAAAGGTTCAGCCCCCTGTCGAGCTAGTCGTCCAAGATGGGATTGCCGGGCTCAGCCCTCAGCCACCGCGGAGGTCGCCGGGGGCTCGGCCGGCACCACCACGGGCGACGCGAGGATGACGGTCCGGAGCGACTGCTCGATCCGAATTCGTTCGCGAGCGTTGTTGATGCTGCCATCAAGCATGGCGGTCAGGAGTGCCTCGTTGTATGGGACGCGCCTGCCTGCCCGACGATCCATTGCGTCCATCGCAGTGGCGAGCCACTCGAAGTTCTCATAGACGGCTGGGTCCTCAGCCGTGCCCGGATCGCCACGCAATAGGGACCGAGGTATCCCCACCAGGCCTGGCACGAGTTGCCGTGGTTGTCCCAGAGCAACCGCCGGTCGAGGTGCCCGGCCCGGGCCAGTGTCCCGAGCCCCTCCCAGTAGTTACCGAGCGCCCCGGCTACTGCGTCGGGGACATGCGCCGGGTCCACCCCGCCCTGGAGAGCGACGAGGACGTTCAACCGATACGACAGGAGCCGCTCAGAGTTCCACTCGCGGAGGAACGCGTCGATCTGCTCGATGGCCCCCTGGCTCCGCTGGAGCCGGAGCTGGCGGTAGATGGCAATGAACGTGACGGCAAGGACGACCCCGCTGAGCGCCGTCCAGAACCACTCCGAGCCCGGCCCGATGAACGCCATCCCGTCGGTATTGATGAACGTCACGCCCACGCCCTCCGTCCTGCTGCCCCGGTGGGCGGACGATACGCGCAGGCTTCGATGACATTCGTCCGTTCGCGCCGGACCTACGAAAGCCGAGCACCACTACTCCGCCTTCTCCGATGGTTCGCGCCCACTCGGCGGGATTGAGACGACAAGTCGGGCCAGATGGCGCATGTCGTCGAAAGCGGTCGTCCGTGGCCCGGCGAGCGCAGCTACGGGCGTGACCCCGCCGGCGTAGGCGAACACCCGCATCCCGGCTGCGCGGCCGGCCTCGACCCCGGCGCGCGAATCCTCGACGACCGCGCAGCGATCGGGCGGCACCTGCATCGCCGCCGCGGCGTACAGGAACAGGTCCGGCGCGGGCTTGCTGTGGACGACGTCCTCGCCGCTGAAGATCCGCTCGCCGAACCGCGCTCGGAGGCCGGTCAACGTGAGGTTCCGCCGGATCTTGTCATGGCCGCCGCTCGACGCGACGCAGGTCCCGTAGCCGGCCTCCTGGATCGCGTCGATCGCGTCGGCCACCCCCGGTATGGCGACGAGCTCGGCCGCGAAGAGCTCGACGTAGCGCGCCGCGAAGACCTCCCATTCCGCGGTGATGTCCCGCCCGATCCGGGTTTCGATCTCGTCCTTCATCGCCATCTCCGTCCGGCCGACGAAGCGCTCGACCTGCTCGGACTCGGTCATCGGCCAACCGACATCGGCGAGGAGCTCGGCGTCGAGCCGTAGGGCGAGTCGCTCGCTGTCGACGAGCACGCCGTCGCAGTCGAAGATGACGAGGTCGAACAGCCGCCCTGCCGGCGCGCGGGTCTCGCGGGACGCGCCGGTCACGCTGGTACGGCGACCTCGGCGACCCGCGGACGGCCCGGGTTCGGGACCCACTCGCCAAGCGAGCGGACCTCCGAGATCCGATCCGCGATCGCCGGATCGAGCGCCTCGGCGGCCGCGACCGCGGTCTCGATCGCGGTCAGGCACAAGATCCCCTCGGCGGTTGCCGCCAGGCGGATCTCGGCCGCGTCGCGGACGGCGCCGGAGCGAGGCGTCGGGGTGTTGACGACGAGCCGGACCTCGCCCGACGCGATCAGGTCGAGGATCGCGACCTCGCCGGCGTCGGGATCGGGCTCGGCGCCGAGCTTCGCGACGGGTTGGGCGGTCAGGCCCATCGCCTCGATGACCGCCCGCGTCCCGTCGGTCGCGGCCAGCCGATAGCCGGCGGTCACGAGGGCCGACGCGAGCCGCGGCAGGTCCCCCTTGTCCCGTTCCGCGATCGAGAGCAGCGCGAGCGGCGCGTCATCCGGTCCGAGCCGGCGCGGCGGCACGAGCGACGCGCCGGTCAGGGCCTTCGCCAGGGCAACCCGCGGATCCTCGCTGATCCCGATGACCTCACCGGTCGACTGCATCCCGGGCCCGACGGACGGATCGACCCCGCGCAGCTTCGCGGTCGAGAAGGCCGGCGCCTTGACCGCGACGAAGGGCGGCGGCTCCAACAATCCGTTCGGCCAGCCGAGGTCCGCGAGCCGCTCGCCGAGCGAGATCCGGACGGCCAGCTCGACCATCGGCACGCCGGTCACCTTGGACATGAACGGGACCGTCCGCGACGCGCGCGGGTTGACCTCGATGAGGTACACGCCGTCTTCGCGGACGATGAACTGGGCGTTGCACAGGCCACGCACGCCGAGGGCGAGGACGATCCGCTCCATCGTCGTCACGATCAGCGCCTGGTCGCCCGGCCCGACGGTGCCCGGCGGGAAGACCCCGACGCTGTCGCCGCTGTGGACGCCGGCCCGCTCGATGTGCTCGAGCAGGCCCGGGATCAGGACCCGCTCGCCGTCGCTGACCGCGTCCACATCGACCTCGATCCCCTCGAGATAGCGGTCGATCCGGACGGGCCGGTCGGGGTCGACGACGGTCGCCGCTGCGAGCTGCCGGACGAGATCCTCGGGCGAGTAGCAGAAGTCGATCGCGAGGCCGCCGATCACGAAGCTCGGCCGGACGATGACCGGGAAGCCGATCCGCTCGGCGAGCGTCAACGCCTCCTCGATCGAATGGGCCATTCCGCCCTCGGGCTGGGGGATGCCGAGCCGATCGAGCAGCGCCGAGAAGCGGGTCCGTTCCTCAGCCTGGTCGATCGTCTCGAGGTCGCTGCCGAGGAACGGGACGCCGGCCGCGGCGAGCGGCGCAGCGAGGTTGAGGGGCGTCTGGCCGCCGTACGCGACCACCGCGGGGAGCAGTTCCTCCCCTGACCCGGTCTCGGCCTCGATCACGCTCCGCACGCTCTCCGGGTCGAGTGGCTCGAAGTACAGCCGCGAGCTCGCGTCGAAGTCGGTCGAGACGGTCTCGGGGTTCGAGTTGATCATCACCGCCTGCCAGCCCGCCCGGCGGAGCGTGTCGGCCGCCTGGACCGCGCAGTAGTCGAACTCGATCCCCTGCCCGATCCGGACCGGGCCGCTTCCGATCACGAGGGCGGCGGGTCGGCGAACTGGCGGCGCCTCGGGCTCGGAGCCCGCGGCTGCATATGTTGCATAAAAATACGGGGTCTCGGCGGCAAACTCCGCCGCGCACGTGTCGACCATTGCATAGCCGGGCCGCAGGCCGAGAGCCATCCGCGCGTCGTGGAGCGCCTCTTCCTCGACGCCGGCCATCGTCGCGAGCTCGCGGTCGCCGAAGCCGGCCCGCTTGACCGTGGCGAGCAGGGTGGCGGCCTCCTCGTCCGACGTGTCGGCGAGACGGCCACGGATCGCGCGGACCTCCAGCTCCAGCGCAACGCTTCGGCCCATCTCGGCGAGGAACCACGGCGCGATCCCGGTCACCTCCTGGATCGTGACCTCGGGCACGCCGCGCCGGAGCAGGCCGAGGATCCGCCACAGGCGCGAGTCCGACGGGGCGAGAAAGCGGCGGAGGACGATCGGCGCCGCCGTCCGCTGGGCGTGGCGGGTCGATTCGCAGGCCTGGCCGGTCACGTCGATCCAGCGGATCGGCGCGTCGTCGTCGGGTTCGTCGGCGTCGTCCCCGCCCGGCCGCGCCCCGTAGACCCCCGCGAGGTAGTCGAAGCTCGACGTCCAGGTCGGATCCTCGGCCAGCGGGCCGGCACCCGCCTGCTCGAGCCCGCGGAGGGCCTTGTTGAGCGCCGAGCCGAACGTCCGATCGATCGCCATCACCTCGCCCGTCGCCTTCATCTGGCTGCCCAGGGTCCGGTCGG
This sequence comes from Chloroflexota bacterium, assembly GCA_031361415.1. Classification (GTDB taxonomy): domain Bacteria; phylum Chloroflexota; class Limnocylindria; order Limnocylindrales; family CSP1-4; genus CF-46. Next base: position 107 of record JANMCU010000081.1, on the reverse strand, counting down.
CGGTCGGGAACTTGTCGAACGGGAAGCGCGGCAGCTTGACGACGACGTAGTCGAGGGCCGGCTCGAATGCGGCCACCGTCGTGCCGGTGACAACGTTCGGGATGTCG
>JANMCU010000079.1:0-3868 GCA_031361415.1 Chloroflexota bacterium | reverse complement strand
GCCCGGCGGCCGCATGGTACTCGAGGAGGATGAGCGGGACCGACACCCACCAGACGGCCAGGTCGACGGTCGCGACGGTCCGCCAGACGAGATACGCCGCGGTCACGACGAGGGCGGCGGTCGCGAGCGCCCGGAGGGGCGCGCGCCGGAAGGCAGACTCTGGCGCGGGCAGGTCGCGACCCGGCAGCGCCGGGCGGAGCCAGCCGATCCGCGGCGCGGTCGTCAGTGGCGATCGCCCAACGGCGGGGGAGGGGATGGATTTCGTCATGGGACCGGAGCATGGACTCGCTGCACCGCTTCCGACCATGAGACATCGGTCCCGCCCAGCCGGCCGATCGGCTGATCGACGGGTCGGCCGGACCAGCGCCGCGATCAGCTCGGTCGAGCGGGCGGGGCAGGGGTTCGCTCAGGCCGGTCCCGGGTCGATCGACAAGGATCGCGCGCCGGCCCGTGAGCCGGGCCGCCAGGGTCGCCCAGCTCAGGCCGCTCGTGTTCGCGCCATGGACGAAGACGAGCGGCGGCCCGTCGCCGAGGGTCTGGACCCGGATCCGCGCACCGGTCCGCCGGAGCGTCCACCTTACATCCTGAACCGCGCCCGCCCCGGGCGGCCGGACGTGATTCGGCCCACCGGACCCGACCGACTATCCTTCGGCCGTGCCCAGAACCAGCGCAATCGATCTGACCCCGACCATCGAGAAGGCGTTCCTGCTCGCGGTCGACACCGGCGATGACGCTGGCTGGACCGCGACCGAGTCGCTGTCCGAGCTCGGCAGCCTTGCGACCACCGCCGGCGCCGAGGTGGTCGGGGCCGAATGGCAGAACCGTCGCCACGTCGACCCCAACTGGTATGTCGGCAAGGGCAAGGCCGAGGAGCTCGCCCAGGCGAAGAGCGAGACCGGGTTCGACATCCTCGTTGCCGATGACGAGCTCTCGCCGAGCCAGCAGAAGGCGCTCGAGAGCCTCCTCAACGTCAAGGTCATCGATCGCAGCCGGTTGATCCTCGACATCTTCGCGCTCCACGCCCAGACCCACGAGGGCCGCCTCCAGGTCGAGCTCGCCCAGCTCGAGTACCAGTTGCCGCGCCTGACGAAGCTGTGGACCCACCTCTCGCGCACCCAGGGCGGGATCGGCTCGCGCGGACCCGGCGAGAGCCAGCTCGAGACCGACCGGCGCCTGATCCGGACGCGGATCGCGAAGATGAAGGAGCGGGTCGAGCAGGTCCGCCAGCAGCGTCAGACGGCCGCCCGCGGCCGCGACCGGCGAATGATGGCGACGGTCGGCATCGTCGGCTACACGAATGCCGGCAAGTCGACCCTGCTCAACACGCTCGTCGGCAGTGAGGTCGCCAGGGCCGAGGACAAGCTGTTCGCGACCCTTGACCCAACGTCGCGCCAGGTCAAGCTCGGCGACGGCCAGACCGCGATCGTGACCGACACGGTCGGGTTCATCCACAAGCTCCCGCACCAGCTCGTCGATGCGTTCCGGGCGACCCTCGAGGAGGTCAACCGGGCCGACGTGTTGATCGAGGTCGTCGACGCGTCCGATCCGCACCTGCGCGAGCACCGGGCGACGGTCCAGACCGTCCTCGACGAGCTCGGCGCGGGCGACAAGCCACGGCTGGTCGCGTTCAACAAGGCCGATCTCGTCGAGAAGGCCGCGCTCGACGGTGCGGCGCCCGCACCGGCCCTCGCGGGCTCCGTCCTCGTCAGCGCGCTGACCGGGTTCGGGATGGACACCCTCCGGGCCGAGATCGCGGCCCTTCTCGCCTCGCTCTGGATCGACGTCGACGTCCATGTCCCATACGCCGCCGGCGAGCTGCTCGCCCGGATCCGCGAGCGCGGCACCGTCGAGCTCGATTACGGCGAGCGCGACGTCCGCGTCCATGGCCGGGCGGCCCCGTCGATGGCCGGCGAGCTGACCGCGGTCGCCGCGCGCTGGCAGGAGTCCCTCGCGGGTGACGGCGCGAACGGGACCGGTCCGGGCGGACACTGAGCACCGGATGACGGCGCACCTGCGAGTCGGCGGCCGGGGCCAGGGCACCGACGGGGCAGCGGTCGTCTGGTCGGTGGCGGAGGGCAATCGCGGCCGCCGCTGGCGCGAGGTCCGCAACGCCGGCCACGCGGTCGCGTCGTCCTTGCTGCTCGAGACCGATCCGGCGGGCCGGTTCGTGCACCTGGAGCTGGCGACGCCGTCGGGCCTGCTCACCCTGCACCCCGAGGCCGACGGCGCGCTTCATGGCCACGCGATCGTGAGCGACGGCGTCGAGCACGTCGCGGGCCTCGCCTGGGACGCCGACGGGGTCGCGCTGCTCGAGGGCTCGACCGTCTGCCGGCTGGCCGCGGTCGCCGGCCTCGCCGACACGATCGCGGCCGGCTCCTCGCGAGGTCACCTCGCAATCGTCATCCCGGCGACCCTCTGGCTCGAGGTCAAGCCGATCCGGATCGAGCGGGTCGACGAGATGACCTGGCGGTTCGGCGTGGAGGACCCGTTCGTCGTCGATCGGGACGGATTGCCGGTCCTGCGCGGCGGCGAGATCTGGCCGCTCGAAGGCGATGTCGAGGCGCCCCAGCGCCATCGCTGACGCGCCTGGTGCGTCGTTTCGTGGACGACTCGTGGATAACTCCGGAGATTGCCGTCCGGATCCGCAAAAGTCGTGGACAAGTGGCCTAGCCAGGCCGTTCGGCGCGACCTACAGTAGGTCTTGCCTGAAGGGGCTACGAGATCGAAAGTGACGCCGATGGTGCTTGCATCGGAGGCGGAGGCTACGGACCCGAAGTTCCTTCGGGCGTTTTGTTGTCCCCGGCCCGTGCCGCCCGATCGGCGGTCCCGCTTCGATCGGGTCGCTCGGCGAGGATCGTCCGGGCGGCCTCGAGGACGCGGGCGACATTCCGCTCGAGCGGTTCGGCCGAGTCGATGACCAGCGGCGCGAACGGCCAGGCGACCCACTCGTCACGCCGGCGCGCCACGGCCTCCCAGGTCGGCTCGGCGATCGCCTGCTCCCGGATCCGGCCCGTCAGACGAACTCGGTGAAGCTGCGGGTCGGACAGGATCGTCTCGACCGCCAGCAGCCGGGCGCCGAGCCGGCGGGCCAGCTCGATCCAGAACGTCTTCGCCTCGCCGACCGCGTTGACCGCATCGACCACGACCGTCGTCCCGAGCGCGAGGTTCTGCTCGGCCATCGCACCGACGACGGCATACCCGGCGAGGCCCGGGGCTCCGGTCTCGCGGACTCCGGCCGACACGAGGGCGGAGTCGACAGGGTCGACCGACAGCAGCACCGCACCGAGCTCGCGGGCGACATCGGCCGCGAGGACGGTCTTGCCCGTCGCAGGCAGACCGGACAGGACGATCAGCATCTCGGCCCATGGTCGCAGGAACCGATCGAACGGGTGCGCCGGGTGCATGGGGCGCAAACCGGTGCGCCGGATGCGACATCGGTGGGAACCCGGTGGATAACCCTCGTGGGAGCGAGCGTGCTGGCACGAAACTCGTGGATAAGTCACTGGACCCGGCAGCCTGCCGTCGCCTATCGTTGCCCTTGCCCGAAGGGGCCTCGAGCATCTAGTGAGCCGGTCGGTACTTGTATTGGCCGGAGCATCTAGTGATCGGCGGTTCCTTCGGGCGTTTCGCTGTCCCTGGCAGCCGGACCCGCTCACCGGGTGATCGGCGCCGACGGGGCGGCCGCCCGAGACACGGAAGCGCGGCTCGGGCCCTGATGGGACCATCTGGTCGCCACGTTCGGTGACGGGGCGACGCTCGACGTCCCGGGCTCGCCGCGGGTCGTGCAGGTGCCCGGCCACACGCCCGGCAGCGCGGCGCTCCACATGCCCGACCGGGACGCGCTGTTCGTCGGCGACGCGATCGCGAC
>JANMCU010000068.1:0-2966 GCA_031361415.1 Chloroflexota bacterium | reverse complement strand
ACGACCCCGGCGCGGCCTCGGCCCGCCGGGGTCTTCTCGTATCCGGGGTACGATCGGGCCAATGACGATCGACGGACCCACCTTTCCCATCCCGGCCGCCTTCCCGCTCGAGCTCACCGCACCCGGCACCGATGACGGGATGACCATCGACGGAGGATCGCTCGCCGACCTGCCCGAGGGCGCGCTGCGGCGCGTCAGCCACGGCGATCTAGACGTCCTCATCGCCCATACGCCGGCCGGGATCGTGGCGGTCGACGATCGCTGCCCGCACATGTCGGCGCCGCTGTCGATCGGCACGCTCGACGGCTGCGTCGTGGCATGCCCGCTCCACGAGGGACGGTTCGACCTGTGCTCCGGCGAGATCGTCCAGATGCCGACGACGGGCGGGCTCGACCCTGCCGGCGCCTACGTCCCGACGTGGTCGCCGGCAGGCAAGGACGCCAAGGTCGATCCGCCCGGCAAGAAGGCCGAGGCGCGCCGGCTGACCCGCGTCCGGCGCCTCCGCTATTACCCGGTCCGGATCGTCGACGGCCGGATCGAGGTCTCGCTGCCCGCCATCGGAAACTGACCGGCTCGGGCGAGGCGGGGGCCGGGGCCGGGGCGCCACGCTCCGCCCGATCCGTTGCGCCCGGATCCGTTGCGCTCAGGCGGATGACGCCTGGTGCGGCGTTCTTCAAGCCGGATCGGTTGCGCTCAGGCGGGTGACGCCTGGTGCGGCTTGCTCCACGCCGGATCTGTTGCGCTCAGGCGGGTGACGCCTGCCGGACCACGAACGCCCCACCAGCCACGCACGGGCGGGAGCCCACTGCCCACCAGGAGCCGAAACGGCAGGCGGGTCCCGCCTGAGCGCCAGAAATCGGCGGGCGGATCGGGGCGGATCGGGGCGGGGCGCCGGGGTCGCGCCGAGGGCCCGTCCCGGGCGGACCACCGGGTGTCGGCCCGGTCCTCAGCGGATCTCGTCCTCGATCGGGAAGTCCTCCGGGTGTGCCTTCGACACGTACGCCCGGATGATCTCGCAGACCTCGTCCGGGTCGTCGGTCAGCTTGAGGAGGTTCAGGTCGCCCTCCGAAACGGCGCCGGCCGGGACCTGGACCGCGCGCATCCAGTCGATCATCCCCTGCCAGTACGCCGTTCCGACGAGCACGACCGGAAAATCGCGGATCTTGCCCGTCTGGATCAGGGTCAGGCTCTCGAACAGCTCATCGAGCGTGCCGAAGCCGCCGGGCATGATCACGAACGCGTCCGCGTATTTCACGAACATCGTCTTGCGCGCGAAGAAGTACTTGAACTCGACGCCGAGATCGACGTAGGCGTTGAGCCCCTGCTCATGGGGCAGCTCGATGTTGCATCCGATCGACAGGCCGCCGCCCTCGCGGCAGCCCCGGTTGGCCGCCTCCATGATCCCGGGTCCGCCGCCCGTGATGATCGCGAACCCCAGGCCCGCAAGGCGCCGCGCGATGTCCCGGGCGAGCTCGTAGTCGGCCGAGCCACGGTTCGTCCGGGCGGAGCCGAAGATCGTGATCGCCGGCCCGACCGACGCGAGAGCGTCGAAGCCCTCCACGAATTCGCTCAGGATCCGGAGGGCGCGCCACGGATCGGTGTCGAGAAAGGTCGGCCGGCCGGGCTCCGACGGCTGCCGCTCGAGGAGCTTCTCGTCCTCCGTCTCGGTCGGCTTGCCCATCCGCTCGGCCGCGTCGCCGCGCATGACGATCCGACCGGATCGGCGCTCGGGCTCGGCGGTAGCGGGCATTGTCACTTCGGGCACCGGTTGATCGGATCCGGACAGGGGCGTTCGATCGTTCATGAGACTAGGATCCCCTCATTGGAGACACGATGATTCGAGCTCGCGCCATTCTGGCAATCATTCTCGTTGCGATCGGCTTCGCCTGGATCGGCCAGGGCACGGGGTTGCTCGTCGGGTCCGGACCGATGGTCGGCGACATGAAGTGGGCGGTCATCGGCGCCGTCCTCGTTGTCGCGGGGATCGCCCTCGGCTGGCTCGAGCTCAGGCGCCGCCGCCAGGCGTGAACCAGCGCTTCCAGGCGGTCTCGTCGCGGCCGGCGGCGACGTCGTTCTCGAACCTGACGAGCGGCAGTCGGAGCAGCGCCGGGGTCGCCAGCAGCCGCTCGACGATCTCCGCGTCGTCGAGGCGCATGTAGCCGAGGCCAGCCTCCCGGTACGCTCGCGACGTCGCATCCAGCAGGGAGCGCGCGCCGAGCTTGTCCACGAACCGGCGGAGCTCGCCCCGGGCGATCGGCTTGCGGGTCAGGTCGACCTGGTGGATCTGGACCCGGCGCTCCTTGAAGAAGCGGATCGCCGCGCGCGTGCCGTGGTCGCGGTCGTGGCCGAAGATCTGGACGCTGCGTTCGGTCGAGGCCGGCATCGTCGGATCGTAGCCCGGCGTCGACCCCGCTCGTCGGCTCGCGGGCGGGTACCATCGGCCGGACAGGAGGTGTCCGCGTGACGGTCTGGTTCACGGTCAAGCTCGACGATCGACCGGGTGCGCTCGCCCGGATGGCCACCGCGCTCGCCGACCGCGGCGTCAACATCGCGGGGATCGTCGGGATCGCCGAGGACACGAACGGCGAGCTGATGCTCGAGACGAGCAACGCCGACGAGACGCGGGCCGCCTTCGACGGGGCCGGCATCGCGTACGAGGCACACGACGCCGACGGCGCGACCGACCCCGGTCGGATGTCGATCGCGGACATCGTCGGCCGCTAGGCCCTCACCTGACCTCGGTGGCTCCCGACTCCTCACCCGAGACGCCGGCTGCCGCCGCCCGGCTCGACCTGCTCGACGGACCCGACGCCATCGTCGCGGTCGTGACCCGGATCGCCGATCGGGGCGGAAGGATCCGGACCGTCGCGACGATCCGCGCTCTCGAGACCGACCCGCCCCAGTCCGAGATCGAGGTCGAGGTCGAGGGCCTGACCGCCGACGAGCTGCTCGACGCGCTCGAGGGG
>JANMCU010000048.1:0-4107 GCA_031361415.1 Chloroflexota bacterium | reverse complement strand
CATGCTTCCGATCAATCGCCTCGCCGTGGCGGCGGCCATCCTGCTGGCCGTTGGTGCGTTGTCTGCCTTCGTCCTGTCCAATCGCGGCAGCGGCCCGGGCGCCACGCCGGTCCCGTCGGTTTCGGCGGCGCCATCGGCCACGGCTTCGTTTTCGCCATCCCCATCGCCATCGATTGCGCCGTCACCGGCGCCGTCGGTCAGCACGACAGGCTGGCTCCCGTTCACCTCGAGCCACTACAGGTACACGATCGCGTACCCCCCGACGTGGGCCGCAACGCAGGCCAACCGACTTTGGGCAGTCACCACGGATCCTCTGGCCGCTCCATCGCCGGGCAAGGATCTGGATGTCTTCCTCGGCATCCCGCCGAATGGACCCCAGACTGGCGTGTTCGGCTTCGCGGCCGACGTCCCGGCCGGAACGTCCGAGGACGCATGGCTCACGTCCTACTACGCCCGCGGCACCTACTGCCCGACCATGCCCACGTTCGTTTCCATCACCGTCGACGGCCACCCGGGCCGGCTCGACCCCTGCTATGACGCCCAGGCGTTCGTCTTCGTCGGAAACCGCGTCTACGTCTTCGTGATCTTTCGAACCGGAGAGCAACCGCTCTTCACGGCTTTCCTGTCGACCGTCAGGTTCCCGGCGAGCGCACCGTCCGGTTCGCCGAGACCCAGCTGAACTTCAGTCCGGGAACGCCTCCGGGCCTCGTTCCGCGAGCTCGGAGGCTTCCCGCGCGTGGTCGGCCGAGCCTTCTTCGGGCGGGAGCCAGCTGTACGGATAGCGTGGGTCGTCGAGGTCCATCGCGGCCTGCGTGATCTGGAGCGGATGGAACGTGTCGACCATGACCGCCAGCTCCTCGGTCGCCTCCTTGCCGATCGATGCCTCGGCCGTGCCCGGGTGCGGCCCGTGAGCGATCCCCGCCGGGTGGAGCGTGAACGACGCGATGTCGACCCCGCGCCGGCTCATGAAGTTGCCCGCGACGTAGTAGATCACCTCGTCGCTGTTGATGTTCGAGTGGTTGTAGGGCGCCGGGATCGCGAGCGGGTGGTAGTCGAACTTGCGCGGCACGAACGAGCACACGACGAAGTTCCGGGCCCCGAATGTCTGGTGGACCGGCGGCGGCTGGTGGACCCGCCCGGTGATCGGCTGGAAGTCGGCGATGTTGAACCGGAACGGCCAGAGGTAGCCATCCCAGCCGACGACGTCGAACGGGTGGTGGCGATAGTGGTAGGCCGTGATCCGGTCGGTCGAGCGGACGTCGATGACGTACTCGCCGGTCTCGTGGCTGGCCGGACCGAGTTCCGGCGCGTGGATGTCGCGCTGGCTGTACGGGGAATGCTCGAGGAGCTGGCCGTAGTCGTTCCGGTAACGCTTCGGCGGCTCGATCTCCGACGGCGCCTCGAGGTACAGGATCCGCTGCTCGGAGCCGGGGTCCGGTTCGAGCCGCCAGGTCGTCCCGATCGGGAGGACGAGATAGTCGCCCGGGCCGTAGCGCAGGGGCCCGAAGATCGTGTCGCAGACGCCGGTCCCCTCGTGGACGAAGAGCATCTCGTCGGCGATCCCGTTGCGGTAGAACCGGCCCTCGGGCATCGACTCGGCGGGCCGGACGATCCCGAACACGACATCGTGGTTGAAGTAGAGCGGGATCCGTCCGCTGACGATGTCGCCCCTTGGCTCGACCGCCCCGGTCTTCGTCAGGCGGTGGCGATGGAGGCCGTCGTCGGCCGCCTCGAGCTGGATCCGCGGCCCGGCCTCGATCCTGTGCGTCCGGGTCGGCGGGGTCAGGTGGTACAGGAGCGAGCTGCGCCCGGTGAACCCCTCCACCCCGAACAGCTCCTCGGCGTAAAGGCTGCCGTCGGGCGCGCGGTGCTGGGTGTGGCGCTGCTGGGGGATGCTGCCCTGGGCGACGTAGTACATGAATCGACTGGCCTCCTCGGGGTGAGGAGGCCAGTCTAGGTCGACCGCGACGAGGGCGAGCGGCTACGGGCAGGGCGGCAGGGCGTACTTGTGGGCGAACTGCTCGCGGAGCGTGTTCAGGGACGTGGTCGCATCGTCGACCGCGGCCGCCTCGACCAACTTGGGCGGGTTGGCCTGGATGAGGTCGATCTCGTGGTTGAGCAACGCGTTGACATCCTTGACTGTCTGGATGTTGGCCAGGTGTTCCGTTGTCATGGCGGCCGGCGGCTGGATCGCCGCCAGGCCGGCTGCTTCCTCGGTCTGCCGTGCGACGGTCGCCTGAAGGAACGCGACGACCGCTGTCGGTCCGGCACTCGGAGCCGGGTCGGGGATGCTGGCCAACGAATTGCAGACTGCGCCGACAGCTGAGCGATATGCGTCGAGCTGGGCGCGCGCATCGCTCGGCGCCGCACTTGACGTCGCGATCGGAGATGCCGTCGGCCTCGCAGCGGCGTCCGGCGTCGTGGGCCTCAGCAGGAATGCGGCGCCGCCGATCGCGAGCACGCCGATGACGGCGGCTGTGGCGACCCGAGTTGCCATGGTCATGGTCGTGATCCTCCGCAGGATCCGGAGATCCCGCTCCTGTCGGGTGGTCTGGATGATGTCGAGCGCCTGCTCGACGGCGGCCTCCGGCGCCCGGGTTGGGCCGGGTTCGATGAACGAACGAGCGGCGCGTTCGAGCGAGCGATCGTCGGTCATGCGAGCCGTCCTTCCTGGACGATGGGCTCCGGCTCGGCCCCGAGGGCGTCGCGAAGTCCGGCGATGGCGTAGTGGAGGCGCGATCGGGCGGTCCCGGCCGGGATGCCGAGCAGCTCGGCGACCTCGACCAGCGGCAACCCGAGGTAGTGGTGCAGGACGAAGACCGCCCGCTGCTCGAGCGAGAGCCGGCGATACGCCCGCTCCAGCTCGTCGCGGTCGGCGACGGCGTCAGTTCCATCCGGGGTCGATGGCCCATCGATGGGCAACACCCGGACGGTTGCCGTCCACGATCGGGCCCGTTGCGATTCGTCGTAGCAGGCATGGACGAGGATCCGATGGATCCACGCGTCGAAGCGGTCCGCATCCCGAAGGTGCGGGAGCCGCCGCCAGGCGAGGACGAGGGCGTTCTGCAGTGCGTCCTCGGCCAGACCCGTGTCGCGCAGGATCCGATGGGCGACCGCATAGAGCGAGTCGCTGACCTGGTGCACCAGGACGGCGAACGCCTCGCGATCTCCCGAGCGGGCCTGCTCGACGAGGTCTCGATCCACCCTCGACCCCTCCGGTCGCCGCAGCCAGGATGGCCGCGGACTACCCACTATGACGGGAGGGGCAGGGCGGAACGTTCAGCGGCGGGCTCAGCTGCCGACGATCTGGCTCCGCCGCTCGAGGAGGACGACGTCGCGCCAGGTCCCGCTCGCGTCGCGGCCGATTCGCTGCTGGATGCCGATCCGGCGGAAGCCGGCACGCTCGTGGAGAGCGAGGCTGGGCGCGTTGTTCGACTGGACGCCGGCGATCAGCGTCCACAGGCCGGCGGCCTCGGTGGCGGGGATCAGCGCAGCAAGGAGGGCCGCCCCGACCCCCCGGCCGCGCGCCGCGGCGTCGACGTAGACGCTCTCCCACGCGACGCCGGCGTACACGTCGCGGGAGGAGTAGCGCGCCACGGCCGTCCAGCCGACGACACGCCCATCGAGCCGGGCGACAAACCGGCAATCCTTCCGGTGCGAGGCGGTCCACGCGCGCCACTCGGGAATCACGGTCTCGAAGGTCGCAATCCCCGTCGCGATCCCCTGGCCGTAGATGTCGAGGACCGCGGGACCGTCATCGACGGTCATCTCCTCGACGGCGACGCCCGCGAAGGCCGGACCCGTCGCCACCTTGTCAGCCGCTCCTGCCGCGGGCGTCGACCGGCCACTCCGCGATCGACCCGTCGACGTCGACCGCCACGACCGCATCGACGAGGTCGATGACCGGACAGACGTGGTTCGGGATGATCGCGACGACCTGGCCGAGCTGCGGTCGATCGGCGCCGATCGGACCGACCACGATGCCGTGATAGTCATTGACCCGCTCGATGACGAGATCGGGGTAGCCGACGATCGCGCCGAACCCCGCCAGCCAGTCGGCTCGGTCCTTGGTCAGCGCCTTGGCTCCCGCGTCGAGGACGATTCTGT
>JANMCU010000040.1:0-26838 GCA_031361415.1 Chloroflexota bacterium | reverse complement strand
TCGGCGGGCCGCGGGCAGCATTCACGAGTACCTCGCGGGCGTCCGCGACGGCGAGGGCGAGATCCTCCGGGCGGTTCGGTATGCCACGCCACCGGAGCCCGATCTCGTGCTCGACCTCGAGCGACGGCCGCGACTCCATCCCGCCCTGCCGATGATCGACCTCGCGTCGTTCACCCCCGCCCAATCCGGCTTCGACCCGGCCATGGCGCGAGCCGAAGCCGCTCGCTGCTTCCGGTGTGATGCCGTGGAGGTAGCCACGACGGTGCAGGTGACCGCCGGTCGCGGACCAGATGATCGACCCGGTCTCGTGCCACGACGACCACCAGTCGACTCGAACAAGACCGAACAACCGACGACCACAGGAGGTGCGGCGTGACTCCCGACCAGGTTTCGAGCTTCTTTGACGCAGGCGAGAACTTCGTCGAGGGGACCATCGCGGCCGCGCTCGTCGTGCTCTGGATGCTCGCCGTTGCGCTCCATCTCGGCCGGCCATACATGGTCCGGAACACCCGCAAGTTCAGCCTGCGCCTCGGCGCGGACCTGTGGTGGATCATCTACGTCGGGCTGCGCGACATCATCCTGGTGCAGGTCCTGCTCGGCAGCTTCATCTTCTTCTACCCGGACGTCGTCGGCGCTCAGGCCCTGCCCATCACCGGCGGGCTGGCGGCCGTCTGCGCCTTCGGTGCGCTGCTGATCAAGCTGACCACCAACGGCGATCGCGACGCCAACGGCTATCGCTGGCAGGTGATCCTGATCGGCACCGGCGCCGCCCTGTACATCGTCCCGTACTTCCTCGGGAGCCAGATGACGGAGCTCACCGGACAGCGCGTCGACACGATCATGCCGCTGCTCGTCAGCTCGAAGAACACGGCCCTGTCCCTGCCCCTCTGCTACCTGTCCGGCGCAATCGCAGGCGTCATGGGCGTGATCGCCGTGATCTACAACTTCAGGGGAACCGGCCGGCGCCCGACCGCCGACGCGTCCAAGGAGAACGCCCGATGAACGCCGACGATCTCGCCACCGCGCTGACCACGGGGGCGTCGGGCTGGCTGGTCCTGTCCGTCGCGGCCGTGCTGCCCATCCTGTGGTCGTTCACCCTCGTCCTCCACTTCGCACGGCCCTACGTCATCCGCTTCCTCGGCGGCCTCACCCTCCGCTTCGGCGGCGACGTGTGGTGGCTCTCGTACGTGCTCTTCCGCGACGCCCTGCTCGTGATCACCCTCGGTCTGAGCACGATCTTCCTGATGCCGAACCTCTACCTCAAGGTCGGGCTGCCGATCACGGCCCCGATCGCCACGGTCGTCCTGTTCTGGGCCCTCGTCGCGAAGCTGATCGGCGACTCCGACGACGATCCGACGGCCTTCCGGATCGTGAGCGTGCTGCTCGTCATCGCGTCGGTCCTGTACATCGTGCCCCAGGTCTACGGGATGGAGTCGGCCGACCAGACGTACCTTGGCAGCCTGCCGGGGATGCTGGTCAGCAGCTCGAACCTGGGCCTGGCGCGGCCGATCCTGTGGCTGAGCCTTGGCCTGTTCGCGCTGACCGGGGCGGGCCTGTTCACCCGGTTCGTGATCAACCTCGGCCGGGAGGACGGGCCGACCGACGAGGCCGCCCAGCCGAGCGCGACCGGCGGCTGATCGAGATCGACCTACGATGGATCGGTCGCGATCGGACGCCCGGTCACGGATCAGCCCTGCTCACGCGCCGGGTTCGTTCTCCGGCGCGTGAGCCACGTCGCTGCCGCGCCGGGCGAGCCGGTCCTGGAGCCGGAACCATTCGCCGGCGAACGGCAGGAACCACGGCCGGCCCTCGTACGGCGCCGGTACGAGCGGGAATGACAGCCTGGAGAGGGCCGGTGCAGGGCCGCCGCCCAGCCACTCCCCGACGGCAGTCCCGAGCGCGGTCATCAGCGCGACCCCGGTTCCGCAGCAGCCCAGCGCGTAGGTGATCCCGTCCTTTCGCCCGACATGCGGCATCCGATCGAACGTGAAGCCGACGTTTCCGCCCCAGGCGTAGTCGACCCGATAGCCGGCGAGCTGCGGATGAACCTCGAGCATGCCCTTGTGAAGGATCGCGTGGATCCGGTCGAGGCCCATCGGAAGGAAGCTCGCCCGGCCTCCGAAGATCATCCGGCGGTCCTCGGAGATGTGCCAGTAGTAGAGGAAGTTCTTCGTGTCGAAGAAGGCCCGGCCCTTCGGCGAGAGGACCCGGACGACATCCTCGGGAAGCGGCTCGGTCGCGATGATGTAGCTCCCGATCGGGATCACCCGGCGACGAAGGCGCGGCACGACCCCGTCGGTGTAGCCGTTCGTCCCGATCACGACCTCCTTCGTCAGGATCGCGCCACGGTCCGTCTCCACGACGAGCCGGCCGTCGGCCTGGCGCCGGATCGTCCGCGCGCGAACGCCCTCGTGGAGGTCCGCGCCGGCACCGTCGGCGGCCGTGGCCAGACCCGCGAAATACTTGCCCGGATGGAGGAGTCCGCTCGTCGGGAAGACCAGCCCGCCGTGATAGAACGCGCTCCCGATCTCCTCGTGGAGGCGGTCCTTCGGGACGTACTCCGCCTCGACGCCGAACCGCCGGAGCGTCTCGACCGACCTCTCGAGATCGGCGGCGTGCGAGGGAGCCCACGCCAGATCGAGGAAGCCGCGCTCGCGGAACTCGCAGTCGATCGACTCGTCGGCGATCAGCCGCTTGACGAGCGCATAACCCTCCATCGTCTCCAGGAACAGGGCCCGGCCGGTCTCCTCGCCGTAGCGCTCCACGAGCTCCTGCGGCCCCCACTTGTAGCCCGGATGGACGATCCCGCCGTTCCGTGTGGAACCACCGAATCCAAGGTTCTCCGCTTCGAGCAGGGTGACCTTCGCCCCGCCGCGGGCGAGCACCCTGGCCGCGTTGATCCCGGTGTACCCGCCGCCGATGACGACGACGTCCGCGCTGTCGGGCAGGGGCCGATCACGGCGCGACGGCAGGGCCGGCATCGTCGCGTGCCAGTACGGCCGGCGCTCGTAGTCGCGGTTCAGGGTCGAGCCTCGCCGGGCGCGCATCAGGGCCATTCGGGCGAGCCTAGCGGAGCGGCGACGGCGTCGTGCCGGCGTTGCGCGGAGCGGTTGGCCGGCGTCACGATGAACCTCGTCGTCATGAGCGGCATCGAATGGGTGAACGCGCCAGGAGGGATACGCGCATCGGACCCGCGATCGACCGGTCGCTGATCGACCGGGCCCGGAACGGCGACCTCGACGCGTTCGAGTCGATCGTCAAGGCCCGGATGGATGCCGTGTACCGACTGACAACCGCGATCCTCGGCAACGAGGCCGACGCCCGCGACGCCGCGCAGGAGACGTTCGTCGCCATGTGGCGCCAACTGCCGCGTCTTCGTGAGCCCGAGAAGTTCGAGGCCTGGCTCCAGCGCGTCGGCGTCAACGCTGCGCGTCAGGCCCATCGCGCCCGAAGCCGGCGGGGCGTCCGCGAGATTCCATCGTCGACCGTGGTCGCGCTGGCTGAGCGGGTCGCCGGTGCTCCGCGCGACGACGCCGCGATCCTGGATTCCGCCCTCGCCACCTTGCCGGTCGACCAGCGGGCGATCCTCGTCCTCCACCATCTCGAGGGCCACCGGCTGGCCGATCTGGCGGCGATCCTCGAGATCCCGGAGGGCACCGCGAAGTCCCGGCTGTTCGCGGCACGGCGCGCGCTTGCCGCGGCGATCGAGCGCGACGGGAGCCGGCGACCATGACCGACGGCTGGGGCGACGAGCGTCTCGAGGCAGCGTTCGCGGCGCGTGCGGCGGCGGCGTTGCAACCGACCGGCGGGCTTGCTGCGCTGACGATGGAACAGCTTGGGCGCGGGCCTCGGCCGAGCCGGACGCTGGGTCGACCGGGCGCCCTCGCCGGGCTCGCCGCCGCGGTGGCGGTCGCGCTGCTCGTCGTCACGAATAGCGCGTTCAACGATCGGGGGCTCGCTTCATCAACGGCGCCCGGGATCGCCAGCGCGCCGACCGGATCACCCGCGCCGCCAGGCTCGAGCTCGCCGTCGGTCACGCCGAGCCCGGGTCCCGACACGGCGGTGACCGTCGCCGTCGCGCTGGCATTTCGAGACGCGTCGCCGGAGCCGGGCGAGATCCGGGTGACCGGCTGGCTTCGTGACAGCAGTGGGATTGCGGTTCCCTGCCCGGCGCGGCTTCAGCCGACGAACCCGACGCGGCTCGATTGCCCGCAGGCGCTGCCGTGGATCGTCGAACGGCCCGCGGACGCCGGCGGCGGATTCCTCGGCCAGGTCCTGTCCGGACCGGCCTTCCAACCGTCGTTCGCGCTGGTCGACGCCAGCGCCGTGCCGAGCGCGGCCGGCGCGTCGCCCGTCGAGGTCACGGTCACCGGCCACTTCCACGATCGGCGCGCGATCCTCTGTCCCACATTCGACTGCTTCTCGACCTTCGTGGTCGACCGGATCGACAGCGTCGCCGACATCGCGCAGCCCGTTGTGACGTCCTACAACCTCGCGATCCAGGCCGAGAAGGGCTCCACGACCAGTGGGATCGAGATCCCGCCAACGGGGATCGCCGACCAGTACGACAACGCAGTCGTCCACGTGGCGGACAGTGCCAGCCCGCTGCTCGTGCTGTCCCGTCGGGTCATGTCGATCGACGGCCTTCTGGAGGCGGAACCGGCGCTCGCGGGTGGATGGAGCGGGATCGGCACCGCGCGCATCGTGACCTCGCTGACCGCGATCGAGACCGGCCTCGGCTCCGGCCCCCCGCAGCCGCGGACGTTTCTCGTTCCCGATGGCAGCGCCACTCTCTTCGAGATGAGCCCGACCGGTCCGGTCGCCGCCGGCGGCGTCCCGGTCCAGGTCTACCCGGGTGGCCTCGTCGATCGGGTCGGTGGCCCGATCACAGTCAGCCAGGCGATCGCACACCGCGATCACGCGCTCGACGATGCGGAGCTGCTCGTGTCGGGGTTCGGCTGGGTTCCCGGCGCGGTCGCGTGCACGCCGATCAGACCGTCCATGCCGGTCCTCGACCAGTGCCCCAGCGACGTCACCTGGCTCGCCGAGCGGTTGCCGACCGCGAGTCGCGGCAATGGCCTGATCACGCCCGACGGGCCCGCTCTGAACCTTGTGATCCCGCCCGAGTCCGTCAACCTCGCGCCCCTGACGACGCGTCCGAAGGCCGTCGCGGTGCTCGGGCATTTCGACGATCACCGAGCCGCGACGTGCCCTGCCGGAGCCGTGGAGCGATGTCGTCGGAACTTCATCGTCGACGCGATCCTCGACCCCCAGCGACTCGCGCTCGCCGCCGATCTGGCATTGACGGTCCACCCGGGCCCGTCGAACACACCGCGCGGAACGGCCGCCTGGGCAGCGAGCGTCGCCGGACTGTCGTCGGCTGACCGAGCCGAACGCCTGATCTCCGCGTTCCCGGTCGGCGTGACGGCACTCGGCGCCTTCGAGCCGGACACGGTCGGGACCGAGGCCGTGTCCCGAGCCGAGACTGTCTGGCTCGTGCATTTCCTCGACACCGGCGTGGGTGACGTCCCGATCGTCCGCACGCGAATGGTCGTCGACGCCGCCCCGGAGCAGCGTCCCGCCGAGGTCTTCGACCTCACGGAGGCGGGCGTCTCCCGGGCACTTGCGGCCAATCCCTGACCATGACTCGGGTCAGTCCTCAGCCTGGTACGCGAGGCGTCCGCCGGCGACAGTGACCAGGACCCGCCCCGCCAGCTCCCGGCCGACGAGCGGCGTGTTCTTGCCGCGCGAGGCGAGCTCATCGGGAGACACGGTCCACGACGTGGATCGATCGAAGACGACGAGATCCGCCGGCGCCCCCTCCAGCAGCCCGGGTACCGGACGGCCCGCGGGCGCGCCGCCGCTGCCAATGACCCGAGTCGGGCCGCTGGTCAACAGCTCGATCGCCCGAGCCAACAGCAGCAGCCCTGCGTCGACCGTCGCGAGCACGACCCCGAGGGCAGTCTCGATCCCGCTGATCCCGTTGGCGGCCGACCCGAACTCGACGTCCTTGTCGACGCTCGTGTGCGGTGCGTGATCGGTGGCGATCGCATCGGCTGTGCCGTCGACCAGCGCCTCCCGGCAGGCTGCCGCGTCCGACGGCGCGCGGAGCGGCGGGTTGACCCGGAGCGTGGACGCGTACGGCGCGGCCACGATGGCACCGGTCCCGTCGCCCCACGGATCGCCGCTGGCCTCCCAGGCCCAGCGCCGTGCGCCCGCCAACCACTCGTCGGTCAGGGCGAGATGGTGCGGCGTCACGTCGCAGGTGGCGGGCAGCCCTGCGGCCTTCGCCCGGCGGACGAGATCCAGGGCTCCGGCAGTGGACAGGTGGGTCAGGTGGAGTCGGGCGGCCGGCACGTCCCGGACCACTTCGGCAAGGATCGCGAGATCGCGCGCGACCGCGGTCTCCTCGGCTGCGGCGGGCCAGCCGCGCAACCCGAGGACGGTCGCGACGAACCCGTCATTCGCCTCGGCGCCCGCGGTCTGGGTCGCATCCTCGGCGTGCTCGACGATCGGCAGCCCGAGGGCTCCTGCATAGGCGAGGGCGTTCCGGACGAGCTCAGCCGACGGTACGCCCGCACCGTCATCCGAGAACCCGACGACGCCTGCGTCGGCCATCTCGCCGAGCGCCGCGAGGATCGTGCCGGCTCGACCGGCGGTCACCGCGCCCCAGGCCAGCGCTCGGACCGGCGACCCGGATGCGACGGCGGCCGCGCGGACACGGGCCAGCACGGCCGGATCGTCGAGGGCGGGCGTCGTGTTCGGCATCAGGCAGACGGTCGTGAACCCGCCGTGCGCCGCCGCCGCCAGACCGGACGCGATCGACTCGGCGTCCTCGTTGCCCGGCTCGCGGAAATGGGCGTGGAGGTCGACGAACCCGGGCGCGACGACGACGCCCCGGTCGTCGATCCCGTCGGCCTCCTCGCGGTCGAGCCACGTGACGGCTTCCAGGATCCCATCGGTCACGACGATCTCGCCCGGACCCTCGCGACCGGAAGCCGGATCGACGAGCCACGCCCGTGAGATCTCGAGCTCGGCGACGACGGCACCGATCGTCGCTCCTGCGGCGACCGTCACGAGCGCGCCGTCCCGGCAAGCAGATAGAGCAACGCCATCCGGACCGCGACCCCGTTGCGGACCTGCTCCTCGATCAGCGACCGCGTCCCGGCGGCGACGTCGGCCGCGATCTCGACTCCCTCGTTCATCGGTCCGGGGTGCATCACCAGCGCGTCCGGTCGGGCGCCGGCCAGCCGCGCGCGGGTGAGGCCGTAGCGGGCCGCGTACTCGCGCATTGACGGCAGCAGCCCGGACGCCATCCGCTCCTTCTGGATCCGGAGGGCCATGACGACGTCCGCGTCGCGCAGTGCCTCGTCGACCGACGACGTGACATGGAACCTCCGGCCATCCGCCGCGCCACGAGCGGCCCATGCCTCGAACCCACGGAGGAGCGTCGCCGGGCCGCACAGCCAGACATCCGCGCCGGCCGCGGTCAGCGTCCAGATGTTCGAGCGGGCGACCCGCGAGTGCAGCACGTCGCCGAGGATCACGATCTTGCGGCCCTCGAGGGACCCGTCCGGAAACCGCCCTCGCAACGTGTAGAGGTCGAGCAGCGCCTGGGTGGGATGGGCGTGCCAACCGTCGCCGCCGTTCAAAACGGAGCCGGAGAACGTCTGCGCGGCGAGGTACGGTGCGCCGGACACGGCGTGGCGGATCACGAGAAGCTCCGCTCCGAGCGCCTCGACCGTCTTGACGGTGTCGACCAGCGACTCGCCCTTCGCGACCGATGATGTCGCCGCGGCGATGTTCACGACGTCGGCCGACAGGTTCTTCGCCGCGACCTCGAACGACACGCGCGTGCGAGTCGAGGCTTCGTAGAACAGGATCGTCACGTTCCGGCCGCGCAGCGCGGGAACCTTGGCGATCGGCCGGCCGAGCACCTCGCGCATCGCATCGGTCGTGCGCATGACGAGCTCGATGTCGGCCCACGAGAGGACGTCGACGTCGAGGAGGTGACGATGGCGCCAGCCGATCGGCTGGGCCTCGGGCGGCGAATCGACGATCGGGACCTCGAGGGCACGATCCGCGTCTGCGACCGCCCGATCGATCACGGTCATCCGACCGGCGCCGCCGTTGCGGCCTCGACCGCACGATCGATGTTGACGCCGTCCTCGCCGTCGATCTCCTCGAGCTGGACCTTGACGACCTCCTCGCGCGAGGTCGGGACGTTCTTGCCGACGTGATCGGCCCGGATCGGGAGCTCGCGGTGGCCGCGGTCGACGAGAACGGCAAGGCGGATCGCCTGCGGGCGGCCGAAATCGACGAGGGCGTCCATCGCGGCCCGGATCGTCCGGCCGGTGTACAGGACGTCGTCCACGAGGACGACCGTCGACCCGTTCAGGTCGAACGGCAGGTCCGTGCCCTTGACGACCGGTTGCTGGGCGACCAGCGAGAGGTCGTCGCGATAGAAGGTGATGTCGAGGGCACCGACCGGCACCGAGACGCCTTCGTGCTCCGCGATCGCGTCGGCGATCCGACGGGCCAGGGGCACGCCCCGGCGCTGGATGCCGACGAGGGCAAGGCCGGTCGTGCCCGCCTGCTTCTCGACGATCTCGTGCGAGATCCGGATCGTCGCCCGGCGGATCTCGTCCGCCGTCATGATCTGTCGGCCGCTCATTGCTCCTTCCCGGGCCTCTCGGGGCTCCCATGCGGCCTCACCGGGCCGTCGTTCGAAGGGTCGCGAGAAGGATACCCGACGAGGACGAGGTGCCGGACCTGAAGCGGCGCAGTCGCCCGGTCCGCATCGCCGGCCGGATGTGCGTCAAAGGTGCCAGTGGACCGCGGATCCGGCCGAAGAGCTCCGTTTCGGAGCGATTTGGGCCCGTCATGCCCGTCCAGGGCACAGACCGAGCGAAACACGACCCGAATCAGTTCGACAAGGGCGGTTCAGCGGTCCGGTTGCCCTTCCGATGCACAACCTCGAGGGGGGCCACGGCCCCCGACGGACGATCAGTAGACCGAGACCGTCACCCGGGTCGTGCCCGACCATGACGGGCAGCCGCACACCGCGAAGAAGTCCGGCGTGTAGAGATCGACGATCCGGCCGAGCCCGGCGTTGACGGCTGGTCCGTAGTCGTCGATCACTCGCTCGATGCACCCGCCGGCACCGCACACGATCACGGTCGTTCCGCGCGGCAGACGCATCGCCGTCGTTCCATTGGCATAGAACGTGGCATAGCCCGACATCGTGTAGCGCGGCGGCTTGAGAGCCGAGCCGCCGTGCGCGGCCGGCACCGCCACGGCCGGTCGGGTCGGGATGATCCGTTTCGGTTCCTTGCCGGGCTCGACGAGGAGCGTCGCCGAATCGATCGCGCTCGCGGCGCGGAAGGCGTTGTCGAGCGACCCGACCGCGAAATCGGTCGTCGTGAACGCCGGGACCTGGACGGACTGGAACGTTGACGGGTCGATGGCCGAATCGGGCGTTGGCCCGGCCGATCCGGCGATACCCGGCAACGCACCCAGGGCGAGGGCGGCGGTGAGCGCCGCGCCCGCACCCATTCGGGAGGGTCGCACGTAGGGGGGCACCATACAACTTCATTGGCTGTCGCACCTGGGCGCGCCATCGCGAGTTGGTCCAGGGTGCGCCGCGTGTCTGCGAGAGCGGACCCGTGGCGGGCCCACCGAGGTCCGAGGAGGAGCTCCGCGACTCCATCGGCCGAGGTTGGAGCTCCGCGACTCCATCGGCCCGAGGTTCAGCGGATGACGAGTACCGGTCCGGTCACGGCTCCAACGGTCCCGACTCCATCGGCGGTCCAGGCCAGGAGCTGGATCTGGCTATTGGTCGTCGAGCCGGTCGCGTCGGGCTCGGCCCAGACGAGCTGGCCGTCGGCGATCGAGTAGCCGGCCAGTGCGCTCTTCTTGTCAAGGAGCGGCTTCTTGAGGTCGATCTTGCCGTCGAATGAGTCGACCGCGTACAGGCTCAGGCTGCCGACCGCGGGATTGAGCGGGTCGGCGATCCAGATCGCCAGATGGGTTCCGCTGCCATCCCAACGCGCGTCCCAGTCGTCGAGTCGGCCGGCGGCGATCGTCGTCTCATGGCGAGCCGCGCTCTGGTCGCTCTTGAGCGACGTCGGGAGCGGGGCGCCGCTCGGAGCGCTGTCACCCGTTCCCCAATCGCCGAGGACCAGGCGTCCGGCGCCGGGCGCGAAGCCCGGCGTCGTGGTCGCCCGCACGGTTCCGGCCCAGTACACGGCCAGCCGCCCGGTCGGATCGACCGCCGGTCGCCACGCTTGCCCGGTCTGCGGCAGATCGGTCCGGATGTTCGTCGACGGATCGAGCAGGTAGGACACGGGCTCGAAGCCAGCGGCTCCGGCCGTGCCCTTCGTGATCTCCGCGACCGTGCTGGCGACCATCGTCTCACCCGACCACGATCCGAACACCGATCGATGATCGGTCGTGACGGGGCTGGCCAGCTTGTCGCCGACCCTCCAGACGAAGATGTCCGGCCCGGCGGAGCCGTCGACCGGGCGGGCGGTGAAGGCGAACCAGTCGCCGGCCGGCGAATACGCGGCCGACTGACCGACGAGGATGACGTCGTGGGCGATCTCGATCGCTCCGCCCGGGCCGGGCGTCACCTCGACTGAAGGCGTCGGCGACCCGACATCGGCCGACGGTGCGGGTGTCGGCTGCAGGCTCGCCGGCGCCGGCGACGGAGTCAGCCGAGGGGTCGAGGTCGGGCCGCTTGTCGGCGTCGCGGAGGCCACTGCCGGCGAAGACGTGGCCACCGGGTTCGTGCTCGCTGATGGGCTCGATCCTGGAGCGTCGCTCGGGATCGGGACCACGGAGACTGTCCCGCTGTTGGCCGACGACGGGTCGTTGACCACGATCAGGCGCTTGTTGTCGACCGATCCGAAGACGGTCGACGGGTCCTGCGCGAGGGCGACCGGGTGATCGACGGTCGCGCCGGCATCGTCGCATGGCTGGGTGAACGCGCTCGGACAGACCTTGTCCACATTCGTCGTCTTGATCGAGTAGGTGCCACCGGAGTCGCGCGCGACGTAGGCGATCTTCCTCGGCGCGGGGATCGGGGTCGGACCCGCGGCAGCGCTGGCGGTGTCACCCGTGGACGGTCCGGGCACGAGCGCGGTCACGGCCGACGACCCCGCGTCGCCGCCGTGGCCGAATCGCTGGGAGGAGATCAGCGTTCCGACCGCGACGGCGACGACGAGAGCCGCGGCGATGACAGTGGGGGCGAGCATTCGGCGATTGCGCCAGTCGTTCGAGCGGGCGCGTCCGTCGCGGAAGCGGGCTTCGGCTTCGATCGCGGCCGCGGTCCGGGCCCACAGGTCGCGTGGCGGGGTCGGGATCGCATCGCGCAGGGCGCGCAGCTCGAGGCGCTGGGCAGCGTATGCGTCGGCAATGTCACGGCAGGCCGGACATGCCTCGAGATGGTCGGCCAGCCAGCCGGCCTCGTTCGCATCCAGCGGGCCGTCGAGACGTTCCGAGAGATCGGAGCGGGCCCGGACGTGGCTCGACGGCCAATCGTCGGGGCGGCGACCGCGGCCGCGGCCGAGGTTCACCGAGCGGTCCCGGAGCGGCGGTCGCTGCCGGCGCCAGCCGCGGCATCAGCGGCGGCCTCATGATCAGCGTCGGCCTGGCGCTCGACGGCAAGGGCCTGGCGGAGGCTCTCGCGGGCCCGGGTGAGGAGCGCTCGTGCCGCGACATGGCTCACGCCGAGGGCCGCCGCGAGCTCGAGGCCGGTGAGGTCGTGGATCTCGGCGAGCAGGAGCGCGGCCCGCTGGCGCTCGGGGATCCGGGCCAGGGCCCGCTGGAGGTCGCCCGACAGGTGGGCATCCATCACGAGCCGCTCCGTTGACGGGGCGGCCCCGTGACTCTCGCCGGTCCACGGCAGGAACCGGATGATCTTCTGACGGCGGATGTGGTCGAGGGCGACACGGTGGGCGATCTGGTACAGCCAGGCCCGGGCGTTCTCCGGCTTCTCGAGAACGTTGTAGTTGCGGTAGGCCTTGATGAACGCGTCCTGCGTGAGATCGGCGGCCAGCTCCGGGTCGCGCAGCATCCGGATCAGGTAAGCGTAGATCTCGTTGTGGTGCGCCGCGAAGAGGTCTTCGACGAAGCCTGCGGCGGCATCCTGTTCCCAGGCGCCCGTCACGGCCGCTCCCCCACCGAATCCTCGGCTGACGCCGATCCGGTTGTCGAGCGCGCCGACCATGCAACCTCCAAGTCCTGCGGTGACGGGGTCGAAGCGAGCGGCGGTCGCCGTGTGCTCCGTGCCCCACAGACGAGGTGGCTCACGCGTGTGTGACGCCGTCCTCCCTTCGGCGTTACATCCATCAGCCGGAGGCCCCCGCGCCGGACGCACCGCGGCGCCGGGTCCGGGTCAGCAGCTCCTCGACGGCATCCTCGGGTGACACGGGGTTGACGGGCAGGCCGGTTCCCAGCTCGAGGCCCGCGATCTCGCGCAGACGCGGGTGGATCTCCCAGTGCCAGTGATAGGTCGCGTCGACCTGCTCGCGCAGGGGCGAGGTGTGCAGGACGAGGTTGTACGGCGGCCCGTCGAGGGTGACGGCGAGCGCCCCGAGAACCTGGCGCAGGGCTTCCCCGATGGCGGCAATGTCCTGATCCGAGGCCCGTCCGAAGTCCGCCTCGTGACGGCGCGGCACGACCCAGACCTCGAACGGCGAACGCGACGCGAAGGGGGCGAATGCGACCGTCTGGTCGTCCTGCCAGATGAGTCGCTCGGGTCGGCTCGGCTCATCGCGGACGAGACGGCACCACGGGCACTCGCCTTCGCGGATGACGAAGCGGGCCGCGCCGCCGAGCTCCTCGGCGATCCGGTGTGGGATCAGCGGCAGGTCGTACAGATCGAGACACAGGTGGTTCGTCCGCGCTCCGGCCTGTCCGCCCCAGTTCTGGACCACCTGGAGATGATCGGTCAGCGCGGTCCGCCGAGCATCCGCGATCGCCGTGCGCGAAACCGCGAGCATGGTCAGGATCGTCTCGCTGCCGACGGCGTGGAGCGGCCGGTGCTCGCCTGGGGGAGCGACGATCGTCCGCCAGCTGCCGCTGGCCCGGGCGTCCTGGAGCGAGACCTGGGCGACGCTCAGGTCGAGCTCCCGGGATTGCTCGTCAGTGCCGACGGTGTGGAACGCGAAGTCCTTCAGAATCCGCAGGCGAACGCCATCGCCCGGCGGCAGGCGACAGTTCTGGCAGTCGCCGCCGTCATCGACTGAATCGGCTGCCGTGGCGAATCGATCGCGATGGAAGGCGCGGTCGACGATGGTCGCGACCCACCAGCCGGTGATCGCATCCTTGCGCAGCTCGAACAGACCCGCGGCCACCTCAGCTGACCATCGCCGGCACGCCGGAGGGCGGCGCGGTCGACAGGCTTCCGGGCTGCGCCGACCCATCGCCCTGAAGAGTGGCCGCGATCCGGGCGGCGAACGCGCGCGCGAACACGGCGGCCGCCGCGGCGACGGCTGCGGTCGACGGCTGCTCGTCCGGTCGGCCGGCCTCGATCGCCACCGATGTCGAGACGACGTCGGGCATCCCGCACGAGTCGATCAGCTCGAAGTCCGCCATGTCGGGATCGATGTTCAGGGCGATCCCGTGGTAGCTGACGCCGCGCTCGATTCGGATGCCGAGGGCGCCGATCTTGCGCGGAGCGCCGCCAGACGGGTCGATCCAGCAGCCGGGGTGGCCATCGCGCCGGTCGGCGACCACGCCGAAGGCTGCGCAGGTCTCGACCATCGCCGCCTCGAGTGCCCGGACGAGGGGCCGCACCAGCAGGCCGCGCCGGGCGAGGGCGATGATCGGGTAGGCGACCAGCTGGCCGGGACCGTGGTAGGTGACCTCGCCGCCACGCTCGACCCGGATCAGCTCGATCCCGCGCGTGCCAAGGTCGGCGACGGTTGTCCGGACGTGCGTCTCGTCGGAATGCCGTCCGAGGGTCAGCACGGCGGGATGCTCCACCAGCAGGAGACGATCTCCGATCCTCCCCGCGGCTCGGCTGGCGGCGAGCTCTTTCTGGAGCGCCCAGACCGTTCGGTAGTCGGCCCGACCCAGCCAGACGGCCTCGAGTGGGCCCGTCTCCGGGGCGTCGATCGGCCGGAAGGCGGCATCATTGCGCGCGGTCGGGTCCACCGCCGCACGATAGCAGGGCATCGCGCTCCGGCCGTTTTCGCGACCGGTCGAGCCGGGTCGGTGGTCAGCGTCGCCTCCCCTCTCAGGCCGGCGGTGCCACGGCGTTCGCGTGATCGTCGACGTGGGTCACGTCGATCCGCAGCAGCACCGGGGTGGGGGTGCCGTCGACATCCCATGTCCCGTCGATCACGAGGGCGACGAGGTACCGCCCGCTCGTCGCCAGCCAGGCATCGACCGACCCCGTGGTCAGGCCCGCCGCGACGACGGGCGGGTCGCCGGAATCGGCGTGGTAATGGACCGTCGAGCGACCGTTCCGCCGCTCGGTTCCAACGGTTGCGAGCGCGGCCGACAGGGCGTCGAAGCCGCTGACCAGGTCGATCGGCGAGAGGGTCGTGAACGCGGCATCGAAGTCCCCCGCACCGCCGGGGCTTTTGGTCCAGCGACCCGACCCCTCCTTCAGCCAGGCCTGATCGCCGATCACGACGGCGTCCAGCCGGCCCCCCGCGTACCCGTCGACGCCGGCCATGCTGAACTCGGCCGCGGGCTCCGCGCCCTGCAGGAGCGTCGAGGTCATCGTCACCGTGCCGCTGACCGGGGTCGCTGTCACGAGGCCGCGGGTCGCGACCGCGACGCGGTACGACCGGAGGTCCGCGAGCGCGTTGGCCGCATCGAGCAGGTCCGAGCTCGCACCCGATGGATCCGGTCGGAGGGTCGGGGCCTCGTCATTCTCCGTCGGCTCGGGCGACGGCGTCGGTTCCGGGGTCGCGACGAGACGCGACGGCCGTGGTGTGGTGGTCGAGACCATCAGGTCGCAGCCCGCGAGCGTGGCGGCGAGTGTCGCGCCGATCAGCGTCGCGCCGATCAGCGTCGCCAGGAGCGGGATGCGGCGGACGGACGAGGAGCGTGGACGCATGGGGCCCCCGAGGCAAGGGACGGTGGTCGCGAGGATAGCAAGGCGGACCATGAGACCAAGTTGGCCATGCCGAGCCAGGAAGACACCGAAGGCAACGGTCGGGCGCGAAGGATGCGGCCGGCCGCATGCGCAATCGGGAATGGCTCTTCCCCCAGCGGGAAGCGTCTCGTACCATCGCCGGGTTGCCGGGCACAGTCATCCTGGAATGAGGAGCTCCCGTGAGCGTTGGTTCGATCGGCCGGGCGCGCGCGATCCTGTCGCGCCGGCCCCCCAGGCGGGCGACCCTCCTGATGATCGGTGCGGCCACCGTGCTCGTCGCAGCGTGCAGCGGCGGTGCCGGCAATTCCACGACCCGTAGCGCGGATCCGACGAAGGACAAGCTGGCCCAAGTGATCGCGCGGGGCACGCTGGTCGGCTACGCAGAGCTCGACTATCCGCCCCAGTCGATCCGGGTCGACGGCGGCAAGCGGGCGTCGCCGACGAAGTGCCTCGCCAACCAGATCACCGCCACCGAAGTGACCGGATTCGACGTCGAGACCACCAAGCTCGTCGCCAAGGGCATCGGGGTCGAAGCGTGTTTCGTCCAGCCGACCTGGACCGAGGTGACGTCCGGCGGTTGGGGCGACCGGTTCGATCTCGTCTACGGATCCGGAGCGATCAACGCGACCCGGATGGAGCACCTGTGGATGACCCAGCCCTATTACTACGTCCCGCAGCGGTTCGTCGTCCCGGCCGCGTCGTCGGCGAAGGTTGCTTCGGATCTCGACGGCAAGTCGATCGGGACGTGCACGAGCTGCACGGTCGAGTCGTACCTCAAGGGCACCCTCAAGATTCCGGGCGTCGACCTGATCCAGAAAGTCAAGAACCCGAAGCTCATCGGTTTCGAGACGGAGGCGCCGGGGCTCGATGCCCTCGCCGCCGGCAAGATCGACGCGTTCCTCACCGCCGAACCGGTCGCGGCCCAGGCCATCAAGGACGGCAAGCCATTCCGGATGCTCGATGAGTCGGCCTTCTCGATGTACCCGAGCGGGTTCGTCGACAAGACCTCGGGACTGGACGTGACGGCGTTCGTCACGCGGGTCGACCAGATCATCTCGACCGCCCATACCGACGGAACTCTCAAGGCCATGTCGATGCAGTGGTTCGGCAAGGACTACACGACGGCCGCCGGGGCGTTCGACCTGACCGGGCTCGGGCAGGTGCTGCCATGACGGCCGGCGGCCGGGCCCGGTTCGGCGGCGTTCGGACGCTTCGGCTGCGGACCGCCCTCGCGATGATCGCGACCGTGGCGGCGGTCGTCACGGCCTGCGGCCCGGGCACCGGCTCGTCCGGATCCGCGGCGGCATCCGCGGACCCGACGAAGGACAAGCTTGCCCAGGTCCTCGCCCGCGGGACGCTGGTCCTGGCGACCGATCTCGACTACGCCCCGCAGTCGTTCGCGGTCAAGGGCGCGACCCGGGCCGCCACCACGAAGTGCAGTCCCAACCAGCTGACGGCGCCCGAGGTCTCGGGCTACGACGCGGAGACCGGCAAGCTCGTCGCCGCCGCAATGGGCGTCGAGGCCTGCTTTGTGAGCGTGCCATTCGACCAGATCATTGCCGGCAACTGGGGCGACCGCTGGGACGTGGCCTGGGGCTCGGGCGCATTGACCGCGGCCCGGATGAAGACGCTCTACATGACCCAGCCCTACTACTCGACGCCGGCCAACTACTTCGTCCTTGCCTCGTCGAAGTACCAGACACCCGCCGACCTGTCCGGCAAGCAGATTGGCGCGTGTGCCGGTTGCACGCACGAGCTGTACCTGCGCAAGACGCTGTCCCTGCCCGGCGAGACCCTGACGGTCGATGTGACCGACCCGAAGATCGTGACGTTCGCCAATGAGGTGCCGGGCCTCCAGGCCGTCGCCGACGGCAAGATCGACGCATTCCTGTGCAGCCAGCCGGTCGGCGCCGGAGCGATCGCGAAGGGCAAGGCCCTTCGCCAGCTCGACGAAGTCGCGTTCTTCACCCAGAAGACGGGCTACGTCGACCGCGGTCTCACGCTCGCGCCCGGGCCGTTCCTCGATCGGGTTGACGCCGCGATCCGGGATCTCCACACCCAGGGCAAGCTCAAGGCCCTGTCGATCCAGTTCTTCAAGACCGATTACGCCACCCCGGCGGCCGGCTTCGACCTGGCGTCAATCAATCAGCAGGTTCCCTAGGGGCCCGCCGGGGCTCTCTCACCGGTCATGGCGACGCGTCTCGGCCGACCGTGGCGGCGAAGCCTGCGATCGCGCCTGGTCGCCTACTTCGTGCTGCTGTCGGCGGTGACAATCCTTGCGGTCGGCGGGGTCGTCTACGTGCGCGCGACCGACGACGTGACGCGCGGCCTCTACGATCGGCTCGATGCGGTTGCGGCCAACAAGGCGGATGCGCTGAACCGCTGGATCGACGAGCAGACCCGGAACGTCGTCTACGTCGGCTCGATCTCCGGGTTCGGGGACGACGCCCGCGCCTTCCTCGATCCGGCGAGCCCCGCCGATGTGCGAGCGGCCGCGGAGGCGCGCCTCCGGGACGACCTCAAGAAGGTCGTGGTCGGGACGGCCGATGCCGAGGAGATCTACATCCTCGACCTCGATGGCATCGTCCGCCTGTCCACCTTCACGACGCATGAAGGCGAGACGCAGGCCGCCGAGCCGTTCTTCATCGCCGGCTCGTCGCACACGACGACCCAGAACGTGTACTCGTCGAGCCTGACGAACCGCCCGACGATCACCGTCGCGACCCCGCTCTTCGACCAGAACGGCAACGGCCAGCGGGTGGCGGTCCTGGCCGCGAACCTCAGCCTCCAGCGGCTCGACCGGATCATCCTCGAGCGGACCGGGCTCGGGAATTCCGGGCGAACCTACCTCGTCGGGTCGGACCATCGGTTGATCCAGGGCACGAGCACCAGCGACGCCGGAGCCACCGTGGATTCCGCCGGCATCAGCGCAGCCCTCGCCAAGGAGAATGGCCAGGGCTTGTACCTCGACGATCGCGGCGTCCCGGTCGTCGGGGTCTACCGCTGGCTCGCCGACCGCGGTGCCGCCCTGCTCGCCGAGATGAGCCAGGACGAAGCGCTCGGCTCGGCCCGCGGGCTGGCCCTCACGATCGGCCTGGTCGGGCTGCTCTCGACGATCGTCCTCGCGGCCGGGATCTGGGTGGTCGCCCGGCGCGTCACCCGGCCGATCCTGTCGCTCGCGGCGACCGCCAGCCGGGTCGCCGGCGGCGATCTCGAGGCCGTGTCCGGGATCCGTTCGGATGACGAGGTCGGCACCCTTGCGACCGCCTTCGACGGGATGACCTCGCAGCTGCGTGAGAACCTCGCCACCCTCGAACGGCGCGTTTCCGAGCGGACCGTCGAGCTGAGCCGGCAGCGCCTGTACTACGCGTCCCTGGTGGAGGTCAGCCCGGTCGCCGTCGTGACCATGGACCTCGAGGAACGCGTCTCGGCCTGGAACCCGGCTGCGACGACGCTCTTCGGTTACCTCCCCGACGAGGCGATCGGGAAGCGGATCGAAGAGCTGATTCTCCGGTCGGACGAGCTCCGGGCGGAGGGCCGGGACCTCGCCCGCGAGGCGACCCTCGGTCGGGTCCAGCGGATCGGTCACCGGATGCGCAAGGACGGCTCGCTCGTCGACGTCGAGGTCCTGATGGTGCCGCTCGTCGTGGAGGACGAGCCCCTCGGCTTCTATGCCATCTATCACGACATCAGCGAGCTGCAGGCTGCCCGGCGCGAGGCCGACGAGGCGAATCAGGCGAAGAGCTCGTTCCTCGCGGCGATGAGCCACGAGATCCGGACGCCGATGAACGCCGTGATCGGGATGAGCGGACTGCTGATGGACACACCGCTCGACGCCGAGCAGCGTGACTACGCGGACACGATCCGGACGTCCGGTGAGGCGCTCCTCACGATCATCATCGACATCCTCGACTTCTCGAAGATCGAGGCCGGCCGGATCGAGCTCGAGGCAACGCCGTTTGCCCTCGCCGGCACGATCGAGGGTGCCCTCGACGTCATGGGCCCGATCGCGGCGAAGAAGGGCGTCGAGCTCGTCTATGCGCTCGACCCGGACCTGCCGGCATCGGTCGTCGGGGATTCCGGACGACTCCGCCAGATCGTCCTGAACCTGCTGTCCAACGCGATCAAGTTCACCGAGCAGGGCGAGGTCGTCCTGACGATCAGTGGCGCGCGCGACCCCGCGCCGGACCGCGAGCGCCCCGCCGACGCCGATCCCGGCCCGGCTCGGACGTGGGAGCTCCGGCTGGACGTGCACGACAGCGGCATCGGGATTCCACCGGATCGGATCGGGCGCCTGTTCCACTCGTTCAGCCAGGCCGACGCGTCGATCTCGCGCCGGTTCGGCGGGACCGGCCTCGGGCTCGCGATCAGCCGGCGACTGGCCGAGCTCATGGGCGGATCGATGTGGGCGGAGAGTACTGGGGTGGCCGGTGAGGGGAGCACGTTCCGCATGATCATTCACCTGCCCGAGGCGGCCGAGCCGTCAGGCACCGGCGAAGTGCGGCCTCAACCCGCGGGCATCGCCGGCGCGACCGCCGAGATCGCGGGTCGGCGGGTCCTGGTCGTCGACGATAACGCGACCAACCTGCGCATCCTCGTTGCGCAGCTCGAGCGGCTCGGCCTGGACGTGACCGCGACCACCGATCCTCTTGCCGCCCGCGATCTCGCCACCACGAAGCCGGCGGACTTCGCCGCGGTCCTGTCCGACTATCGGATGCCCGACCTCGACGGCGTCGCTCTTGCGGGGGCCATCCACGGCTCGGGCATGGCGAGCCCGCCGCCGGTCGTCATCCTGTCTTCGGCCGGCCAGCGCGACCGGGACGCCGTCGGGGTGGTCGCGTTCCTCTCGAAGCCGGTCAAACCGGGCTCGCTCCGCGAGGCCGTGCTGGCGGTCCTGACGGGTCGCTCCGTCGGAGATGCGCCGCGGCCGGAGCGGGCAGCGACCGACGTCGGCCTCGGCGTGCGCCACCCGCTCCGGATCCTCCTCGCCGAGGACAACGCCGTGAATCAGAAGCTCGCCCTTCGGCTGCTCGAGCGGATGGGTTACACGGCCGATGTCGCAATCAACGGGCTCGAGGCCGTCGCCGCTGTCGAACGAGCGCCGTACGACGTCGTCCTGATGGATGTCCAGATGCCCGAGCTCGACGGTCTCGAGGCGTCGCGCCGGATCCGGTCGGAGTTGCCGGCGCGAAACGTGCGGATCGTCGCCATGACGGCGAACGCCATGGAGGGCGATCGCGAGGCGTGCATCGCCGCGGGGATGGACGACTACGTCTCGAAGCCGATCCGCCCCGACGAGCTTGCGGCGGCGCTCGCGGCCGCCGGCAACGCGCCCTCGGCCGGCGGCAACGAAGCCGGGGCGTCCGGCAGCCGAGCCTGGTCTGCCGGGGCCGTCGCGATCGCCGGCGCCGACCCGGGATCGACGGCGTGATCGACTTCGGGCCGTCGAGCCCGAGCGCGCGCCCGTCGCTCGTCGGATCGGCCGACGCGTTCGACGAGCTCACCAGCCCGTTTCGGCGCGAGCTGCTCGTCCATTGCTACCGTATGCTCGGCTCGATCGACGATGCCGAGGATGCCGTCCAGGACACGTTCGCGCGGGCCTGGCGCGGGCGGGCGACCTTCCAGCGGGCGATCTCGGTCCGGGCATGGATGTACCGGATCGCGACGAACGCCTGCCTTGACGCGATCGAGCGGCGCAGGCGGACGCAGGGCATCGAGGCGCACCCGAGCGTCGGGCCCATTCCCGACGACGTGCTCGGCGACGCGGCAGCGGAGCCCGAGGCGCGCTACGACGCCCACGAATCGATTTCGCTCGCGTTCCTGACCGCGCTCCAGCTCCTGCCGCCCCGCCAACGAGCGGTGTTGATCCTGCGCGACGTCCTCGCCTGGCGGGCGAGCGAGGTCGCCGAGCTGCTCGAGCTGTCCGTCCCCGCGGTGAACAGCGCTCTCCATCGTGCCCGGACGCGGATGTCGAGCCGCGAAGAGGCCGATCCTGTCCTCGAGCGGCTCTCGTCCGCCGAGCCGCACCATCTGCGCCTCCTGCTCGAGCGCTACGTCCGGGCGTGGGAGTCGGCCGATGTCGCGGGCCTCGTCGCGCTCCTGCGCGAGGAGGCGCTCGTCGCAATGCCGCCGGGCGTCGTCGTCCGTGGGCGCGACGCGATCGCGGCGTTCCTCGCCGAGTCCGTGTTCGGCGGCGGCCTCCGGCTTCGGTTGATTCCGGTCCGGGCGAACCGCGGAGCCGGGTTCGCGGTCTACTCGGGCGGGCCGGCGGACAAGGCGCTCCGGATGTACGCGATCCTCCTCGTGGAGGTTACGGACTCGCTCGTTTCCCGGATCTCGGTGTTCGCAGACCAGCGGCTCGCCGCCAGGTTCAGCCTGGCCGACTAGCTGCCGGGCTGACCGATCAGGCGGTTGCTGCGGTCCGCCTGAGGGTGGTCCAGGTCCAGACCGCGAACACGATGTCGAGCGGCGTGAGAAGCAGGATGTTCCAGCTCGTATAGCCCGCCGCCGCGAATGCGGCGAAGAAGGCGACGACGGCGAACCGGATCGGCACGCTCGCAACGAAGATCTCGCGATAGTCGTTCCGGGCGGCCGTGAAATACAGGATCGACAGGAAGATCACGGTCATCCCGGCGACGCGGATCCAGACCTCCGCGGCCTGCGGCAGGCCAACGATCGGAAGGGGCACGTTCGGGGCGAGGAGGAGCGTGGCTCCGAGACCGAAGACGTAGATCGAGTAGACGAGGATGCTCCGGGCGGTCGAACTCATTGGGGCTCCCTGTGGACGAGGCTTGATACCCATCCCAACCGGGAACCGACCCGGAACTGTTCGGTCGAGCTCGAACTGCCCCGAAAAAAGCGGCGAGCCCCGCACCCTCCTCCTGGTGCGGGACTCGGTCGGGTTCGTGAGATGCCGTCCCGCGGCCGGCGTTACGGGGCGGTGATCGACCCGAAGAGCCCGTGCGTCTCGTCGCTCGGGCCCGAGGCGAAGAACAGAGAGTTCGTCGGGCCGGACCCGGCGCCGTTGCCGAAGCCGATGCCCCACAACCCGTCGATCGAGATCGGCCGATGGTCGACCCCCTTGATCACGCCGTGGGCCTCCCAGCCATCCTCGGCGCTCCACTTGAAGGCATGGATCCGGCCGTCGCCGAAGTTGCCGACGAGGAGGTCACCGCTGAACTTGCCGAAGTTGGACGGGGCCAGCGCGAGGCCCCATGGGGAGTTGAGGTCGCCGAATGTCGCGACCCGGCCGTGGAACGTGCCGTCGGTCCCGAACACGCTGACGATCCCGAGGCCCGCCCCATGGAGCTCCGCCAGGCCGGTCTCGTCCTGCTTCGCGTAGGCCACGAAGATCTGGTCGCCGGTCGCGCCGGCGATCTTCTGGATCCCGAACGGGGCGTACCCGGCGGGCAGGCCCGGATCGGTGAAGCTACCGGCGAGAGTTGCCGAGCCCCAGGCGCCGTCGAACACATCGACCCGCGCGCCGCTGAAGTTCGCTGCGTACAGATCGTTGTGGCCGCCGGTGCTGCCGATCGCCAGCCCGAGGTAGATCGCGCCGGCGGTCCCGACCGCGTGGATCGCTGCGGTGCCCTGGCCGTTCCACCCGGCGATCTGGCCATCGTCGGTCGCGAAGATGAAGCGCGAGGCCGCCGGAGTTGCGATCCCAACCTGCACCTTGAAGTCGGCGCTCGAGCCGTTGAAGACGATCCCGGTCGGGGCGCCGGGGACCGTGACCGTCAGGCCGACCTTTGTGCTCGTGGTCGCCTCGTTGTACAGGGTCGACTTGCTCGTACCGTTGTCCGAGACCCACCACGGCGACGTGGGGCTGGCGACGATGCCCCAGCCGTTGACCAGGTCGGTGTCCTGCGTCGCGGCGGCACCCGCGACGTCGGAGAACAGCTTGTGGACGGAGTAGAGGTTGTCGGCGTTGATGTTCCGGGCGGTGGCCGGCAGCGCGATTGCCAGGAGCAGCCCGAGGCTCGCGGTCAGGGCGAGCACACGTCGTGCCATGTCGTTCCTCCTGCTCGGCGGTCGACGCCCCGGGGACACGTGGGCGGCCAGGACCGCAGCGGCTCGACTTGGAGATACGCGCGGCGGGGTACGCCCGGTTTCACCGGCCCCGACGCGCTCCGTGGTCCGTTACGCTTCGCCAATGGATGGCGAGCCCACCGAACAAGATCCGATCAGCGATCCGCTCGGCGCACAGGCCCTAGACTTCTGGCTCGGGAGCTGGGTCGTGTCGTGGGCCGGCGGCGGGCGCGGGACGAACTCGATCCAGCGGGTGCTCGACGAGCGGGCGATCGAGGAGTCGTTCGACGGCAGCGACGACAGCAGCTCGCTCAAGGGCCTGAGCCTCTCGGTCCGGGACTCGGCCGATGGCCAGTGGCGCCAAACCTGGGTCGACTCGACCGGCGCATATCTCGACTTCGTCGCGGTCGAGGTCGATGGCCGGCTCAGCTTCCAGCGCCAGACGTCGACCGGCGCCGGAACCGTCCTCCAGCGGATGGTCTGGCTCGACGTGACGACGGATTCGTTTCGCTGGCAATGGCAGCGCTCGGCCGATGACGGGGCGACCTGGGACGTGGTCTGGGAGATCGACTACCGGCGCGCCTGACGTGGGCGGGTCGCCGGGTTACCAGGCGAGGAGCTTGCCCGACGCTTTGAAGACGGGGCTGAGGACGCGCTGCCCGTCGCCCGCCAGGTCGAGCAGGTTCGGCTGAACGGCGTCGATCAGGATGTGCGGGTTCATCCAGGCCTGGACGAGGGTGCGGCCCCGGAAGGTCAGCTCGAGACTGACCCCTTCGAGCGTCGGCTCGGACCAGCTCTGATCGAAGGTGAAGTTTCCGAGCGAATACCAGATCGGCTTGCCCTTGTAGATCTCGACGGACTGGACCCAGTGCGGATGGTTGCCGATGACCAGGTCCGCTCCGGCATCGATCATGATGTGGGCGAGGCGAGTCTGGACCGGCGACGGGCCGAAGGTGTACTCGATCCCCCAATGGGGGAAAGCGATGACGACCTGGGCTCCGGCTGCGCGAGCGGCCCGAATGTCTTCCTTGACGTTCTTCGCGACGAGCGGCGAATCGCCGATCGTCGAGGCGGTGGCCCCGTAATACGCCGACGAGATCCCGTCATAGCCGAGAATGGCGACCTTCACGCCGCCCTCGGTGAAGATCGCCGGCCGCCGGGCGGCCGCCAGGTTGGGCCCGGCGCCGAACGGCGTGATCCCGTATTTCTTGAGGCTTGCGATCGTCTGGAGGATGCCCTTCGGGCCACCGTCGCCGATGTGCGTCGAGGCGACCGAGGCGACATCGATCCCTGCCCGGGCAATGCCGGCGATCAACGCCGGGTCGCCCGTGAACACCGTGCCATGGCGATGGAACGTGAAGTGATCCGGAGCCGATTCCTCCATGTTCGCGAGGGCGAGGTCCGCCGACGAGATGAGGCCCCGCATCGTCGTCCGATGGCCCGTCGAGACGATCGTCGGGACCTTCCAGCCGAACGGCGAGCAGCACACGAGTCTGGCGATCCGGGCCGTCCCGCCGTCGAACGGGTAGTCGACGCCCTTGCCGAGAACCTTCACGACATTGGCGTAGCTGCGGTCGAGCCCGAGGTCGCCGGCCGCGAACATCGTCCAGGTCGTCGCCGGGTCGTACGGCGTCGCGGCGGTTGGCAGCTCGGCCACGAGCGGCCATGTCATCGTCTTCAGGCGATGGACACCGAACAGGTTGACCCCTCCCCAGCCGAGAGCCCGGACACCCGGCCCGACCTCGTCGGCGCGGAGGAACCCGAGCCGGTCGCGGTGCGCGGCAAGGTCGGTCATCAACCTGCTCGCGTCGGCGGCGCGGACGACCACGCTCGACGCGGGCAGCCCCAACGCGTCGAGGATCGAGGCCGCTTGATCGGCGACGAGCTCCATGGCCTTCCAACGGCGGTTCGTGCCGGCGAGGACGCCCGCGAGGTCGCGCTTCGCGACCGCGAGGGTCGTCGTCCGATAGTCGGCCACGGGCACGATCGGGACGGCCGTGATCGGACCCGGGCCCTGGCTCGGCGACGCTGACGAGGAGGCCGCGCCCGACGTCGCCGGCTCGCTGGGTGCCGGCGAACCGCGGCCGACGAGGCCCGATGAGCGTGCGGTCGTGTCGGAGGCCGTCGGCGAGGGGCCGGACGGCGTCGTTCGCCCGAGGACGACAAGGGTCAGGATTACCGCGGCGGCGAGGCCACCGATCAGGACGATCGGCAACCGCCGCGACCGCCGACGGGCGCCGTGTACCGCTGGTCGGGCTTGGCTCCGCCGGTCGCGGCTCCGTCGATCGCTCATGTGCCTCCTCGATCCGGCGCCGGGGCAGCCTCGCCGTCAGTTCGATGTCACACGATGGCAGAGTCGCACTCAAGCCGTCCAGACGGGCCGGGATCGCGGCGAGGACCGCGGAGGGCGCGAGACCCGTGCCGGACCACGTCGAGTGCGCTCGACGGTTGCGCCCCGCCTGACCGGACGGTTGCGCCGCACCCGCCGATTGCAAGACTGGCGTTCTCCCGAGCGGGAGTAACTCAGCCGCTCGACGGTGGTAAAGGTCGGCGCAGCTTGCCACCCGATCCGGGGCCGCCCGATGCCCAAGTCCTCGGCCGTGATGATCTCCCAGGTCGGGATCGCATTCACCTCATCGATCACGGACTGGCGCGCGCTCGACGAGCCAGACCGCGATGACCAGGTCGTGCCCGCCCATTCCTGCCGGACCGGATCTTCCTCCCGGATGTGAGATTGCAAATCAGCGTTGGGCGTGGCAACGATTCAGGAGGGTCATGGGACTTCGGTCGGCAACGGGCCGTCGCCCGCCACGAAGATGACGGCCCTCTAAACGCCGCCGGAATCATTGACGAGGCCATCGAGGACAAGCGAACGGCCGGTATGCTCAATCTCATGGGGCCGATCGCGAACAAATGACCGACACGATGGTCCTGGATGCCGCAGACGTCCGGCTGACGGTAAGCGCCGCCGACGGTGGCCGGATGGCCTCGCTCGTTGTGAGGGGACACGAGCTCCTGGTCACCGTCGGCTACGGCCCGACCATGTGGGGCGTGTACCCCTTTGCGCCGTTTGCCGGGCGGATTCGCGACGGGCGGTTTCAATTCAACGGCATGGAGGTGAAGCTTCCGCTCAATCTCCCGCCCAACGCGATCCACGGCACGGTCTTCGAACGAGCGTGGCGCGTGCAAGGTCCCGAGACCATATCGACCGATCTCGGTCCCAACTGGCCCTTTCGCGGCCGGGTCACGCAGCAGTTTGTGGTCCGCACCGACGGTCTCGACGTGACGCTCCGACTGGAGGCCGAGGATCGGATGCCGGCGACTCTCGGCTGGCACCCGTGGTTCGTGCGTCGCCTCGCGGGCGCCGACTCCGACGTCGAACTCCGGTTCAGCGCGGAGCGGATGTACGAGCGCGCTCCGGCGGGTCTTCCAACTGGACGCCTCGTCGCACCGAAACCCGGGCCGTGGGATGACTGCTTCGTCGGGGTTCACTCCGCACCGCGGCTCACCTGGCCAGGCAACCTCGCCCTCGAGCTTCGATCGACGGCCGATCACTGGGTCGTGTACAGCGAACTCCCGGATGCCGTTTGTGTTGAGCCGCAGACCGGCCCACCCGACGGCGTCAACCTCGGACGGAGCGAGATCGTTGAGCGTGGCGACATGCTCTCCGTCGAGATGAGCTGGACGTGGTGGTCGCC